>JADFVZ010000063.1 GCA_015222805.1 Pseudomonadota bacterium
CCAATAGCCGTGACGACTTTGCAATTGCGCACGCGGGGGTCGTCTTTGTACCAAATTGGTTCACAGGCACCGCCCCAGGGGTGAGCGGCAAGCGTAGAACCACGGTAAGGTACAACTGCATCAACGATCTCATCGTTGGGCCACGTCTTAAACTCGTTCAACTCCAGGTAGTACTGCGAGACATCATTGCAGACCATGCGTAAAAATGACTTGGTGGAGGCCTCGGATGGCAGGCCGTGATCAATTTGGTAGACGATATCCAGGCTGTCAATGCCTTCGGTTTCCAATACGATCTCCGCTGCCATCGCACCTGCGGCCCACATGTAGGAGCAGGCTGGAGACAGTAATAAACCCTTTTCCTCAAACTCCTGGCCATATTTTTGCTTGATGGCATCCGTCCAGTCCTGTTCACCGGTGGTATCCAGGTAGTGGCAGTTCATTTCCAGGGCCGTTTCAACAATCGGCCAACCGATTTGCATGAACGGGCCGGAAACATTGATGACCACGTCCACTTGCTCAAACAATGGCCGTAACTCATCAGGATCGTTGGATGCAGTTACAATTTCGGCATCGACAGGAGCACCATGGCGCTCCTGCACAACTTCCAGCGCTTTTTCGAGCTTGTCCTGGCTGCGGCCCGCCATGTAAAAAGGAATATTTCGATTTGCCAGGCTTTCAGCAACCAGCTTGCCGGTATAACCATTTGCGCCATAAACCAGCACTTTGCGTTCTTGTGACATGGGTTTCTCCAAACTTCATAGATATAAATTCAAGACAGTCATAATATAATTGACTAAGAATACGAAGAATGTTTAGTACAGCTAAAAGCTTGTGAATATCGGACAGCTGTCCTAATATATCCACCTTGTGATAAGAGTTTATCCTGGCCATGCCATCTGACCGTCAGATCCAACATTCCGTTTCCAGCCTGGCCGCACCGTTGCGTTATATCGATAGCCATTCGCTAAATCTGGATCAATGCCTGATTGGTACCGGAATCAGCAAGCTGACATTGCGGGACAGCAGTTCACGAATCTATCTTGAGCAGTTATTGCGATTTTGTCGAAACATTCGCGAACTGGGTGATGACCGGTATCTGGGGCTTGCGATAGGAAGCCAGATACACCTTGCCGACTACGGGATGTTCGGTTTTGCGATGATGGGCGCAAGGAACCTGCGTCAAGCTATTCTGTTGGGCCTGCGGCTTATCGACCTTTCATTTACTGGTTTTAAGCACGAACTGATTGAGGAAGGAGGCACCGCAACTCACCGGATGGCACCGTTGCTGGATTATGGGGACTTGTTAAACGTGATGTCCGACCGTGAAGTCTCCGCCGTCTACCTTATCTACCAGGAACTGGTGCGTGACAAGTTACCCCTTGTTGAAATTAACTTTGTCCATCTTGGGGGTAAATCCCCCTCCTGCTATGTGAAGCATTTTGACTGCCCGGTTAATTTTGGTATGCCATTCAACGAAATAGTGATGCCTGATGAGGTATTGGACAGAAGCGTCAGCGACACCAGCAAGGAGTCGAGAGAACTCTGTATCCAGCAATGCGAATTACTGATTTCCGGGCTCAGCAAGCAAAGTAACCTGATAGATGACGTGCGATACGCGATCCTTGCAAAGCCGGGTTACTTTCCAGATATCGGAACTATTGCTGAACAAATGCACAAGTCTTCACGTACCTTGCGTCGCCACCTGGCTGCGCACAACACCAACTATCAAGAACTGGTTAACGAGATTCGATTTGGTCTGGCCCGGGATTATTTGCTGACCACCAACTTCAGGCTTGATCAAATTGCCGAGCTGCTCGGTTATTCCGAACCGGCAAATTTCACTCATGCCTTCAAGCGCTGGACCGGGATATCACCCAGGACTTATCGTATGCAACACTATGAACGCACTACAAAGGAGAAATGAAGGTGCCATTTAATTATACTCAACAGGAAATGTTTTAATGAGGAAATTGTCCGTTCTTGACCTTGCCTTCTTTCTTACCGAGTCGGAAGACAGCCCCAAGCATGTCGCAGGGCTGCTGCTTTGTAAAAAACCGACAAAATGTCCGGCCAACTTTGCCGGTAAATTGGTTGAGGAACTGAAATCCCATGACAAACCAACTGAACCATTTAACCTGGTGATCAACCTCATTGGTTGGAAGGGGCCTCACTGGACGCCCTGTTCAGACTTCGATATCGACGAGCACGTGTTCTATCACAGGCCGGAAAAAGTCATCGCCTGGGAAGATGTAAAGGAGTTCGTAACCCGATTGCATGAGCCGTTAATGGACCGATCCAAGCCACTCTGGGAGTTTCACCTGATCGATGGGATCAAGGGCAGTAAGTTTGCGATTTATATCAAGTTACACCATGCCTATGCCGATGGTATGACTATGACTTCCTGGCTGAACCGAACGTTCAGCAATTCACCTGAAGACCGGCAACTGCGACCCATCTGGACGCTACCACCAAGAAACAGACCGAAGGAGAAAGAGGTTAATTCCTCTGTTGGCAACATGCTTGGTAGCCTGACAAAACAAGCCTGGGATCAACTGCTCACAACCGGTGGCATTGCCAAGCTTACAGCACAACAATACCTGGAATTTATTGGTATCACCCACAATGCCGCCACTTTGCCGTTTAGCGCGCATACAAACACACCAATGACCGGAAGCGCCTCCCCGGGCCGCTGCCTGGGTACTTCATGGGTGTCGATGGCAAAGGTTAAGCGAATTTGCAAAGCGACACGCTCCACGCTGAACCACGTTGCGCTGACCTGCATTGATGGTGGACTACACCGCTACCTTGAGGAACAGGGGATTACTCTCGATCAGCCGATTACGATCCAGATGCCAGTCAACCTGCGAAAAGACGGTGACGATAAAGACGGTAACAGCGTTGGTATCGTCCTGGTTAAGCTGGCGGAACCGACCGACGATCCATTCGTGCGTTTACGTGAAATCGGCTTCACCCTGCGCAATGTCAGGAATCAGATTGATGGTGTGCGAGGCTCTTCGGTTGAACAATATACCATCCTGTCGGCCATGTTCAGCGAACTGATTGAAAAAACGGGACTCAGTGACACGCTATGGGCAAATGGCCACACGCTGGTTTCCAATGTGCCGGGATCAAAAGAGAAGCTATATCTTAAAGGCGCGATGCTGGAACAGATGTATCCGATCAGCACCCTGATACCCGGCCTGCGCATGAACATCACGCTGTTCAGCTATGGAGGCAAGCTGCATTTCGGGATTGTCGCCACCCAGGACATGGAAGACCTGGACGTGTTGGCGCAGTATATGGAAGAAGAGTTTCAGAATCTTGAGAATGCGGTTTTCGACAAGGGGTAACAACAGTAAGCCCGTTAAAAAACACTACGCCCGAGTCTGGAAACAACTTTATATCAATCGGCTAAAGACTATTAAAGGGAGTCTCAGGTGAGCAAGAATATACTCATTACGCTTTTCTTGGTTTCGTCAGTTTTCGGGAACGTGATGGCCGAGAATGCGCCACCACCACGCCCGGAAAAATACTTCGTACCATTCTCCGCGCCACAGAACTATATCGATCACGCACGATTGTTCAAAGAAGAAGCTATTCAGGTTGGTTCGTACAAGATCTGGAGTTTCAACACCCCCCAATCATGGCTTTGGAAATCCCATCATCACCGAAGGTGACAACAGCCTGGTGGTTATCGACACCACGGTTGCGATCGAGCATACACAGGTCGTTGTGGACCGGTTAAAAGAAATGACTGACAAACCGATCGGGGCAGTGATCTATACCCATCACCATGCCGATCGTACCAACGGTGCGGCCGTGTTTATTTCACGCGAGGACGCCGCCAGCGGCAAGGTCAAGGTTATCGCCAGTGAAAACCTGATGCGTGAAACCGTTCTGGAGAATCTGGCGACTGGTCCGCTCATGGGGTTGCGGGCAGGCTATATGTAAGGAGTGATGCTGCCCAAAGGTGCCGAGGACCAGCAGTACCATGTCGGCTGTTGTGGGTTTAATGTCAGGGGCACGGGTGGCTTTATTCCACCGAACACGCCCATTTCGCTGGAAGGCGAAACGGAGATGACGCTGGCGGGTTTACCGCTTTATCTTCTTTCACACAGGCGGCGAATCTGCCAGCCATATGGGTATTTACATGCCCGATCAGAAAGTTCCTTTCACAGGCGACGAAATCCAGGGCCCGACATTTCCACAACTGCATTCCCTGCGGGGCACGCGCCCTAGGGATATCGAGAAATGGGCGGGCGTGACAAGGTGTTTGCCGAAGCTGAGAAAACCTTCTTTGATGGCGATGCGCAATGGGCCGCTGAGCTAACAACCCCGCTGATTCGCATCAACAAGGAAGGCTGGCAGGCGCGATATCTCAAGGCGGCAGCGTTGCGCGTACTCGGTTATGCCCAGACTAGCAGCAGTCTGCGTGGCTTCTATCTGACGGGTGCGCTCGAGATCGAAGGTAAAACCCCTGTCCGCGCCCTGCAGGACATGATCCTGAAGCAGATCTTTTCGATCGAGACCGCGGAAACTGCTATTATTTTTGACAACCTGCGCTACAGCATCAATCCAGAACGTGCGAATGGCAAGCGCAGCACACTCAGCTTCAGCTTCACGGACACTGGGGAGAAGTTCACGCTTACGCTACGCAATAGTGTGCTGGAAATTATGGAAGAACTGCCGTCTGTGGCCGATGCCATGGTTACTATGACCCGCAAATTTGGCAACCGGATTTTCCTCGGCGAGGAAACCTGGCAGAGCGGTATTGACAGCGGCGACATTGAGGTCAAGGGAGAGCCAAGGAAAGTGACAGAATTCTTCGCCGTGATGGACAGGCGTGAAGAGCTGCCAGACCCTCATATTTCTTTGCGCTGATCATCGAATGTGCACCCCCCAAACACTGATTTAGTGTGATGGCACCGGTTATTACCGTAGCTTTGGCGCATCTGGTATTGCCACCAAATATTCGGCTACGCCTTGTTGCCGGCTTTTTTGCGCCGCTGGTTAAGCCGGAAATCATTGAGCATATGCCTGGTGAATGCCTTCAAAACACCCAGCTTGGGTTCCGCCGGTAAGCCATTGGATAATCGAATAATTTGCCAATAATAAAACCCAAGCTGACCAAAGGCATTAATTGATTTAACCATGCTTGAACTGCTGTTATTGCCCCAGAAGCCACTACCGAGGACCAGGCCGTTCTCGAAGAGGTCGACAGTGTCGATTGATTGGCTGATCAGTTGCTTTGGTGCATCCGGTTGTGTGCAAAGAGGCCTCGCAAGGCCAATCAGATCGACCTCACCGGAATTGACGGCGTTTTCCATAAGGTCTCGATTGCGAAATCCACCAGTTATCATCAGCGGGATTTGTGCCGACTCGTGAATTTTGTTCGCGTATTCAAGAAAATAGGCTTCACGTTGACGGGTGCTTTCGCGAACTTCGGCAGTATCCAGATCGAGCATGCTTGCCTGTTCATAGGTGCCGCCGGAAATCTCCAACAGGTCAAGGCCATCCTCGCCCAGCCACCTGGCAACAGTGATGCAGTCATCGAAGCTGAAGCCGCCTTTCTGAAAATCTGCGGAATTCAGTTTTGCAGATAGCGGAAATTCCGGCCCAACCGCCTCCCTGACAGAGCGGATAATACACCGTGCCAGACGCGCACGATTCTCCAGTGATCCTCCCCACTGGTCATCGCGGTGGTTGATCAATGGTGACAGAAACTGGCTGATCAGGTAACCATGTGCACAATGGATCTGAATGCCAGTGAATCCCGCCTGTTTCGCCAGCGAAGCTGAGAGGGTAAATCGTTGAATAACATCTTCGATATCTGCTTCCGTCATCACCCGTGGTTTGGAGAAGTTGCCCAGCAATTTTAGCTGAACCTCAGAGGGCGCCAGTGGCTGGCTATTGACCATTCGCGGGCACTGTCGCCCGGGATGGCTGAGTTGCATCCAAAGCTGGTTACCTCCACGAGTGCCTTCCCTGGCCCAGCGTTGCAACAGCGGCATGGCCTGGTCATCTTCCAGTACCACATTGCCGGCGCGCTCCAGGTAACGTCGATCAACCATCACGTTCCCGGTCATCAGCAGCCCGGCACCGCCATCTGACCAGGTGCGATAGAGCTTGATCAGCGCTTCGGTGGGGTTGTCATTGGCATCGGCCAGCCCCTCGGTCATAGCGCTTTTGCCAAATCTGTTAGGAATGAAAACCCCGCAGGGCAGGTTAAGTGGTGATGCCAGTGAATTTTTCATGTTAAGCGCTTTCCGATAACTTACGATTGGATTCCATGTGTGATTCCCCTGACAGTCCATCCTGATTTGGCGTGCATTCTAGCAAAAGTTCCCACGGCGCGGTAATCAACTGGAGCCAGACAGAATGGTAACAAGACAAAAATAAGCCGGATACATTGTACGACTTTATTCTCACGAAATATTTATTTTCGTTTCGGCATATACAGGTCAGTAATCGTGCCTTCAAAGGCTTCTGCTGCCATTGCCACCGTTTCTGAAAGGGTGGGATGCGGGTGGATGGTTAAGCCGATATCAGCCGCTTCCGCACCCATTTCGATGGCCAGTGCACATTCTGAAATCAACTCGCCGGCATTTACACCAACTATCCCGGCACCAATGACCTGGTTGGTTTGCGGGTTGAATAACAGTTTGGTAAAACCTTCGCTACGGGCAATACCCAGGGCACGGCCGGAGGCAGCCCAGGGGAATTTACCGACCTTGTAGTCTATTCCCTTATCTTTCGCTTCGATTTCAGTTACGCCGACCCAGGCGATTTCCGGATCCGTATAAGCGACGGATGGAATGACTCGTGCATCAAAAAACGATTTTTCACCCGCACAGACTTCCGCTGCAACTTTAGCTTCGTGAGTCGCTTTATGTGCCAGCATCGGCTGGCCGACGATATCACCAATCGCAAAAATATGTGGCTGGTTGGTTTGCATCTGTTTATTGACCGGGATAAAACCGCGCTCATCCACTGTCACCCCGGCTTTATCAGCACCAATCAGCTTACCATTTGGTGTACGGCCGACGGCAACAAGTACCCGGTCAAAATCAAGTTTCGCGGGTACATTCTTGCCACTGAGGTGAACACTTAATGCGTCCTCTCCCACCTCAACTTTTTCCACCCGGGTATTTAAAAAGATGTTGTTAAGGCGCCCTTTCAGGCGTCTTTGCAATGGGCGAATTAAATCTTTATCGGCACCGGGAATTAACTGGTCGAGCATTTCAACCACAGTAACCTGGCTACCCAGAGCCTGATAAACCGTCGCCATTTCCAGGCCAATAATTCCGCCGCCGATTACCAGCAGGCGTTGGGGGATTTCTTCCAGTTCCAGGGCATCGGTTGAATCCATCAACCGCGGGTCGCCCCAGGGGAGACCGGGCAGTTTCACCGATTGCGAGCCGGCAGCGATTATGCAGTGGGCAAAACTGACCGCTTTGAGACCACCTTCACCGGCAACCATCAGGTTATGCCCGTCGGTAAACCGGCCATGACCGGTAATCACAGTAATTTTTCGTTGTTGGGCAATATTAGCCAGGCCGCCGGTCAACTGGGAAACAACCGAAACTTTCCACGTGCGCAACTGTTCGATATCAATTTCAGGCTCACCAAAATGCAGTCCGTGGGCCGCCATGGATTCTGCCTCATCTATAACCCTGGCAGTATGTAGCAATGCCTTGGATGGGATGCAGCCAACATTCAGGCAAACGCCACCGAGTGTTGCATAGCGTTCAATCAGAGCCACTTTAAGACCCAGGTCAGCCGCCCGGAATGCTGCGGTATAACCACCGGGACCGGCACCAAGAACCACCAGGTCATAATCATAATCAGCAGCAGGATCTATTACTTCTTCGACAGTTTCTTCAACTATTTCTGCCAATATTTCATCTGTTTCAACTGTTTCAACTGTTTCAACTGTTTCAGTCGCAGACTCCATACTTCCGAGTTCTAATGTTTCCTGCACTGCAGTTGCTTCAGTCACTTCCAGTGTAGCTATCACGTCACCTAAATTAACTTCATCACCGAGGGCAACATCGAGGCTGAGTATTTTTCCTGCCTTTGGTGCGGGAATTTCCATGGTGGCTTTATCACTTTCCAGGGTGATCAATGATTGCTCCGCGACAACCTGGTCACCCGCGCTGACCAGTACTTCAATCACCGGGATATTATCAAAGTCGCCCACATCGGGAACCAGAATTTTAATTGTGTCTATCATGTTTATTCCTGAGGACTCAGTATTAACTCATTATTTGTGTGCTGCCAGTTCAAGTGGCGCAAAAAGCTCATGCCCAGCAAAGCGTCACCTTCCAGTCCGGCAGTGATGACCGCACGTACATTATTGACCTCTATCGAGCCCAGCCGAACCCGGTCAATCCGGGTCAGGTAGCCGCGAGAGATACCATTGGCTGTTTGCATCTGGATCTGTGGTCCTTTAATCAGGCCGAGCTGGTGCGCCAGCTTCTCTGGCACGGCCACATCCGTGGCACCGGTATCGAGCAAAAACACGACGGCAGCACCGTTAATTTCACCTTTAGCGCGATAATGCCCCTGGCGATCAGCCGGAATAATAACTGTGCTACCAGTGACCCGCAGTTGCTGTGAAGAATTCCTGGCCCCGAGAAAATCAAACATCCAGGTCAGCGCCAGCAATAGAGAGGCAATCGCCAGCCAGGCCATGATCCTTGAGGTTTTCTTTACCGCAATGTTGGGTTCTGCTGTCATCAAACCTACTAGAGCATAACCCGGCGTATATCGGCCATCATATCAGCCAGATAGCGGGTAAATCTTGCCGCCGAAGCGCCATCAATGACCCTGTGGTCATAAGACAAGGACAATGGCAGCATCAGCCGCGGACGGAACTCCATACCATTCCATAAGGGTTTCATATAGGAGCGTGAAACCCCCAGGATTGCAACTTCCGGCGCATTAATGATCGGTGTAAAGGCTGTCCCACCGATGCCACCGAGGCTGGAAATTGAGAAGCAACCACCCTGGAAATCCCTTGGCAGCAATTTTCCGTCCCGGGCACGCTGGCTGACTTCAGCCAGCTCTTCAGCCAGCTCCAGCAGACCTTTTTGATCACAATCGCGGAGTACCGGTACCACCAGGCCATCCGGGGTATCGACTGCGATACCGATATGGAAATAATTTTTCAGCACCAGGCTTTCGCCATCAATACTTAAGGAGGCATTAAAACGGGGGAACTGTTTTAATGCTGCCACACAGGCTTTTATCATGAAGGGTAATGGGGTCAGCTTAGTACCCCGTTCACGCGCCAGTTCCTGATTGGCCTTACGGAAGGCTTCCATTTCAGTGGTATCAGCTTCATCAAACTGGGTCACATGCGGGATGCTGATCCAGTTGCGGGCAAGGAATGACCCCGAAAGTTTTTGAATTCGACTTAGTGCTAGTGTTTCGATTTCACCAAACTTACTGAAGTCTATTTCACGCAGAGGCGGCAGGTCGAAGGGCATGCCTGTTGCCTGTGGTGCGATCTGCGTACCGCTGCTTAAAGCCTGCTTCACGAAGGCCTTAACATCATCCCGGGTAATTCGTCCTGCCCGAGCACTACCGGTCACCCGCTGAAGATCAGCGCCCAGTTCACGTGCAAAGCGACGAACTGCCGGACTGGCATGCGGCAAACTGCCTGTCGGCACAGATACTGCAGGGGCTGGTGTTGCCACAGGCTGCGGTGTTTCAACTGCCGGTGCTGCTACAGCAACTTCAGCTTTTATCTCTACCGGCTCTTTTACTGCCGGTTCAGCTTCCACTACCGCATCTTCCACTGAAGGGGTTTCCCCTGAGCCGGTGCTCACCTGCAAGATGGCAACCACATCACCCTCTTTAACAACGTCACCAACGGCAACCCGGATATCTGTTATCACCCCGCTTTCAGGTGATGGGATTTCCATCGTGGCCTTGTCACTCTCAAGGGTTAGCAAAGACTCTTCTTTTGCGACTTCCTGATCCGCAGCCATCAGCACTTCAATGACATCTACACCATCAAAGTCGCCGATATCGGGAATCCTGATTTCTATCGTATTACTCATCTCAGACTCCTGCCCTTAAACAGTCCATGGATCGGGAGTGCCCGGGTTGATTTTCAGTTTATCCCGTGCGGCCAATAATTCCGATTGTGAAAATTCACCCTGGCGGTAAAGGGCAAATAAGGCGGCGTAAGCGACATTGTAGCGATCGACTTCAAAGAAGCGCCGCAGGCTGTTGCGGGTATCAGAGCGGCCGAAACCATCCGTACCAAGAACCATAAAATCACGCTGTGGAATAAAGGCGCGGATCTGATCCGCGAAATTACGCACATAATCAGTCGCCGCAACCACCGGCCCCTGATAGTCCTGCAGGCACCTGGTTACCCAGGGGATCTGTGGTTCCCTCTCAGGATTCAGGCGATTATGCCGGGTAGCGCTGAAACCGTCTTTACGCAGTTCATTAAAGCTGGTCGCCGACCAGATATCTGCGGCCACATTAAATTCCTGCTCAAGGATGGAGGCTGCTGCAATCACTTCCCGCAGGATTGAACCACTACCCATTAGCTGCACCCGGTGCTGTCCTTCACTAGCGGCACGGAACAAATACAGACCTTTGCGAATACCTTCCTCAGAGCCTTCGGGCATTGCCGGGTGTGAGTAGTTTTCGTTGAGGACGGTGATGTAATAGAATTTGTCTTCGCGTTCCTGGTACATGCGCCGCATACCATCCTGGATAATGACGGCCAGTTCATAAGCGAAGGTTGGATCGTAAGTAATACAATTCGGGTTGGTGCCTGCCAGCACCTGCGAGTGCCCGTCTTCATGCTGCAAACCTTCACCGTTCAGGGTAGTCCTGCCTGATGTGCCGCCGATAAGGAAACCGCGTGCACGCATATCGCCTGCAGCCCAGGCGAGGTCCCCAAAACGCTGGAAACCGAACATGGAATAATAGATAAAAAACGGAATCATCTGCTGCTGGTTGCTGGCATGGGAGGTCGCTGCTGCCAGCCAGGAAGACAGGGCGCCGGTTTCGGTAATCCCTTCCTGCAAGATCTGTCCTTTGACATCTTCTTTGTAGAACATCAGCTGATCGGAATCAACCGGTTCATACAACTGGCCTACAGATGAATAAATACCCAACTGGCGGAACATGCCTTCCATACCAAAAGTACGTGCCTCATCGGCGACGATAGGCACCACAAAATCTTTCAGTTCCGGATCTCGCAAGATAATGGCAAGTAAACGCACAAATGCCATTGTTGTCGATATTTCACGCTCACCGGTGGCCTGCATAACGGAATCAAAGGCGGACAACGACGGTGCCGGCAACGCCGGGGCATTATCAATGCGTTTTGGCAGGTAACCACCCAATTGCTGGCGACGTTCCTGCATGTAGGCAATTTCAGGGCTGTCTTCACCCGGATGATAAAAGGGAATATTTTCAATTTCATCATCGCTAATGGGCACATTAAAACGGTCCCGGAACTGGCGTACCGAATCCATATCCATCTTCTTCTGCTGATGGGAGGCGTTCTGGGCTTCACCGGATTCACCCATGCCGTAACCTTTTACGGTTTTCGCAAGAATCACTGTAGGCTGGCCGGTATGTTTAACCGCCTGTTCATAGGCCGCATAAACTTTCTGTGGGTCATGACCACCGCGATTTAACCGCCAGATATCCCGATCCGACATCTTTGCAACCATTTCTTTAAGTTCCGGGTACTTGCCAAAGAAATGCTCACGTGAATATGCACCGCCCTTGGCCTTATAGTTCTGGTACTCACCATCAACGGCCTCTTCCATACGCCGCCGTAAAAAACCCTTGGTATCCTGTGCCAGCAGCGGATCCCAGTAAGATCCCCAGATCACTTTAATCACATTCCAGCAGGAGCCACGGAATTCACCTTCCAGTTCCTGGATGATTTTACCGTTGCCGCGCACCGGACCATCCAGTCGCTGCAAATTACAGTTAATCACAAAAATCAGGTTATCCAGTTTTTCCCGTCCTGCCAGCGAAATAGCGCCCAGGGATTCCGGTTCATCGGTTTCACCATCGCCGATAAAACACCAGACCTTACGGTCGCTGGTATCAACAATGCCGCGATTGTGAAGGTATTTAAGGAAACGCGCCTGGTAAATAGCCGATATTGGACCCAGGCCCATGGAAACAGTAGGGAACTGCCAGAAGTCCGGCATCAGCCAGGGATGCGGGTAGGAAGACAGACCCTTGCCATCGACTTCTTCACGGAAGTGATCGAGTTGCTCCTCACTAATCCGTCCTTCAAGGAAAGCGCGGGCATAAAATCCCGGGGATGAATGACCTTGAAGGTAGAGTAAATCACCGCCACCGACATGATCTGCACCACGGAAAAAATGATTAAACCCAACATCGTAAAGTGTTGCAGCAGAAGAAAAGCTGGCGATATGCCCACCCAGCTCACCACCGCGTTTGCTCGCACGCAGAACCATTGCCATCGCGTTCCAGCGGATCATAGAGCGAATTTTCCGTTCCATTTCCCGGTCGCCGGGTAACGGGGGTTGATGGCCGACAGGAATAGTATTGATATAGGCCGTGGTTGCAACATACGGCAGGTGGCCACCTGAACGACGCGTCTGGTCAACCAGTTTTTCAATAATAAAATGTGCCCGTTCAGGCCCGTCTTTACGGATGATGGATTCGATAGCTTCCAGCCACTCCCGAGTTTCCAGCTGATCTATATCGGTATCTAGAAAATCTTTTTTTGCGCCCATCAAGAGCTCCTTCCCGGCCTTCAAAAAGGCACTGAATTCAAATGAGTGAACCTCTGATTTATACAGAACTTCGTTTCCGAGTCCTGCATAAAGCAGAGGTTCTTATGGTGACTTTATGGGAACAGCCACTCAAATTTAATTAACTATCCGGCAAGAAACCAAAGGTCCCCTGGCTTACCTGCTGCGCTTCTACTACAGCGATGGCAGTCATATTCACTACCCGTCGGACAGTAGCTGACGGCGAGAGCACATGTGCAGGTTTTGCACTGCCCATCAGGATCGGACCGATGCTCACAGCATCCGTCATTACCCTGGTCAAATTTACTGCGACATGTGCAGCATCCAGGCTTGGCATAATTAACAGATTAGCCCGCCCGCGAAGACGGCTGTTCGGGAAAATCACTTTCCGGTAGTCCGGTGATAATGCCACATCTGCCGGCATCTCTCCATCGACTTCAAGATCAGGGGCTCGCTGGCGGATAATCTCCAGCGCCTTTCTCATTTTAGCCGAGCTTTCATCCTGATGCGAACCAAATGTTGAATGCGATATTAGCGCAACCTTGGGTTTTATCCCAAACAGGCGGACTTTCTCGACCGCCATCAGACAGATATCGGCTATGGTTTCAGCATCCGGATTTTCATTCACATGATTGTCAGCTATAAATACTGATCCCTGGGCACTAGTCAAAACCGCCACCGATGCCAGGGTGCTGTAACCGGGGTGCTTGCCGATAACATCCATGATGTAATCCAGCTTTCGCTGGAAGCGTCCGACAACACCGGTAATCAGCGCATCAGCTTCACCGCGCTCCACCATCAATGCGGCAATCACACTGCTACGTGTACGAACTATTGCTTTAGCAGTATCAGGGGAAACACCACGTCGCTGCATAATTCGGTGATAGGTTTTCCAGTAATCTTCATAGCGCGGATCCGACGCCGGGTTGGTGACTTCAAAATCAACACCCTGACGGATCCGCAGGCCCAGCCGTTCAACCTGGTGTTCGATAACTGCGGGTCGACCCACCAGCAAAGGAATTGCGATATTGTCATCTACCAGGGTTTGTACCGCGCGCAAGACAACGGCTTCTTCACCCTCGGCAAAAACTACCCGTTTGGGATCCCGACGCGCGGCATCAAATACCGGTTTCATCAGCAGGCCGGAACGATACACAAACTGGCTGAGCTTTTCCTTATAAGCCTGCATGTCTTCGATGGGCCTTGTGGCCACACCGCTGTCCATTGCCGCCTGGGCAACTGCAGGTGCCAAATGCACCAGCAAGCGTTGATCAAAGGGCTTGGGAATTAAGTACTCCGGACCGAATGACAATGTCTCGCCGCTATAGGTCGTACCTAAATCACCCGATTCCATTCGCGCCAGCTTTGCCAGCGATTTAACACAGGCCAGCTCCATTTCTTTATTGATCCCCGTTGCACCAACATCCAGCGCTCCACGGAACAAATACGGAAAACAAAGCACATTATTAACCTGGTTGGGGAAATCTGAGCGCCCGGTTGCGATAATTGCATCCGGTTTTACCGCGCGTGCTTCATCCGGACGGATTTCCGGGTTGGGGTTTGCCAATGCAAAAATGATTGGCGCATCGGCCATAGCTGCAACCATTTCCGGTTTCAGCAGGCCACCAATAGAAACACCAAGGAAAGCATCTGCACCAACAATGGCATCACCCAGGGTTTTAAGGTCATCGCCAGTGCGGGCAAACAGGGCTTTGCGTTCATCCATATCAACATCACGGCCGACATATATCACCCCGCGAGAGTCACAGACAATAATGTTCTCCCGACGCATCCCCAGGTCCACCAGCAGTTCCAGACAGGCAATCCCGGCTGCACCTGCACCCGAGGCAACCAGGGTTATTTCCTCAATGGCTTTACCTGTCAACCGCAATGCATTCAGCATTGCTGCCGCTGAAATAATTGCGGTACCGTGCTGGTCATCATGAAAGACCGGGATTTTCATCCGCTGTTTCAGCTCAGTTTCAACCCGGAAGCACTCAGGTGCCTTTATATCTTCCAGGTTAATACCGCCAAATGTCGGTTCGAGGGCAGCAATAATCTCGATTAGTTTTTCAGGATCTTTTTCTTCAATCTCAATGTCGAAAACATCAATCCCGGCAAACTTCTTGAACAATACACCTTTGCCCTCCATCACCGGCTTGGAAGCCAGTGGACCGATATCACCAAGACCCAGCACCGCGGTACCATTGGTGATAACTGCGACCAAGTTGCCGCGGGAGGTCATGTTGCTGACTTCAGCCGGATCGGCCTCAATCAACTCACATGCCGCCGCCACACCCGGGGAATAAGCCATCGCCAGGTCTTTCTGTGTGGTTAGCGCCTTGGTTGCCACCACCTGGATTTTCCCGGGTGTCGGCTTAAGGTGGTATTCCAGTGCTGCTTCGCGCAGGGCTGTGTCGTCTTTTGGATTGGGTGTTTTTCCAAATCCCTTACTATCTTCATTCATAACAAGATCTACTTATTAAGTGCTGCTGTCATACAGGTAACCAGGTCTTAACCGGGTTCCATGCTTGCCTCATACTGACCCAGGGTTGCCAGACCGTTCATGCGTGCACGATGAGACAGCTTGGCCTGGGCGCTACTGATATTGCCAACAATATCCGGGCCCCATTCAACCAGGGTCGGATGCTGTAAAGCCCGGCCGTATGAGAAACTCAGCGGCCAGGGGAATATTCCCAGTTTATTCATTGCATCCAGGTGAGCTGTTGCTTCTTCATCGCCCTGGCCGCCGGAAAGAAAGACAACCCCAGCCAGGGAACCGGGTACAGACTGTAGCAGGCAATCAACCGTTGCTTCGGCAACCTGCTCAACATTTGCACGATCACTGGCAACATCACCGGAAATAACCATACTGGCTTTAAGAATTGCACCTTCCAGCATCACATTCTGATCATACATCTGCTCAAACAGGCGGCGCAACACCAGCTCGGTGACTTCATAACAATCTTCAAGCGAATGGTCACCATTGATCAGTATTTCCGGCTCCACCATCGGCACCAGGCCAGCTTCCTGACAAAGTGCAGCGTAACGGGCCAGAGCGTGGCAGTTGGCATTGATGCAGGCATCTGAAGGGGTGCTTTCAGAAATACTGATCACTGCACGCCATTTGGCAAAACGGGCACCCAGCCCGGCATATTCCTGCAAACGCTGGCGCAAGCCATCCAGGCCTTCGGTTACCAGCTCACCCGGATGACCGGACAGGGGATGGGCACCTTTATCCACTTTAATTCCGGGAATCACACCACCAGCTTCCATAACCGCCACAAACGACCGGCCATCTGCTGTGGATTGACGCAGGGTTTCATCAAATAAAATTGCGCCGGATATGTGTTCGCCCAAACCTGGGGTAGTTAACAGCATTTCACGGTAAGCACGGCGATTATCTTCGGTTGACTCAACCCCGATAGAATCGAAGCGTTTCTTAATTGTGCCATCGCTTTCATCAATGGCCAGGATGCCTTTACCATCGGCAACCATGGCCTGGGCGGTTGAAATAAGTGCTTTGATATCCATAATAATCCTCATTAAATAAAACATCGGATCACCACGATCCGCTTATTGGGGATATTTTAGGACTTTATCTGCTACTTGGCTATGGATACAGGTCAGTTAGGTAGTTACTAATTTATTCTGGGTGAACCTGACGGTGGCTCAAAATCGGGGTCGGAGTCAAATGCGTTACACAATTTACTTACTTCACACAGCTTTAACGCATTTGACTCCGACCCCTGATGATCATGAATAATCCAGTTCGGACTGGTATTCGGGGGAGCCATCAGTACCAACCTGCAGTAAGCGCATGGTATTAGTGCCTCCTTTGATACCCTGGCGTTCACCCATGGTAAAGACAACCCGTTGTCCTGTTTCCAGCACACCGTGGGTGAACAGGCAGTGAATTGCCTGGCTGATAATCTGTGAATTACCTATTCCATCATCCCATTTGAATTCTATCGGGTACACGTCTTTATACAGGGCCATCTTGCGACGACTCTGTGGATTAGGAGAAAGGGCAAAAATCGGCACCGGCGAACTGACCCGTGATAACCACTTAGCGGTCGATCCGGACTGGGTCAGTGAAACTATTGCCTGTACTGAAACATTCTGTGCGGTAAACATTGCAGCCATGGCAATAGCCTGGTCAATGCGCTCAAAACGAACATTGAGTTTGCCTTTACTTTCTGACGATGCCAGATGGCGTTCAGCGCCCAGGCAAATCCTGTGCATGGCCTCCACAGCTTTCACCGGGTAGTGCCCAACTGCAGTTTCTGCCGACAACATAACCGCATCGCTGCCATCAATAACAGCATTGGCAATATCGAGTACTTCAGCGCGGGTCGGTACAGGATTATCTATCATCGACTGCAACATTTGGGTTGCAGTAATGACCACGCGGTTCAGTTTTAATGATGTGCTGATAATTTTCTTCTGTAAACCCGGCAGCTCCGCATCACCAATTTCAACCCCGAGATCACCACGGGCAACCAGCACAGCATCGGATGCATCAATAATACTCTCAAGGTTTTCGATTGCTTCTACACGCTCAATTTTACTGATAACCGAAGCATTGCTGCCCGCTTTACGCAGCAAGCTGCGGGCTTCACGCATATCCTCAGCATTGCGAGGAAATGACACGGCCAGGTAATCCACGCCCATTTCGGCCGCCAGTGGTACATCAATAATATCTTCTTCCGCAAGACCGGGAATTGAAAGTCCGCCGCCTGACAAGTTCAAGCCTTTCCGGTTACTTAGTTTTCCACCATTAATAACCTCGCAGAAAACCTGGCGATCCTTTACTAACTTGACACGCATGGTGATTAAACCATCATCCAGCAGCAGCACATCTGCCGGTCGCACATCATCCGGCAACCCGGCGTAGCTAACACCCACACGGGTTTTATCACCGGGTGTATCAGGGTCGCCCGCATCGATAATGAAAGTGTCCCCGCTTTGCAGTTTTACTTCACCATCAGCAAATTTCTCGATCCGGATCTTGGGTCCGCGCAAGTCCGCCAGCAAGCCGACTTCCCGGCCAGTTTGCTCAGCGGCAAGTCGAATATTGACTGCCCGCTGCTTTTGTTCTTCAGCTGTCCCATGCGACAAATTTATGCGAAATACATTGACTCCAGCTTCAATCAGCTCACATAACATTTCTAGCGACTCACAGGCCGGCCCTACTGTGGCAATAATTTTTGTGCGTCTGCGCTGCTTCATTTATTTCAAAATCCTGTTCATACATTAATTTCCTTGGAGGATAATACTCCTTTGTTACCAAATGGGGACAATTCTTACTTAAACTCATTAAAAAATGCCCTGCGCTACATCCACGGGCAAGCGCCATTTGATTTGATATACTGATTTCCCAATAAAGAAAATAACAACGGAACCTGGCAAAAATGATCCATTCGCTGATGATAAACCTGGAAGCCTACCTGATGTCCTGGCTGGGAGACTCCACAATATCGGCAGTTATTGCACGCATGGTCGCTCTGGTCGTTGCGCTGTTGATTTTCTGGTTGTTATACCGCCTGATCAACAAACTGTTTTTACGCATCAGCACCGTGCTGGAAGATACCAAGGGCAACCGTATTATTAGCCTGAAAATCCAGCGGCAGGAAATCCTGTCTGCGGAAAATGTCACCCTTATTAATTGCAGTCAGCCGCTTTGCCAGCCTGGCATTACGCATACTGCTGGTACTCACACTGGTAAACACCATCTTTAGCACATTCAGCTGGACTGAAAAACTGGCTCGGGGTATCAGCGGCACCGTAATACGTGAAATCCTGGGAATGGGTAAGGCCATCATTAATTATCTACCCGATCTCGCTGTGGTAATTATGATTGGCTTCCTTTCAGTTATGCTGATGCGCTTGCTTAAGCTGGTTTTCAACGGTGTTGCCACCCAGCGCATCGTGCTTCCCGGTTTTATCCGGAATGGGCCGGCACCACCCTCAACCTGCTGAAAATTCTTGTCATCGCCCTGACAGTAGTCATTATCTTTCCCTATCTGCCAGGCTCCGATTCGCCTGCTTTCCAGGGGGTATCTATTTTCTTTGGCGTACTGTTCTCACTCGGCTCAACTTCCGCGGTAGCCAATGTGGTTGCCGGGATCGTTATCACCTATACCCGTGCCTTTAAAGTAGGTGACCGTATCAAGATCAATGATACTGAGGGTCGGGTTATTGAGCGATCCAGCTTTGTAACCCGCATCCTTACCCCGAAAAAAGTTGAAGTGTCCATCCCCAATGCCACGGTAATGAACTCGCATATAGTCAACTACAGTACCCAGGCCGATCAGGCGGGCGTACTCCTGCACACCAGCATCACCATTGGTTATGATGTCGCCTGGCAGAAAGTGCATGAATTGCTGCTTAGTGCGGCTGCAGAAACCGAGTATGTAGAGGTGGATCCTGCACCCTTTGTGCTACAGACCGCCCTGGATGATAACTATGTGGCTTACGAAATTAATGTAACCACACGCCGGCCCAACCAGATGGCAAAAATTTACTCTGACCTGCACGCCAATATACTCGACAGTTTCCATGGCGAAGGGGTGGAAATTCTGTCACCGCATTACCGCGCCAACCGGGATGGCACAGAGGCAGCAATTGCCGGGGTAGCAGCGCCTGGGAACGAGGCCTGAAACACTACCAAAGTGGCACTACCTCCCTGTGAAGAGACTTGAGCTTATTGCCCCCAGTGGATATGAAACCCATCCGTTTCTTCCTGCAGTTGAATTATTAGAGCACGAAAAAAAACCAGCAGACCTAACATTTCCATGGTTTCTTCAATGCTGACATAAACCAGGTGATAGAACACATCTCTTCCATACAAGGCAAAGTACCTGCCTTCTAGTAGCTCAATTCCAAGTGCCCCACCCACAAAAAGAACAGCCGCCAGGATAAACTGCCTTTTAACTCTGATAGACAAACCCAGGAAAAACCGCAAGTAGGCGAAGCATAAGACGGCAAAAACCAGGCCATATGGAATCACCCAGGCAAAATACAACAACCCGCTTGTGTTCAGCCTGTAGTGTAATCCCAAAGCCAGGTATTCATGAATGGAGATGCTTTCATCAATCGTTAAAAAAAGAAATAACAGTGCCAGCAAGCCCCACATAAACCACGATTTATGCTGCTTTTTCCTAACCCCTGCAATCAGCAGTAACATGGTTACACACAATAGCCACTCAATAATGACAACCAGTGTTGGAATACCCGCTTCCTTGTCCAGGTTAAGTACATTAATCCAATAGTTAGTGTGGTCAACACCATACTCAAGCACCGCCATCAATCCAAGTAAATGCCCTGCCAGCAACAGAATGATTATGACCAACAATGGTCGTGTAAAAGTTGCAGATTTAATGGTTACATTGAGCATAGATTACTCCTGTGATTAAACTGAAATATGTTTTATCACAGCTTACGATAGGCCTACTCAACCGTTTCCATGGTGTTGCGGCAGAAATCCTGTCACTGCATTATCGCAGTGACAGGGATGGCAACGAAACTGCAATTGCAAGGGTAGCAGCATCGGGGAACGAGGCCTGAGGCGCCATTCACCGATTTATAGCTGAGACCTGGATTTTGTCGCTGCCAACGGGCAGGCTCAGATGCAGGCCATCAAATCCCAGCAACGTTGTTGCTGGATCCCGAATCTCGTCCAGGCCGCGCATGAACATTTTCTCCATCAGTCGATTGAGGACCGGAGGAACGATGTGGCTGAATACCAGTAACTGTGCATTCGCCTCATTTGCAGTTCGTACCGCCTCAGCAGGCAGGGTATGAATGGCCGGGACTTCCCGCAGTATATTGGCACGATTTGGTTGACCACTGGCATCCATCACTTGCGCCATGATCCCGGTAATGGTCGTACTAAGTGCTTCGTGTACCATGACATCCACATCTTTGCCATAGCGCACCATGTTTGGAGTATTAACCGTATCCCCTGAAAATATAGCTGACCGCCCCCTGTAATCAATGCGATACCCTAAGGCCGGTTCGATCGGCCGGTGATCGACGAGGAAGGCGGTGATCTTCAATCCATCCTGGTCCAGTATAATCACGCTATCCTGTTCGCTGGGCACATCGACACGATGAGGAATCAGGCGGGAGCCATCAGCAGGAAAAATTCCTGGGCCATGATGGGCAGTGCGATAACTGAACTCCAGGGCATATGCCTGATTGAAGCCTGAGACAACCTGTTCAACCCCCGCCGGCCCCCAGATATCCAGCGGTGCTTTTCTGCCGCCTGCCCAGGAATTTAATATAACCTCACCAATACCACCAATATGGTCTGAATGATAATGTGTCCAGAGCACACCTTTCAGACCACCGGTAGGAACACCCATATTACTCAGCCGCGGCGCGGAACCGGGGCCTGTATCAATTAGGTAAAACTGATCGCCGGCAAATACAGCGATACAGGCCTGCTTGCGCTTTGGGTCAGGCATTGGTGACCCGCTGCCGCAAAATACCAGGTCGAGGCTGTCGGAGTTGTAGAGTGATTCCCGACTGCTGCTGACTTTTGCCAGCATGGCTCGCTGGAACACCTTGTCTTGCAGTTTGGCTACATTCATTAAAGCAATATATGCAGCCAGCCCAAACAGACATACAATTGCCAATGCAGTTATCAGGGTACGTTTCAAGAATAACTCCTTGCTCAAGTTAGAGTCCGAAATGCAGGCGAAGTGGTAACTGCCTCACGTCTGTTCAATACTAGCCAGATCAGTTATCTGTGATACCGACGCCAACATTCTCACAGGAAAATCCATCCCCATCAAAACCCGGTATTACTTGTTATCATCTTTTTTATTGTCTTTATCAGCGGAATCATTCTTGCCCTGGCGGGCATCCTGCTTACAGTCGCGTTTATCTTTGCCTACGCCTTCGTCCTGGCGGCAATCCCGGCGATCTTCACGATCATCCGAACGACCACGGTCATCCTGGCGGTTTTCCTGGCGATTATCACGACGGTTTTTGGTATTTGTTTTTGCCAGCAGCATGACCGGCTCATGCTTATTATTTGACGGGGTATCCAGGGAACTGCTTATATTTGCCTGGACTGAAGTGCTACCAGCAAAAGTGATAGCTGCTGAAATTAATACTGTACGAATAAACATAATGACTCCTTAGACTACTGCTATATACCTGTTTAAAATAGCGGCTCACTCATTTTACAATCTCAAAACCCCCGGTGAGTGGCGCATTTCACCGTCTCCTGGTTTCGTGTATGTTCACGCAAGAAAACCATTACCATTAACTCGTTTATCACTAAACGAGGGTTTATAATACAGCTTACCTCGACCCGGTGACAGACAATACCCTCCAATGATTAGTTCACCAGGATCTTATAGGAGCCTTGCATAATCCGGGCTTGCTCCAGGAATTGCTGGTAGGTATCTTCAGGTGCGTAGTATTGCAGCTTATACATTTTTTCATTTGTAATGGTAAAAACCTCCATCACAAACTGCTTTTTCGGACTACCTTCAGGGCGGTATGAGTATTCAAATTGATGCGCATCCTGTCCTGCGAGTTTGCTTTTTTTGCCGCTGATACTGAATTCCAGGCCAATATTTTCCGGGCTAAGCTGGGAGGACCTGTATTCAACAAACCCCTGCAGGCCTGTAGCTTCAGGGTTATCTTTCCCCATCAATTGTTCGAGTGTTGAACTGGCAATGATTATTTGGGCCTTGCCCGGGTTAGTCACTATATACTCCCCACCAATCGTGACTTCAGTTTTCCAGCCTTCAGGGCTCAATACGGATACATTGATGGTTTTATTAGTGTATTGCTGGTAGCCGTCGATCCCGCTTTCCGAAACCTTGCCCCTATCAACATAACAGCCGTTAAGCGCAACACTGAGAGCTAATACTGTAAAAAGGAATTTTAAACTTTTCATAAATTTTGTTCCTGGCCAGGCATGAATTAGTATGTGTAGATAACGTTTGAATCCTGCGCCTGCTGTCATTTACTTACAGTACCAAGCGCTACCGCCAGCTGCCCAATAGTATCAACTGTACAATCGACGCCTGCCCTGCTCAACTCCCGCTCACTCCCATAACCCCATAAAACACCAATATTACCGATCTGGTGGTGGCGAGCAGCGGCGATATCATAGTGCCGGTCGCCAATCATAAGGCAGTCTGTGGATACGAGTTCGTGTTTGTTGATCATAGAGGCCAATAAATCAATTTTATTTGTATTCCGGCCATCAAGTTCAGAACCGCAGACTTCCACAAAATATTTATCCAGCTGGAAGTGCCGGATGATCCTGTCGGCATAAATCGTGGGTTTGGCTGTGGCTACATACAGCTGCCTGCCTTGCTGCTGCAGGTCTGCCAGTAACTGCTCAATACCAGGGTAGACTGTGTTTTCAAACAGGCCGATATCAGCAAAGCGTTGGCGATAAAGCTGCAGTGCCAGGTCTGCATCTGCATCACTGCCAAGCGTGGCAAACCAGCTGGCAAAGCTCGCTCGTAATGGTGGCCCGATCCAGGCGCGCAGTTGATGTTTATCCGGAACAGGTAACTGCATCTGCTCCAGGGCAAAACGGATACAGCGGGATATGCCCAGCTCCGGATCAGTTAATGTTCCATCAAGATCAAATAAAACCGTTGACTTAATAACCAGCGGCCCGCGCCTCTAGTACTGCGACTGCAGGCAGGGTTTTACCTTCCAGGTATTCAAGGAATGCGCCGCCGCCGGTAGAAATACAGGAAACATCATCACGGATTCCAAACTGATCGATTGCGGCCAGGGTATCCCCACCGCCGGCAATGGAAAAAGCCGGACTATCGGCTATCGCCCGGGCGAGGGCTTCAGTACCTGCAGCAAATGCGGGAAACTCAAACACACCCACAGGGCCGTTCCAGATAACGGTACCGGCCTGCATAATCAACTGTCGGTACTTTTCGGCGGTTACCGGACCAATATCAAAAATCATTTCATCAGCAGTCACTGCATCGACCGCTTTGGTTTCACCACTGGCGTCAGCTGAGAATTCCAGCGCCACTACGACATCATCAGGTACCGGTATCGAGCCGCCTTTGGCTTCAGCGGCGGCCATCAGTGAGCGAGCTTCATCGCAAAGGTCCATTTCCACCAGTGATTTACCCACTTCATATCCACTCGCGGCTATGAAGGTGTTGGCAATGCCGCCACCCGCAATCAGTTGATCAACTTTACTCGATAATGAATCCAGCACTGTCAACTTGGTTGAAACTTTCGATCCTCCAACTATGGCCAATACCGGACGTGCGGGGTTACTCAGGGCTTTTTCCAGGCCATCGAGCTCTGCACACAATAAGGGGCCAGCAACCGCAACGGTGGCATAACGGGCCACACCTTCGGTCGATGCCTGGGCCCGATGGGCTGTGCCGAAAGCATCCATGACAAAGACATCACACAGCGCCGCCATCTGCCGCGAGAGTTGCTCATCATTGGCTTTTTCGCCTGGATTAAAGCGTACGTTTTCACATAACACCAGCTCGCCTTCTCGAAGATCTACTCCCTCCAGCCAGTTTTTTTCCAGGCGCACTGACTGTCCAAGTTCTGTACCCAGATAGTCAGCCACCGGCTGGAGTGAAAACTTTTCCTCCGCCTGACCTTCAGTCGGTCGGCCTAAATGTGACATAACCATTATCAGGGCACCTGCATCCAGCAGCATTTTCAAAGTTGGCAATGCAGCCTGGATACGTGCATCCGAACTAACCTTGCTATCGGCTATAGGAACATTCAGGTCTTCACGAACCAGCACCCGCTTGCCCGCCAGTTCACCGCTATCCAGTAATTCGCTCATGCGCTTGAATGAGGTAGTCATATCTTCACCACTAAGTATTTAATTCCGAAAATAAATGTAAAAGACCGGCAGCCAGGCACACAGGTAGTGAGCGTTGAGTGCCGGTCTTAATTAACGACTTATATGCAATCAGGTACTATGCATTCATAAGTGCAAGGGTGGTATCCAGCATACGGTTGGAGAAGCCCCATTCATTGTCATACCAGCTCAGGACTTTCACCATATTGCCATTCATAACCTTGGTCAGGCCGGCATCAAATGAGGATGAAGCCGGGCAGTGATTAAAGTCGATTGAAACCAGCGGCTGGTCGTTATAGTCCAGCACTGATGCCAGCGGACCTTCTGTGGCTGCAGCTTTAACAATGGCATTCACTTCTTCAATTGTTGTGTCACGTGAAGCCTCAAAAACGAGATCAACCACAGAAACATTGATGGTTGGAACCCGCATGGAGAAACCATCCAGTTTCCCGTTCAGTTCAGGCAGCACTATACCTACAGCTGCAGCCGCGCCGGTTCCGGTAGGGATCTGGCTCATGGTGGCAGAACGTGCACGCCTTAAGTCTGAGTGAAATACGTCGGTTAATACCTGGTCATTGGTATAAGCATGAATGGTGGTCATTAAACCATGGTTGATTCCAAGGCCGTCATTCAGGGCTTTGGCCAGGGGAGCCAGGCAGTTGGTAGTACACGAAGCATTAGAAATAATTGTATGCTCGGGGCGTAAAATATCGTGATTCACGCCGTACACAACAGTGGCATCAATATCTTTACCGCCGGGTGCAGAAATAATGACTTTTTTAGCACCTGCCTGGATATGCAGGCCGGCTGTATCTTTGGTACGGAAAAAGCCGGTACACTCATAAACAACATCCACACCGAGTTCGGCCCAGGGTAGTTTGGCCGGATCCCGTTCAGCCAGTACGCGAATGCGGTCACCGTTAACCACCAGGTGATCGCCGTCAACTTCTACAGTACCGCCAAAGCGCCCATGGGTGGTATCAAAACGGGTCAGGTGGGCGTTGGTTTCGGTATCACCGAGGTCATTCAATGCAACGATTTCAATTTTATCGCGCATACCGCTTTCGTACACAGAACGTAAAATATTACGACCGATACGGCCATAGCCATTAATTGCTACTTTAACTGTCATTTCAAAAAACTCCTTTAGTTGGCAGCCGCAATACTGTCATTAACAGCCGCAACTACATTTTCAATGGTAAACCCAAATTCTTTAAACAGCTCATCAGCAGGTGCCGATGCGCCAAACTGATCCATACCGATAATTTTGCCGGCATCACCAACGAAACGATACCAGTAATCAGATATTCCCGCCTCGATCGCAACCCTGGCACGCAGGCTTGCAGGCAGTACCGAATCCTGCCATGCCTGATCCTGGCGCAGGAATGAATCTGCATTGGGCATGGAGACAACCCGAATGGCAGTGCCAGCAGCTTCCAGCTCGGCCGCCGCATCCATTGCCAGGGCTATCTCCGAGCCGGTAGCTATGATGATGGCCGCTGGATTTTCAGCATCTTTCAGCACATAGCCACCGCGTGAAATTGCGGCAAGCTGTTCATTATCTCGCTGCTGGTGTGGCAGTGTCTGACGGGTAAATATCAATGCATTGGGCTGGGTTTTATTTTCCAGCGAGGCACGCCAGGCAACTGCAGACTCCACTGTATCGCAGGGGCGCCAGACATCCAGGCCCGGAATAATCCGCAGGCTGGAAACATGCTCCACCGGTTGATGGGTTGGGCCGTCTTCACCCAGGCCAATGGAATCATGGGTATACACATGAATGTTCTGGCAGGGCAATAAGGCCGACATGCGCACAGCGTTGCGGGCATAGTCTGCAAACACCAGGAAGGTAGCACTGTAAGGGGTAAATCCGCCATGCAATGATATGCCATTACATATGGCTGTCATGCCGAACTCACGTACACCAAAGTAAATATAATTTCCATCGCTGGTGCTATCAAGCACATCGACACTCTGGTCCCAGATAGTCAGGTTGGAGCCTGCCAGGTCTGCAGAGCCACCAATCAATTCCGGCAATGCCGGACCAAAAGCATTCAGGGCCATCTGTGAGGCTTTACGGGTGGCTACCACCGCACCCTCGCTTTGCATACCTGCAATCACTTCATCGGCAAAGGCCGTCCAGTTTTCCGGCATATCACCTGCCATGCGGCGGGAAAATTCAGCGGCAAGCTCGGGATGTTCTGTCTGGTAAGCGGTAAACAGCTGGTCCCAGGCTGATTCAACTTGCTGGCCATCAGCGCGGGCGTCCCAGGCAGAATAGTAATCATCAGGGATTTCGAAGGGTGCATAGTTCCAACCCAGCGACTCCCGGGCTACTGCAATTTCAGCATCACCCAGTGGTGCTCCGTGCACACCGGAAGTGCCCTGTTTATTGGTCGCACCAAAACCGATAATGGTTTTACAGCAAATCAGGGTTGGTTTGCCGGTTTCAGCTTTAGCCGCTTCGATGGCTGCTTTGATGGCTTCGCCATCGTGACCGTCGACTGCTTCAATTACCTGCCAGCCATACGCCCGGAAGCGTTCAGGCGTATTGTCACTGAACCAGCCACCGACTTCGCCATCGATAGAGATATTATTGTCATCCCAGAACATGACCAGTTTGCCCAGGCCCATGGTTCCGGCGAGTGAACAGGCTTCATGTGAAATCCCTTCCATTAAGCAGCCATCACCAAGAAATACCCAGGTATTGTGATCAACAACCGAAAAGCCCTCGCGGTTAAAGCGCTTTGCCAGGACTTTTTCAGACAGCGCCATGCCTACCGCATTGGCTATGCCCTGACCCAGCGGGCCGGTGGTGGTTTCTACCCCGGGGGTATGCCCATATTCGGGATGCCCAGCGGTTTTTGAATGAAACTGGCGGAAATCTTTAAGGTCCTGGATGCTGAGATCGTAGCCGCTTAAGTGCAACAGCGAATAAATCAGCATGGAAGCATGGCCGTTTGAGAGCACAAACCGGTCACGATCATACCAGCCGGGGTTGGCCGGGTTATGTTTATGGAAATCGCGCCACAGGACTTCGGCGATATCCGCCATTCCCATGGGTGCACCGGGGTGTCCGCTATTCGCTTTTTGAACAGCATCCATACTCAATGCACGAATGGCATTGGCAAGTTCTCTACGGCTAGGCATGTTTAACTCTCAGGTAGTGTTGAAAAACCAGGAACACCCGGAAGCCCGAATGTTCGAACACTATCAATTGTTACCCATGCCCGAGTAGAGAGCAAGGGCAGAGGAGAAATAATATCAACAAAAGCTAATATACTCAGTTCTGGCGGACTAATTCACCCGATTTATATTTCTTCCAATAGGCATTCAGCTCTTTCTTCACCACCGGCAGGAGGAAATACAGACCGATGATATTCGGGAAGGCCATGGCAAAAATCATCGCATCCGAGAAATTAATCACTGCACCCAGTTGCATGGATGAGCCAATCACAACAAAAACGAGGAACATCAGCTTATAGGTATTGCTGGCAGCTTTTGATTCACCAAACAGATAGCCCCAGGCTTTGAGTCCGTAATACGACCAGGAAATCATGGTTGAAAAAGCAAACAGGATAACCGCAACGGTAAGCACTATTGGGAACCAGCTGATAGCGGATTCAAATGCCATTGAAGTCAGGGCAACGCCGCTAACATCTCCGGTACCATAGGAGCCGGTAACAATTATGACCAGTGCGGTAACGGTACAAATAACAACCGTATCAATAAAGGGTTCATACAATGCAACCAGGCCTTCAGTAACCGGCTCATTGGTTTTTACCGCAGAGTGGGCAATTGCCGCTGAACCAATACCAGCTTCGTTAGAAAATGCCGCCCGCTGGATTCCTTGAATTAGCACACCCACAAAACCGCCGGCAATCCCCTCCGGACTAAATGCACCGCTGACAATAGAGACCAGAGCTGCAGGGACGGCCGAATAATTCATCAAGATTATAATCAGGCCGGTTAGTACATAAATAACCGCCATAAACGGTACAAGTTTTGATGTTACTTTGGCAATGCTGCGAATTCCGCCAATAATCACCATGCCGACGATGGCCGCTACCACCAGGCCAAACAACCAGCCCTTGTCCGCAAACCAGCTGTTTTCGCCACCGGTGACAGTTACCAGTTGCAGGAAGCTCTGGTTAGCCTGGAACATATTGCCGCCACCAAACGAACCACCGATACAAAATATTGCAAACATGACCGCCAAAACCTTACCCAGGCCCTTGAGCTTGTCACTGCGCTCTGCCAACCCTTTGGAGAGATAATACATCGGCCCGCCGGAAACGCTACCGTCTGCATTTTCCTGCCGATATTTAACCCCGAGGGTACACTCAATAAATTTTGAGGACATGCCCAGCAAGCCTGCCAGGATCATCCAGAAGGTAGCTCCCGGCCCACCCAGGGAAACCGCGATGGCTACCCCGGCGATATTACCCAGGCCGACGGTGCCAGAAAGCGCCGTTGCCAGCGCCTGGAAATGTGATACTTCACCCACAGAATCAGGATCATCAAAATCCCCGCGAATCAACTTGAACCCCAGACCCATGGCCCGAAGGTTGATAAAACGGAAGTACAGGGTAAATATTATTGCTGCCAGAATAAGCCACGCCAGTACAAAGGGAATCCCCACGCCACCGATATTGAATGATGTAAAAACAAAACTGGTAACGGCATCCAGTAGCGGTTTCAGTGTCGTATTAATCTTTTCATCCAGTTTGGCTTCAGCAAGGGCTGAAGCCGGCAGGGTTAAAGACATGAGTAGCACCATCAGGCGCAGGCTTAATTGATTGAATCGATGCATTACGGGAATCTCCAGCTTTTGCAGCTTTTAATATTTTTTATTAGTGAGAGTTTTATTTCCAGAACGTCTAGGGTACGACCGTGACCGGTCGATCTGCGATCTGTACCAGCGAGCCGGCAACTGAGCCAAACATAACTGAAGCTAGCCGGGACGTCCCTTTTCGGCCAATCACAATTGAGCTTGCCCCGACTTCAACGCCGAGATCTTTCAACACAGTTGCCGCATGCCCATGGCGAACCAGGCCTTCGGCACTTACCCCGGATTGTGCCAGGCGAATTAACTGCGGTTCAATCAAATCGCTGTGCGCACGGGTCAGTTCTTCTTCCCGCCGCCGATGGCGTTCTTCATTTTCACTGGGTGTATTAAAGGTGAAAGGTGACCATTCAATGACGTAGCAAATGGTCAGGCCCTGATTGCTCAAGCGTGCCTGGCTGGCGGCAAAATCGAGCGCCCTGAGGGCTCCTTCGCTACCATCAATTCCAACTAGAATTGTATTTGACATAAAAATTTCCCTCTTGAAAATTTATTTATTTGAAGTAGACGATACACCATTAGCGGTGTTTATTTTTATTTCTACGCTGTGCATAGTAGCTTATTAGATGTGGCAATCCAAAACTAATCCAAAACTAACCCATGGCTTTCCACTTTATTGAGCACCCCATTGAAGCAACTTGCTCGAGTGGTCCCTGGCCGCTTTCAGCTACCTGACGCATGGCTACAAATAAATCACGACGGGCATCCGGCCGGGCATGCTGCTTGCCACTGTCATCCAGCCTGCCGCGGTACTGAAGCTCAAGGTCAGCGTTGTAACCAAAGAAATCCGGGGTACAGACAGCACCATAGGCTTTGGCTAGCTCCTGGGTTTTATCCAGCAGGTAAACAAAAGGAAATTCATTCTCAGCGGCAACCTTGCGCATATTCTCAAAACTGTCTTCTGGGTAATCATCCGGATCATTGGACATGATGGCGACACAATTGACACCCAGGGTTTGCAATTCCGCCGTGTCTCGAACCAACTTGCCAAGGATGGATTTCACATAGGGACAATGATTACAGATAAACATAATCAGCAGGCCATTTTTCCCCCGGCACTGCTGTAGCGACCATTGCCGGCCATCTACACCGGGCAAATCAAAATCAATGGCTGGCTGGTTAAAATCGCAGACGGGCGTGTGCAGTAAAACCATAAAAACTCCGTATTCTCTCGATCCTGACAGGAACATCATAATAGACCAATAAGCAGGCACAGGGCGTGAAATTGTGTGGAAACAGCAGCAATTGAGGTGAAACTGAGGCCAACCGCGCCATTTCAGCAGATTGAGGCAGAAAAAATATGGAGAATTTGCTATAGTTAATGAACCATAGGGCAATTGCGTGTTCTTATTGTGTATACACCAGCCCGGTGAATTGTTAGAGACGGTAAGAAACTGATAAACAAATGAATTTAAACACCAGCATTAACAACAGACAACAGCGACCGACGCGGGATAATACCCTTGTCGTATTGCTGTGCCTGGTGATCCTGCTGGTTATGCCACAAATTGCGACTGCTTCGAGCCCTGTAGAGATCGCAAACAATCAGGGTTGGTCCCTGGTGCCTGCTGCGCAGGTTGCTGATTCCGTCAATGTGCCGAATTATACGGTTCAGCCTGCGGCTATCAGCCCTTTAAGAATTCAAAGCAATAAAGCGCCTGCACCCCTCAGGCTGCAAACAGACTCGCAGCACCCCCTCTTTTTTGAGCTAAATAACCAGCAATTCGGAGTTGGATCCGGCTTACATTCGCAAGGCCAGCTGGATTTAACCAGCGTTATTGGCTGGCAGCCGCTTGATCAGCTGGTGGTTGCCCTGGGCCTGCAAACGTCAATTTTTGACCAGCCCGAAGATAGCGGTAATTTCCAGGCTATCAGCAGCATTCAGTGCGAATCTGCTTCAGTCGAGCCAGGGCTATATCATGCCAGCAATTGTCATTTTATTAATAGCGGCCAGGCCTGGAACCAGCCAGTCAATAATTTCTCCAGCCTGGGGGCTACCTGGGCAGCAACAGAATCAGCCAGTTTACAACTGGAATATTTCCGTCAAAACACCACTGCATTAACCAATAACCTTTCCACCAGCACCGCCCTGCCGGGCTTGCTCACCAGTGGACATAATCCGCTGACAGATAATCGCGCCCTGCTGCCATCGGCTTATCTCGGCGGCAATACCCGCCTGGATGGTTTCGGCATCAACCTGGCGCTAGGGTATGAGCATGACCAAATGGGCAAACTGCGGCTTGGACTGCAGCTCTCACGCATCAATAATGCTGAATATACCAACGGTTTCAGTAACTACGGTCAGTCCGTGCTGCCATTAACCGCGCTATCACCTTTCCACACTGCCACCGTCAATATTGACTGGAACCGTGGTTCGTTCAGCGGCGGCGTACAGGGGTACTATCGTGAGCCATTAACGCTGTATAACCACCAGGCTACTGATGACCTGTCCGGCTTCGACATTTATTTCAGCTGGCGCGCGCCCTGGAATGCCAATCTCTCAATCGGCACCAGCAGTGTTATTGAGCCGGTCGGTAATAAAGTGGCGGAAGAAGGCAGCAGTGATCCATTCGAACTGATTTATGGTCGCGTGCCCTATGTTCGCTACCAGCAGGACCTTTAAACACTTCTTCCGGATACACGTATCCAGAAAACTTTCGAGCAGGTAAACTTTCAACCTCCATACTGCCTTTCAGCTTTGCATTTGTTACACTACCCGCATTAATTTAGAGACTTATTGATAATATGATGAAGCCAATCAATTCCCTGAAATCAATCTGCCTGACGGCTTGCCTGCTATGCTCAACCGCCGTTTTTGCCGAAACCCCGTTCTCATCACTCGAGGAAAGAATGACTGGTGTCGAATTCACTAAAAGCGGACTGGATAAATTAAGCCCGGAAGAGCTAGCTAACCTGAACCAATGGATCAAGGACCGCTCTGTTGCTGTGTACAATAATGCAACTGTTGCGGCAACCGGCAAGGGTGATTTTTCCTCAAGCGACAAACCCGGATATACCCAGGCAGACCAGAATTACCAGAACCGCGAAACCATTCATGCACGCATTAAAGGCCCGTTCAAGGGCTGGAACGACTCAACTGTCTTTTCACTGGACAATGGCATGGTCTGGGTCATGGATGAGAAAGATACTTTTTATATGAAAACCCAGGATAACCCTGAAATCACCATTAAGCCCGGCTTCCTAAATACCTGGAACCTGTCAGTTGAAGGTTATAATTCCAGCACCAAAGTAGAACGCATCCAGTAATTTAACTGGCTCGAAGATGACAAGGTGACGGGCTCAGGCCCGGCTGGTTTTTCGGTATATTAATTTTGCACGGATCATCAGCAAGCGGATAAGCAGATAGCCCCCTGCACCAATACCGATCAGGCCCCAGGGAATCACCCCGGCGTCCTGTCCGTGCCGGCTGGCACTCCAGAACCAGATAAAGCCAGCTGTACATATAGTCAGTGCGAGATAAGACCACATATTGAGGTGATATATACGGGTCCTGAATGCCCGTAAAGCGGCTTTCTTCAGCTGTGCTGGATCTGCCCCCCGCGGATCCAGTTTGCAGACCGGGCAGGCAGGCAACTGACTGGAGAAGCGGTTACCACATTTTGAACAGCTAATTAAGGCCATGATTCACTTTTCCCGGGCAAGCCCTGCCCCAGTATTTGATTAAGTAATTGATTATGCATACTGATTAATCATCGCTATCAGCATAATAACGAATGGCTGCCCGCAGGCCACCCGATGGGCGATTGCTGATTTCAATCCGCCAGTGGTACAGGTCACAGAGTCGCTGAACGATTGCCAGGCCAAGCCCCGAGCCCTTGCCGACAACCTTATTACCGCGGTAATGGCGTTGGAACAGAGAGGCAACCTCCTCTTCTGGAACACCCGGACCTGTATCCAGGACCTCAACAATGCCATCACCGACGATGACATCGATGCTACCTTCATGTGTATACCTGACAGCATTGCCGATCAGGTTACCAATGGTGACCGCGATCACCGACTCGGGTGCAATCACACTAACCTTGTTTAACTGTCTGGCAGTCAAGTGCACCGGCTTGTTACCAATCAATGGCTGGTAATGAGTAATCAAATCTTTTACTACGGCATACACATCCTGGGCACGACTGTCTTCATTCACCCCCCGCTCAGCACGCACAAGATGCAACAGCGCATTGGTAGTATCAGATGACTGCCTCGCTGCCCTGGCAATACGCAGCAGGCGCGTACGGACTTTTTCCGGCAGGTCTTTCTGATTCAGCAATAGTTCGGTTGCCCCGGATATAACGGTCAACGGTGTACGCAGTTCGTGGGACACATCCGCATTGAATTCCCGGTCGCGTTCAACCAGGTGATGCAGGTGATCGGCGTAATGATCAAGGGCTGATGCCAATTGGCCAACCTCATCATCGGCAAAATACTGTGCCAGCGGTTCCGGCTTGGCTGATTCATCAAATTTGGATAAACGCCTGGCAAGGTCTGCCACCGGTTTCATTACCCGACCCGAGGACCAGCGACCCAGCAACAGGGAAAACAGGGAGAAAAGCCCAACAACCCCAATCAGGGCCCAGTTAAGGCGACGGTCCATGCGCACACTGTCACTGATATCCTGGGTCAGGAACACCCATAAATCAGAATCCTTGCGGATAGCAGCCCGCCAGGTACCGGCTTCAGTACTCACCTTATGCACACCGGCAGGCAGGTCCCGAAATACGACCGGCACTATCCCGGCTTTTTCCGGTGCGGTTATATAACCCTCAATTCGCGTATGAAAGGGTTCCCTGACGCCCGGATTGAGGCGCAGAGTTTCAATATAATTATCCACTTCCTTTTTCAGGGTTTCGGCAACTAGCTGGTTCTCGAGATAATCCTGTAAAACCAGTGTAGCCACTGCAAAAAGGCCACTCAGTAAAGTACCAAACAGCAGGAAAGATAAGATTATTCGGCTGCGAAGCCTACGCCGATACCGCATTCGGGTCGACCAGGCGGTAGCCAATTCCGTGTCGTGTCTGGATCATTGCTGTGTCAAAGGGTTTGTCTATCGCAGCACGGAGCGTATGTATGTGCACCCGGAGGCTGTCACTATCAGGCATTTCCTCGCCCCATACATGATTTTCGAGATCCTTGCGGATCACAACATTGGGGGCGGTTTCCATCAGTTTTTGCAGTAACTTCAGGCCAATGGGGTTTAACTCCAACTGCTTTCCATCCCGTTCAACGGTAACTGCATCGAGGTTATATTTCAGCGAACCCACTACCAGCTCCCGTGGCTGCACTGTTCTTCCGCGCTTAACCAGCACCTGCAGGCGCGCTTCCACCTCCTGCAATTCAAATGGTTTCACCAGGTAGTCATCCGCACCATGCTCAAAACCCGCCAGCTTGTCTTCCAGCCGATCGCGGGCGGTTAACATCAATACCGGAGTGTCTTTGCGAGCATCCTCGCGCAATTTACGGCAGACATCAAGACCGTCCATGCCGGGAAGTTGCAAATCAAGAATGATGGCATCAAAGTCATTGACTATAGCCAAATGCAAGCCCGTAATCCCATCACCGGCAAAGTCTACTGTGTGGTCGTTATCCTCAAGGTAATCACCAATATTGGCGGCAATATCCGGATTGTCTTCAATGATTAAAACTTTCATTTCCTCACCATTTCAATGTACTTGATAGTTATTGTAACGCTTCAATTATTTTTGGGCCAAGATAATTTGTTAACAGCAGATATAGAAAAGACCCAAGCAAATCCCTGTTTGCCTGAGCCTTCGAGCCCCGCTCACTGAACCGATGTATTTACAGGAACAAGCTGGCGTATTTCTGCCTGTCCGTGCAGGCCAAGCATACTCCTATGGGAGTTAAAAACTAGTTAACGCTACTCAGTTAAGTTAGTCTTCGATTAACCCCACACCCTCAAGGGTTTTCGCCAGCTCTTCAGTAGAACCTCCCTTATCCAGCTTGACCATCAACCGGAATTCGTTCTTGGAATCAGCGTACCGCAAACCATTTTCATAAGAAATATGATCCGCCTTATACATCTTAAACAGGCATTCATCAAAAGTGATCATACCCAGGTGGCCGGAACGTTTCATGATATCTTTGAGCTCATGAATATCACCCTGGCGGATTTTTTGCTGTACCAGCGGGGTATTAACCAGCACTTCCACTGCTGCCCAGCGCCGGCCGCCATCAACTGATGGCAGCAATTGCTGCGCAATAATGGCTTTCAGGTTGAAAGACAGGTCCAGCAATACCTGATCGCGCTCATCTTCCGGAAAGAAATGCAGGATACGATCCATTGCCTGATTGGCGTTATTTGCATGCAGGGTACACAAGCATAGATGGCCGGTTTCGGCAAAAGTAAGTGCGTGCTGCATGGATTCACGGGTTCTGATTTCACCAATCAGGATGACATCCGGTGCCTGTCGCAGGGTGTTTTTCAGGGCAACATCAAATGATTCGGTATCAACACCTACTTCACGTTGGGTGATCATACTTTTAGCATGCTTGTGAACAAACTCAATCGGATCTTCAATAGTTATAATATGTCCGGTCATTGAACGATTGCGTAATCCCACCATAGCTGCCAGGGAGGTTGATTTGCCGGTACCGGTAGCACCCACAAAGAAAATAATGCCGCGTTTTTCCATTGCCAGGTCTCTGAGGATCGGCGGCATACCCAGTTCTTCAAGATTCGGTATGCGGGTCTCAATTAAACGACAGACAATCCCGGCCTGACCCTGTTGATAAAAAGCACTTACCCGAAAACGAGCATCGTCATTCAAAGCAACAGCAAATTGGCATTCCCTGGTGTTATCAAACTCCTCCCTTTGATGTGAGTTCATTAGTGAAGCCACTAAATCCCTGGTTTCCTCGGGCGTTAAGCGTTCATCTTCAATCGGTCCAATTACACCATCAATTTTCAAGCTGGGGGGTAATCCCGCAGTAACAAATAAATCAGAACCGCGTTTGTCATATAACTGTTGTAACCAACCATGTACTCTGTTCATACCAATACCACTCTTATACAAATAATTTTCTATCAACAGCACGCCGGGCGGCTTCGTGCTTGGGAATCAGACCGCGACGAACCAGTTTCTCCAGATTCTGATCCAGGGTACACATGCCGATATTTTGTCCTGTCTGGATGGAGGAATACATTTGTGCAACTTTATCCTCACGAATCAGGTTTCTAATAGCCGGCGTGCCAATCATGATTTCGTGTGCAGCAATGCGACCGCCGCTTACGCGTTTCAACAAGGTCTGTGCGATAACCGCCCGCAGGGATTCAGACAACATAGAGCGGACCATGTCCTTCTCACCGGCAGGAAATACATCAATAATACGATCGATCGTTTTCGCTGCTGAACTTGTATGCAGTGTCGCAAACACCAGATGACCGGTTTCCGCCGCCGTCATTGCCAGTCGAATGGTTTCAATATCACGCATTTCACCCACCAGGATAATATCCGGATCTTCTCGCAGGGCTGAACGCAGTGCCTGGTTGAAGCCGTGGGTATCCCGATGCACTTCACGTTGATTAATCAGGCATTGTTTCGGGGTGTGCAGGAATTCAATCGGATCTTCAATCGTAAGTATATGTTGACGGGTAGTACTATTGAGGTGATCAACCATAGCCGCCAGGGTGGTCGACTTACCTGAACCCGTAGGGCCGGTTACCAGTACAAGTCCGCGCGGGACATTAATAATATCCTTGAAAATCGGTGGTGCCTGAAGGTCTTCCAGGGTCAATATTTTAGCGGGAATTGTTCGAAATGCCGCACCAATACCGCGATCCTGATGATAGGCGTTGACACGAAAACGGGCAACTTCCGGAACAGAGTATGAATAATCAACTTCGAGATTAGCTTCAAAGTCTCGCCGCTGATGATCATTCAAGGTGCTGTAGACCAGCTCAAGCAAGTCCTTGTTTTCCAATGACGGCAGATCCAGTCGCCTGATATCACCATCAACACGAATCAATGGCGGCATGCCTGCAGACAAGTGCAGATCCGAAGCATTATTTTTTACCGAAAAGGCGAGTAGTTCATTAATATCCATCTGCTTCCCTCAGTTCCTGCGCTTGACCTGCAAACGCTGCTTACTGTCCGTGATTAGATCGCTTATCCTCATTATAGGAGATATAGCAAATACTGCGCGGACATCCCTGTAATCAAGTATTTAGCTATATGCTATAGATACTCTCTAGCTATATACTGTAACTTTATGTCAACTATGACAATACTTTAATACTTTTGAGCAGAGATGTCCGATATTTTTCCAACATTTCAAACCACCCTGGAACGAATCAAGCTGGCTGTTTCAAACTGTGGGCGCACACCCGGGGCAGTTCGGCTGTTGGCTGTCAGCAAAAAGCAGCCAATTGATAAAATCCGCCAACTGCATACCCAGGGACAGCAGGCTTTTGGCGAAAGCTACCTGCAGGAAGCCCTGGTTAAAATGGCGGAGTTGAGTGACTTGTCAATAGAATGGCATTTCATCGGCCCCATACAGAGCAATAAGAGCCGCAAAATTGCTGAACATTTCGACTGGGTACAAAGCGTGGATTCAATAAAGCTTTTAAGACGACTGTCAGCGCAGAGACCTGTGGGTAAACCGCCCCTCAATATTCTACTGCAGGTTAACATTGACGAGGAAGCACAGAAGCGCGGCATCCCTGCAGCTGAAACAAGGGTACTGGCAGAACAGGCCATGACCTTTCCCGGACTCAAACTGCGTGGGTTGATGGCAATACCCGACCCGGGTAATGACCCGCAAGGGCAAAGACGCAGTATGGAAAAAATGGCGGGGCTGTTTGCGGGCATCCAGCCGCTATCAGAACATATCGATACCCTGTCACTCGGAATGTCCGCAGATATTGAAACAGCCATCACTGCCGGCAGCACCATGGTCCGGGTGGGAACCGCCTTATTCGGCCCCAGGAATTAATTAAAATTTAATTAAAATTTATTCGGAGAACACAACATGAGCTGTATTTGTTTTATCGGCGGCGGCAACATGGCCAGTGCAATTATTGGCGGACTGTACAAACGCGTCCCCAAAGGAACCGGGCAATCATCCATCCGCGTAGCTGAACCGCTGAAGGCAGCCCGTACCCAGCTGGAAGCCCGCTTCCCAGTCGAAACCTTCGCCGATGGAAAGCAGGCTATTGAGGGTGCAGATACTATTATCCTGGCGGTTAAGCCACAAATTATCCCACAGGTGTTAGAACAGATAGGCAGCAAAATCCAGCCGGGGCAGTTAATTATATCCATTGCTGCCGGCACAACCTGCGAGACCATTGAAAACGAACTTCATCGGGAAACAGCCGTGGTCAGGGCAATGCCAAACCTGCCTGCGGTAGTTGATGCAGGGATCACCGGCTTATATGCAAACCCCCACTGCAGGCAAAAAGATAAAGATCGGGCGAAAGAAATACTCTCTGCCGTGGGTCAGGTTATATGGATAGACAAGGAAAACCTGATGGATGCTGTAACTGCCGTATCCGGTACTGGTCCCGCTTATGTATTCTACTTAGTTGAAGCCATGCGCGATGCCGGCGTGGCTGCCGGCCTGAGTACCGAAACAGCCACTGAACTGGCACTGTATACCGTGATCGGGTCGGGGCAACTGGCATTGAGCGAGCCGGCGGATGTCGCAGAACTGCGCCAGCGAGTGACTTCTCCCGGCGGCACCACAGCTGCGGCTGTGGCTGTACTCGATGGAGCGGGTTGTGATGAGATCCTTAGACAGGCAGTTATCGCTGCGCGGGATCGTGGCCGTGAACTCTCCAGGACCGCATTATGAGTAACCTTCAAAATGCAGGCAGCTGGCTGTTTGAAATCCTGCTGACATTCTATTCACTCGCTTTATTGTTGCGGCTGCTGTTGCAGTGGGTGAAAGCTGATTACCGCAACCCGCTCATACAGGTGCTGGTCGCGGTGACCGACCCGCTGGTGAAACCGCTGCGTAAACTGCTGCCGCCCTGGGGCCGTCTCGACAGCACCTGCCTGGCTTTATTTATCCTCTCAACCGCGCTTATCGTTAGCCTTTGGGATCCGATGGCATCGACTCCCATGCTGATTGCCGCACGTACCATCGTCCGCATTTTACATGTCGTCCTCAGCCTTTACAGTATCCTGATTATTGTTTCGATTGTCCTGAGCTGGGTGGGCCAATCATTTCGACACCCTATTATTCCGCTGATATATAAATTAACTGAACCGATATTGATACCCATTCGAAAATTCCTGCCCAGCGCCGGTGGTTTTGACTTCTCGGCTGTGGTCGCCCTGGTCACAATACATTTTCTACGGCTTCTGGTAGGCTATTAATATTGTTGGTATCGCCTTAGTAAAACGATTGACTTATCCCAAAATAACGGAGAAGCATTATGAATTTAATTTTCAAAGCCCTGGTAGCCAGCCTGCTGATACTCCTCAGCGGCTCTGTACTGGCCCAGCAATCCCAGGACTACGGCGATTATGTTGTGCATTACAACGCACTGAATACTAACCTGTTGCCACCCCAGGTAGCCAAGGCCAATAACATACTGCGCTCCGGTAGCCGGGCACTGCTGAACATTACCGTATTAAAAAAATCGGGTGATACCACCTCCCCGGCCCACGCCAGGGTTACAGCAGCGGCAATCAATCTCACCGGGCAGCGGCGGCAAATTCAACTGCGTGAAGTCAGTGAACCGGCCAGCGGCGACTCCGATCTGGGTGCTGTCTATTACCTGGGTGAATTCCGCATTAACAATGAAGAGACTTTTGACTTCCAGATTGAAATCACTCCCGATGGCGAGGATAGATTACTGACACTGAATTTCCGCCAGCAGTTTTTTACTGAAAACTAATTACCCGTGACACCGGAAAGACTGTCGCGGGTCGATACTGTCCTCGCCCGCAGGCAACCTGACCTGACAGTTTTACTGGAAAAAGTTTATAAACCGCATAATTTCTCAGCAATCCTGCGTAGCTGTGATGCAGTGGGAATTCCCCGCGTCTATGCCGTCCCCCACGACTGGGGAATACCCGAAATCGGCCACATCACTTCCGGCGCACATAAATGGCTGGAAGTTGAAGAGCATGAAAATGCCGGCAGTGCCATCAGGCAATTAAAGCAAGATGGTTTTCAGGTAGTTGCCGCCCACCTGTCAGATCGGGCGGTTGATTTCCGCGAAGTTGACTACTGCCGTCCCACAGCCGTGGTCATGGGCACTGAAAAAACCGGGGTAACTGCCGAAACCCTCGCCAACATTGATACAGAAATTATTATTCCCATGCTGGGCATGACACCCTCTTTAAATGTGTCCGTTGCCTGTGCGGTAATCCTCTACGAAGCCCAGCGACAACGACAGCAAGCCGGTCTTTACCGGAAATGCAGGCTGGCGCCGGCAGAACATGCACGCCTGCGTTTTGAGTGGCTCCACCCTGTCCTCACCGACTATTGCCGGCGACACAAACTGGCGTATCCGACATTGGATGAAAACGGTGATCTGGCTGAGCCGTTTCCTCCAAAAAAATAACATAATAAAGCTCTCACAAAGAACGCAAAGAAACCCCTTTTTAACTTGGCGTTCTTTGCGTTCTTTGCGAGAAATAGTTTTTTGATTTAAACCGAACTAAGCCACAAAACTTTCATGAGTGCCATTAAGGGTAATCAGCAACTGCCTCTGGTGCGCGGCAAAGCGGTGTTCCCAAAGATAAACCCCCTGCCAGGTCCCAAGTGCCAGCCTGCCGGAACGAATCGGAACACTGTGGTCATTGCCGGTCCACATTGAGCGAATATGTGCAGGCATGTCATCTGCACCCTCGGCACTGTGCTTCCAGTGATCACCGCCGTCAGGAACCTGGCGGCTGAAATAAGCTTCCAGGTCGGTACGCACGTCCGGGTCTGCATTCTCGGTCAGGATTAATGAAGCACTTGTATGCTGCAGGAATAAATGGCAAATTCCAGTATTAATCCCGCTGCAAGCAACGATCTCCGACACCTGCGAACAGCAGTTATAAAAGCCCCGTCCACGGGTGGCTACTTCGACCTGCTGCTGTAGCCAGATCGACATTATTCAGGCGGATTCTGTTGCCAGCGGGGCTGGCGAATCGGGTGGTGGGTTTTTGTTTTCCGGCAATGTCCGTAGCCAGATCAGCCACACCACCAGGGCATCTAATATAATCAGTGCCTGCCAGAGGTACAGATGGAACCAGCGAAAAGCTGTCTCACTCCATTGGCCCAGGTAAAACAGGGAAATAATACGCACCAGATTCAACAACTGGATGGCCAGGAAACCCCAGAAAAACCCGATCATTTTATTTTTAAAAGGAGCCGGAAAGGCGAAAATAGCGGAAAATAAAATAATGACGGCTTCAACACCGTTGCAACCTGGTTGAATTTCTACTGCAAAACCGTTTTCCAGGCTACGGATTACTCTGCCAGTGGCCAGTACCTGGTCATCGAAAAGCTGAATCAGATAGACACTGATTTTCGCCAACACGCCAGTAAACGGTGAGATAATGTAGTCCTGAACGGGCTGCAGTATTTCCAGGGTAAACAAACCAACCAGTAAAATTACAAACAATACAAAAAAACGGATCATTTCCTGTCCAAAATCGATTCAAGTTGCTGTATGGTAACGGAGTTATTAAGAAGTAGGTATTAAAATTAGTGAAATTCAGTCAAAACATTATTCTTATAGGCTCAATGGGAGCCGGCAAAACTACCGTCGGTAAAAAGTTGGCGCAAAAACTGCACCGCGAATTCATCGATTGTGACGCCGAACTGGAACGACAGACCGGTGTCGATATAGCGACAATCTTCGATATTGAAGGTGAAACCGGTTTCCGCAAACGTGAGTCTGCACAACTTGCCAAATTGCTTGATCGCCGGGAAATTGTATTGGCAACCGGCGGCGGGGCTGTGCTGGCGGAAGAAAACCGCCAGAGAATGAGCCGTAACGGCATAATAATCTACCTTAAAACATCGGTAGAACAACAGCTCGAAAGACTGCAAATGGATAAAAAAAGGCCCCTGCTCAGTGTCCCTGACCGTGAACGGGTATTAGCTGATTTATTTGTCCAGCGTGACCCGATATACCAGGCTCTCGCTGATATCACCGCGCACTCAGACAAGCGCCATAGTTCGCAGATGGCATTTACCGTACTTAGCGCGGTTAACCAGTACCTCGATGAATCAGGTTTGTAGGGGCAGCAGGGACGCCATGGAAGTCATTGAAGTACAAACCCGCAGCAGGAATTATCCGGTCTATATAGGCCAGGGCATACTTAATAATCCGGCCCTGTGGTCGCAACTAGTCAACGGGCGCAGGCTATTAATTGTGAGCAACGAAATCGTCGCGCCCCTCTATCTCGATACCCTGTGTAAAGCACTGCCGGCTGGAGGACAGCATGAACAGCTTATCCTTCCAGACGGTGAAGAATATAAAACCATCGACCAATGGATGCGGGTTAGCGATAAACTGGCCGACATGAAGGCCGGTCGTGATGCCTGCATCATTGCCCTCGGTGGTGGTGTAATCGGCGACCTGGCAGGCTTTGCCGCTGCCAGCTGGATGCGCGGCATCGATATTATCCAGGTACCGACCACCCTGCTGGCACAGGTTGATGCCTCGGTAGGCGGTAAAACTGCGATCAATCATGTTGCCGGAAAAAATTTACTCGGTGCATTCCATCAGCCCCGCGCCGTCATTATCGACTGTGAAACACTCAATACCCTGCCCACCCGCGAGTACCGTGCCGGATTGGCTGAGGTTATCAAATACGGGGCCATTGGTGACAGCAACTTTTTTAACTGGCTCGAACAGCAGGCCGATTCCCTTAACGCACGGTTACCCGAAAGCATACTTCAGGCTGTTATCACCTCGGTGAATGCTAAAGCGGATGTTGTCGCTGCTGATGAACTTGAGCAGGGCCAGCGCGCGCTGCTGAATTTCGGACACACCTTTGCCCATGCAATTGAAACCGCCACAGAATACAAACTATGGCTGCACGGGGAAGCTGTTGCCATCGGTATGATCCTGGCAGCCCGGCTGGGCACCCAACTGGGACTGGATACTGGAGAAGCTGAACAGCGGTTGACACGGCTGTGTGCGGCACTGGGACTTCCCGGGGCCGAATCTCAATTACCGCCTGCCGGGGAATTAATCGAACACATGCGCCTGGATAAAAAAAACCTCGGTGGACAATACCGCTTTATTTTACTCAAGACCTTAGGCCAGGCATTTATTCATACTGAAATTACTGACGCCGACCTCAGCGCAGTACTGACGGGTTAACGGCCCGAACCACGGAAAATAATATGACCGCACTCAAAAATGACACTTTTTTACGCGCCCTCGGTCGCAAACAAACTGACCACACACCTGTCTGGATAATGCGCCAGGCCGGCCGCTACCTGCCGGAATACCGCGAGTTACGCGCAGAAGCCGGTAGTTTTATGGCCCTGTGTACAAATCCGGAGCTTGCCTGCGAAGTTACCCTGCAGCCGCTCAGGCGTTTTGAGCTGGATGCCGCAATCCTGTTTTCCGACATCCTCACCATTCCCGATGCCATGGGGCTTGGCCTTAACTTCACCACCGGCCAGGGCCCGTCATTCGAGCGTCCGTTACGGTCAGCAAAAGAAATCGAAAACCTGCCGCGTATTGATCCGGAAGACGACCTGCCTTATGTAATGGCCGCAGTGAAAAAAATCCGTCTGGCACTGGATGGAAAAGTTCCGTTGATTGGGTTTTCCGGCAGCCCATGGACCCTGGCAACCTACATGATCGAGGGCAGCAGCAGTAAAACCTGGGCCAGGGCCAAGGCACTAATTTTTGAAGAGCCCGCACTCGCACACAAACTGCTGGGCCACCTGGCGGATGCAGTGACTGATTATTTGAATGCACAGATACGTGCCGGCGCACAGGTTGTACAGATATTCGATACCTGGGGTGGAGCATTACCCTGGGCTGAATACCGTGAGTTTTCACTTGCCTATATGCAACGTATTGTCGACGGCCTGATCCGTGAAAATGAAGGGCGCCGTGTACCCGTAATCCTGTTCAGCAAGGGCTGTGCCCACCAGTTGTCTGCTATCGCCGATAGCGGCTGCGATGCCGCCGGAGTCGACTGGACAATGCGGCTTACAGAAGCACGCGCATTGTGTGCTGATCGGATTGCCCTGCAAGGCAACATGGACCCCGCCATCCTGTTGACCAACCCGGAAACTATCCGGCGCTATGTCAAACAAACACTGGACGACTATGGATCCGGACCGGGCCATATTTTCAACCTGGGACACGGAATCACCCCGGATGTACCACCCGAGAACCTCGGTTGTTTAGTTGATGCAGTACACGAGTTCAGCAAAGGCTAGCAAGGTCAGGAGTTAATTTGTCAATACCGCTGCACATCCAGCAACTAACAAGGTGGTGGCCTCATATTCTCGTCTGTACATTAACCTGTATGCTGAGCTTATCTGCGCAGGCTACTGATTATGCCGGTGGCACCAACGATTGGAACTATGGCGGTCACATCAAATACCAGTACATCAATACCTGGATACCCCAGTACAGTTTTTTTAATCGTTACGCTGACGGTAACCTGCAGGATCAAAATCTTGAAGCACGTTTGACGCTCGCCGTACGACATGATCGCTGGGATTTCAGGTCCGATATGCAATTCATCAAGATTCACTCCGACAGACTTCTTGCTTCCCGCAATCTGCCACCTTTGTTATCCCCCGGGGCGGGTGTCATTAACGATGACCGTCGCTGGTTTAACCTGACCTATGAGATTAGCAGTCAAAATAAAGACACCACGGTATTGCGTCTCGACCGTATCAGCATCGGATTTACCGGTGATAAAACGGTGATGCGATTAGGTCGTCAGGCGATCTCCTGGGGTAATGGTCTTTTGTTTACACCAATGGATATATTCAACCCTTTTGACCCAACCGCGTTGGACAAGGAGTATAAGACCGGTGATGACATGCTCTATGGGCAATACCTGCTGAATACTGGTGGTGATGTGCAAATTGTAGGAGTGGTGCGCAGGGATCTGGATAGTGGCGAAATCAAGCAAGACGAATCTTCCCTCGCATTAAAATACCACGGCTTTTGGGGGCGGAATGAATATGATTTACTATTGGCAGAGCATTTTGGTCAGTCTGTTCTTGGAGTGGGTTTTAGCACCGACCTGGGGGGGGCAATCTGGCGCGCTGACCTAGTTTGGAATGATACCGATTCAGGGGCAGTTTTCTCAGCTGTAGGCGGTGTCAGCTATTCCGGTATTTTAGCGGGGCACAACTGGACCGGATTTCTGGAATACTATTACAACGGCTTTGGTCTGTCAGACGGAATCTATTCGCCCTTAGCACTTTTGGCTCATCCGGAGTTACTGAATCGCATGAGCAGGGGTGAAATATTTAATATTGCCCGTCACTACCTGGGTGCATCGGTTTCGTTGGAGCTTACACCGCTTCTCAACATCACACCGAATATCTTCGTAAACCTTATTGACCCCTCCGCATTAACCCAGGTGGTACTTTCCTATAACTGGAAACAGGACATTCAATTACTCGGGGCGCTCAATATACCCATCGGCGAGAAAGGTAGTGAATATGGTGGCATCAGGGGATTGCAACCGGGTCAGTATCTCTCAACCGGTCCTTCCTTGTTTGTGCAACTGGCCTGGTACTTCTGAAGCTTGTTATTTTGTTTTGATAGGTGCTGGGTTTATCCGTTCCACAATCCTGCCATCTTCCATACGTAGCAATTGCTTACCTGCTTCCAATACCGCGGGATCATGAGAGGCAATTAAAAATGTCGTGCCATGCGACTCATTTAACTGCCGCATCAGCACCATCAGTTGCTCACCGGTTTGACTGTCAAGGTTGGCCGTCGGCTCATCAGCCAGCACGATATCCGGTGTGCCGGCAAGGGCGCGAGCAACAGCAACCCTCTGCTGCTGACCACCGGATAGCTCATCCGGTCTGCGATGCTCAAGCCCCTGCAAGCCAACTTCGACCAACCATTGGTCGGCAATCCGTCGCCGCTCCTTTGCGGCAACACCACGCAATTGCAGTACATAAGCAACATTCTCACGCGCTGAAAGTGCGCGGATTAAATTATAAGACTGGAAAACGAAACCAATATGCCATAATCGATAAACGGCCCGCTGCGTCCTTGATAGCTGCAGAACATTTTGACCGGCAATGGTCAAGGTGCCCGCATCCAGCTTGTCCAGTAGACCAATCATATTCAACAAGGTAGTCTTGCCTGAGCCGGAACGCCCGGCCACCACCGTAAATGCCCCTTCATCCAGGCAGAGATCAACATTATCCAGCGCCGCAATTTTGGCCTCACCATTGGAATAGAATTTTGTCAGTTTATTTGCCTTGATCATTGATGATTTCCTTATACATCCCGCATCGCAATAGCAGGATCCAGCTTCGCAGCCCTCCAGGCTGGATATAATCCCGCCACAAGTGCACCGATGACAGCTGCTCCGAGAACATTTTTGACAGAACCCAGGGATAAATCAGGGTAAATAACCGACTCCATATAATAAAAGGAAAAAGCAACTGCATAGCGGGAAAGATCAATACCGTGCTCTCCAAAATATGCTGACACCCACGCTCCCAATGCAAACCCAAGAAGACTGCCTACCACAACCAGAATCAATGTCTCCCAAAGGATCATGGCAAAAATTTGCCAATGTGTTACACCCAGTGCACCCATCATTCCCAATTCACGGGTACGTTCGTGCATACTCATCAGCATTGTATTCAATACCTCCGCCATCACCACGCCGGAATATGATCTAAAAAAAGGAATTGAAGAGTCGGTTTTATGGTTTAAGGAAAACGAGTTGTTATGAAATTATTATTCATTTTACTTAACCTGCTTTCAATCACTGGAGTTGCTCAACACATTAACCTGGCGGCTAAATACATTGTTCACGCGGCATAACTAATTTTTGGGTGATGAAAATATTTCGCCACCCTTGCTGGTTTCTTTCGTAGCATTCGCATGTGAGAAATTATTTTTGCTTTGAGTGGCTCGTTGTTTCTTGCCGGTGCCCGACTATGAACACCTGCTTTTAAGTCACAATTCAAATATTCATCCGGATTCAGTTCGGGCCACATTCATACTACCGTACAAATAAACCGAATAATCTCAATGAATGGACTGAGAGTAAATGACATGGTCCTACCGGGGATCGAAGCACCTATGATTGCAATGCCGACCGTTTAAAGACCGAATTTAGCCACTTAGTCATTCGCAGCCAAAGTCATTTTAGTAATCCATAATATTAGCAAGAATATCTTGAAGCACATCAATTTAAATAGTCATTGCAGGCACTGTCTTCCCGGGGTTGTCAGTTTGAAAATAAACGGTTCATTGTATCCCAACGATTGATATTTTCAGGTTAACAAAAGCAAGCTGTCGAAAGCCCAGGAAATGAAATTTACCCATTTAGCAGACACAAGTCACCTGTCCCCATGTGATAACCTAATTCAAACTCAGGTGCATTGAGGAACAATTATTCTAATAATTCGAGCCGCTGTAAAAGATGATTACATAGAGATGGATGCTGTTTTTCGTAAATCAGCTCAACAACTTTGTGTCAAAGCATATGGGAGTGACATAGTCGATGCATGGGCAGGTGAACCTCGTCCAGACCGGTTCGTTCTTGGAGCGGAGAATGGTGACGAGCAATATGTGTTACTCCTGAAGGGAAAGATTGTATGCTTTGGTGCAATCAATATCGACAAGCAACTCCTGGAATCATTGTTTGTCACTCCATCTCATGCAGGAAGTGGCCTGGGTTGTGAACTTCTCAAGTTCCTTGTTGAAAAAGCAACTATAGCCGGCGTTAAAGTTCTTCGATTAGATTCATCACTAAATGCAGTCAATTTCTATGTAAGAAATGGGTTTGTTGAACAAAGGGAGAGCGAGTTTATGTCAAAGAGTGGAATTGTCCTCAAATCCGTCATTATGGAACGTGCGTTATACAAATAACACCTAAACCCATCCTTTATTCAGGGCATTAAAACTCACTCCAGGTTTAGTGGTCCTATCAAAGAGAAAGAAATTTATGGAAATCAAACCAGTTCATCCGGCCTCATGCCACTGTGGTGCTGTTGAGTTTGAATTATTTCTTCCCGATGGCCTTGAGGACCCTCGGCGTTGTGACTGTTCAATATGCCGCAGGCGTGGTGCTATAGTGGCTTCAATACCACTTGATGGCATTAAAATTATTAAAGGTGCGGATAAGCTGAGTCTCTACCAGTTCAATACAATGATGGCAAAGCACTTCTTCTGTTCCATCTGCGGTATTTACACTCATCATCAGCGACGTTCTAACCCTGAACAATATGGCTTTAATGTAGCTTGCCTGGAAGGAATCAACCCCTTTGATTTGAGTGACATACCAACTTATGATGGCATTAACCATCCTGCAGACCGCAACCAGGTGGGCTCTAACAAGTGACTGTGGTTAACTATCAACTGGATTCAGCTATCAACTTATAGTTCTATTCAGGATTAGCCCAGTAAGGTTCCACCACTTGCCCACAACCAGCCTGCTGAAGTCGTGCTTACAATGTTAAGTTCATCTCCATCAATACAGCGGCCAAACCGGTCATGGTTACCGGTCGCTGGCAGGTGTGGCAATAGGGAATACCCTGATACTGCGAAGGATCAAAATTAATCGGCAGCAGGAACACTACTTCGCAACCTGGGTATTGCTGATGTAGTTTTTTCACATCTGCAGACATTTGCTCACGATTGACAAAGCCCTCATCAACACTGACTATCAACGTATCAACGGCGGCGTTTTCGTCATCGCTGCCTTCTGAAGCTACTGGTATTGACCAGCGACCAAGGTGTTCTGCAACCGATTCCTTTAACGGGTCTTCGAGAAGCAGGAGCACCAGGCGACGCTGTAATAATTTACTCTGCCCCAACCAGTCCTGCTGTGAACCATCCCGTTGCTGCAGGGGTAAATCAAAATGGAAACAGCTGCCTTTGTCCACTTCACTTTCCAGGCTGATACTTCCGCCCATGGACTGGACAATCTTTTGTGAAATAGTCAGCCCAAGACCGGTGCCACCAAAACGCCGATTTGCCGTCTGATCAACCTGTTCGAAGGCATCAAAGATGGTAGCCTGCTGGGCCTCATTTAATCCCATACCGGTATCGCGTACAAAATAGCTCAAATGCTGGTCATGTTCTGAAAAGACTATGCCAAAAACCACGTAACCTTTCTCGGTAAATTTAATCGCATTACTGAGCAGGTTGCATAAAACCTGTTCCAGGCGGTCAGGATCACCCGCCACAACCAATGGCACATCAGCAGCCAGAATACCAATCAGTTCTATATCCTGCTGTGAAGCCACTCCGGCGTACAGGGTAATGACCTGCTCCAGCAAGGTATTTAGATTGACATCACCATCGTTAAGGTCAACAACCCCGGACTCAACCTTGGAAAGGTCTAGTACTTCATTCAGCACCCGCAGCAGGTTATCGCCAGAATGTCGCAGGGATTCCACCAGGCTGCGCTGCTGCGGTGACAGGTCGGTATCGGAAAGTAATTCCGACATACCTAAAACCCCATTGAGCGGGGTTCGAATTTCATGGCTCATTGTCGCCAGGAAGTTTGATTTTGCCATACTCGCCTGGTCTGCATCTTCCGCCAGGTGCTGCACCCGTAAATAAAGCCTTGCATTCTGTATTGCTGAACCTGCCACTTTGGAATAAAGCCGGATAATTGCCTGGGTTTCCGCGGTAAAAGGCTGCTGGGAACCCCCACTGATAACCGCCAGCCCTAAAAGCTCATCACCCGAAGCCAGCGGTGCAATAAAGGCATGGGTATCATTTCCCAGTGACACCCTGGCACCTTCCCAGTCCGGCTGGTACAAGCCCTGTTCCCTGATTCGGGAAATCCAGTCAACTCCCACAACTGCTTTGCAATCACCGGTTGAGAAAGCTTCAGTCGGAAGGTCATCACCCAGGAGCTGCAGTAGCACACTGCTGGCATGCAGCTGCTGCTGGAGAATGGAGCCAAACCTGGACATAATTTCGTTTAGATCCAGTGATTCTGTCAGGAATCGTGTTAGCTGGCGCTGTGACTCAGCAGACTGCTCGCGATAACGAGCCAGGGACAGTGCCGTCCGGCGCTTGCGTTCCATCTTCCATCGATACCAGAGCAGTGCTGTCAGCACCAGGGCTATCAGGAAATAGAGAATATATGCCTGCCAGCTGCGCCAGGGTGGCGGCTCGATCTGCAGCACTGTTCTGTCAATATTTTCCGGCCAGGTGCCCGAGGAGGTGGATGACTGAAGTTCAAACACATACTGCCCGGGTGCAAGACGGCTGTATGAGCGCTCGGTTATACCACGGGCCTCCACCCAGCTTGAATCCAGCCCCAGCAACCGATAGCGATAGCGCAGCTGCCCGTCACCTGAAAATGTCAGGGCTCCAAATTGAAAGGTCACTACGGCGGCATCATAGGCTACCACAATTTCTGCGCTCGGGTCCTTCCTGAGGATTTCTTCATCGATGGTCCTGACACCATAAACACGGGCCGTTAAATTTAACCGCACATCCATCAGTTCTTCAGGTACAAAGGTAATAACCCCGGCCGCTGTACCGGTATAGATCCTTCTGCCATCGCGTATAGACATGGTTCTGTCTTCAAATTCTATTGATGGCAGGCCATCCGATTTTCCAAAAACCCGAACATCATTCTTATCTGGACGGATCCGTACCAGCCCGCCTCTTGTGGTCACCCAAACTTCACCATTAAGTAAGCTGATACCATTTACACTGGTTGGCGGCAAGCCATCAACAGTAGTGAACTGAAGTAGCCGCTTCGGTTTTGGAATGCTCAACTCATACTGGCTAACGCCATTTCGTGCCGCCACCCACAGGGTTCCATCGGCAGCAATTTTCATATCTTCAATCTGATCTGTATAGTCATCAATTATATTAAGGACTTTGCCGTCTGCAGAAATAGCCTGAAGACCTTTGTCACCACCCAGCCAGACGGTACCGTCAGCAGCAATTTCAATAGCTATGATTGATTCGTTCGAGAGCTGGTATATCTCTGCCATATCCATATTGAACAGCTTATCGGGACCATCTGTGGTACTAAAATAGATGACCCCACCGCCATATACGGCCAGCCATAAATCACCGCTTTGGGTTTCTGCAATGTCACTGATATAACTATCGCGAATCGCCTCTTTCCAGAATGGGTCAGTGAACCAGTGTTTGAAATGACCGGGACTGAGCATTTCGCTGAGGCCATCTGAGTGTGCCAGCCAAAGCCTGTCGTTGCGATCACGGTGGACAACACGAACACGTTCACGGGTCAGCGAGTCACCAACATTCTTTTGCTGGTTATAGACCACTGTTTCAAGGGTATCCGGGTTAATTACACTGACACCATCATCCATGGATCCGGCCCATAGACGCTTATCCAGCACATCCCAATATGTTGAGACGATATTATCTGATGACAGGGAGCCTGATTGGGACGGGTTTCGCTGCAGGCGCTGGAAATTGTGCCAACCTACACCCAGCCTGGCTACACCCTGGCCCAGGCTGCCGAACCACAGGCCATGCTGGTGATCCTCCGCCATAGTCCAGAAATAATCAGTCGGCAATCCACCGTACAAACCCGGTATCGGGAGAAAACGATTCTGCCGTTCACCTTCAGCCGAAAACTGAAATATTCCAACTTTAGAAGTCACCCAGACGGCACCAGTAACATCCTGATGAATAGCAGTTATCAAGTGATTTCGATTCGAGTCAACCTTCAGCTCTACTGTGTTGACAGCCAGTGTTTTGGCATCGATAAATGCCAGCCCGCTACGGGCTCCTACCCAGATGCGTCCGTTGTTATCCTGCATTAATGCAGTAACCACCTTCATTTCATCAAGACTTTCCGCGGATGCATTGATCTTGATAAACTGATCGGTTTCACTGCGCAAACGGTATAAACCTCCGTTCCAGCTACCAACCCACAATCGGCACTCTGAATCAACCAGCAAACTTAAAACGGTTTCTGCATCCAGGCCGCTGACCTTTGGAGGATATACCCTGACCTGTCCGGTCTCCGGCCACAGCCGTGCCAGTCCATTACCATAAAAACCCAGCCAGAGGCTGCCGTCACAGGCTTCAGCGATCGCCCAGATATCATTACCGGGAAGCTTGTGCCTGGTTTTATCTGTGAACCGGTGTTTAAGTTCGAGTTCAGGGCCCAGTGCTATGATTCCATTTTCTTCAAAAGCAACCCACATCTGGCCTGAACTGTCAGTAAAGAGGGTCTGGATACTATTGGAGGGCAAAATGGACTGGGGGTCTTTAGGATCATGGCGCAGGACCATGAACTCACGGCCATCAAATCGCACCAGGCCTTCCCTGGTACCAAGCCATATGTGATTATCGGGACCACGCGCGAGTGCTGAAATATGCCCGGAGGGTAGTCCATCATCGATATTCCAGGTTTGAAAAACAGGGGTACTAACCCTTTGTTCAGCCAGGCTCGGCAGGCAAATCAGTATAAGCCCGCAAGCAAGCAGGACCAGGCTACTTAATTTAAAAAGCCCAGACAGTTCCAGCTGCGTCCCTTTAGCCACTCTTTTAATCCCCGAAATAATTCTTTCAGGGATTATACGCCAACGAACTTGCCGGTAAGTACTCTGGTTAACTCAGTTCTTTCTTAACCCGTTGCAGTTCTGCTTTCATTGCCGCAGGCAAACGCTCGCCGTAAGTATCCAGGTACTCATCAATCTGGTCCATCTCAGCCAGCCAGCCCTGGGCGTCAACATGGAGTAATTCTTCCATCTGTGCGTTACTGATACCCAGCCCGTCAACATTGATATCGGTCATGCTGGGGATAAAGCCAATGGCGGTTTCATTTGCATCGACTGTGCCCTTGCAACGTTCGACAATCCACTCAAGAACACGCATGTTTTCACCGAAACCCGGCCACATGAAATCGCCACCTGCATCTTTACGGAACCAGTTAACATGGAAGATACCCGGCAGGTTTTCAGCCCTGTCAGTAAAGCTTAACCAGTGCGCCCAGTAATCAGCAAAGTTATATCCGCAGAATGGTTTCATTGCCATCGGGTCGCGCCGTACTACACCAACAGCTCCGGTTGCTGCGGCTGTGGTTTCTGATGCCATCGCTGCACCTACCAGTACGCCGTGTGCCCAGGATTTAGTTTCAAAAACCAGCGGTACCAGGCGCTCACGCCGGCCGCCGAATACGATGGCAGAAATGGGGACGCCCTGGGGTGCCTCTGCCATTTGTGAATAAGAACCACAACGTTTACTGGAAACAGTGAAGCGGGAATTAGGTTGTGCCGCCGGGCCGTTTGCCGGGTCGTAATCACGACCCTGCCAGTCTTTAACCGGTACGCGGTCATCCAGGCCTTCCCACCAGGGCTGGTTGTCGGCAGTGACTGCAACATTGGTAAAAATCGTATCTTCATTCAACATTGCCAATGCCGTCGGGTTGGTTTTTTTCGAGGTGCCGGGAGCAACACCGAAGAAGCCAGCTTCAGGGTTAATCGCCCATAAACGACCATCTTCACCAGGACGCATCCAGCAAATATCATCACCTACTGTCCAGATTTTCCAGCCCTTATAACTCTCAGGTGCAATCAACATCGCCAGGTTGGTTTTGCCACAGGCAGAAGGAAAAGCCGCTGCAATATAATGGGTCTCACCTTGCGGGTTTTCGAGACCAAGAATCAGCATATGTTCTGCCAGCCAACCTTCACTGCGCGCCTGGTAGGAAGCAATCCTGAGTGCGTGGCATTTTTTGCCCAGCAGCGCATTGCCACCATAACCGGAACCAAAGCTTTTTATCATCAATTCATCAGGGAAATGCATAATATAACGTCTTTCCGGGGATAAGTCACCGACCGAGTGCAGGCCTTTGACAAAGGTATTTTCACGCTCAATCCGTTGTAATGCCGGGGTGCCCATACGCGTCATAATACGCATATTGGAAACCACATACTGGCTGTCGGTAATCTCGACACCACAGCGGGACAGCGGTGAATCAATCGGTCCCATGCAGTAAGGGATAACATACATAATGCGTCCGCGCATCGCGCCTTTGAAGAAGCCATCCATTTTTGCATGTGCACTGGCGGGATCCATCCAGTGATTATTCGGGCCAGCATCTTCCTCTTCAGGGGTACAGATAAAAGTCAGGTGTTCAACCCGTGCAACATCCTGCGGATCAGACAAATGCAGGTAGCAATTGGGGTGGGTTTCCGGGTTCAGCTCCTGGAATCCACCACTTTCCAACAACAGCCTGGTGAGTTCCTGGTTCTCTTCATCAGACCCGGTACACCAGTGGATCTGGTCGGGTTCGGTAAGTTCGGCTACTGCAGCGACCCATTCAGCCAGGACGGCGTTGCTGGTGTTTGTGGACATCTGGTTTTCCTTTTTAAAAGGTGATCAAATTAAACGCACATTGTACCACTTTATATTACTTTGGCAGGCACCAAACTGACCTCAGACAGCTGGAATCAGGGTCTTAATTACATGCTCTAAATATGACTCAAATTCAGGACTTTCCGGCTCAGGTGCCTGCTCCTGCTGCATCAGCTGCAAATACCCCACATAAGCGGCATATGTCAGGCGGGCCCTGAATGCTGCAGCCTCATCAGCCATGCCGAGTTGACGAAAAGCGTTTGCAAGGTAGCTAGTTCGACGATCAGCCACTGCCTCCAACACGGGCTGTACCAGCGGGTGATCCGGGGCAAAACATAATGCGGTATATACATCGTGGGTCAACTGATGCACCTGGGTACTGCGGCGGAAAAACAGGATCAACCGCTCACGCGGATCTTCAATGGCGTCCATCAGGATTTGCAGGTTACGCTCATCATGCTCCAGCCAGCGTTGTAACGACTGTTCTATCAACGCTTGCCGGTTGGGAAAATGCCAGTAGAAACTACCTTTGGTAATTCCCATGCGCCGTGCCAGAGATTCAACAGCTACTGCATTCACGCCCTGTTCGGCGATCAACTCCAGCGCACCTCGCTCCCAGTCGGCCGCGGTTAATTTTTCTTTTTCAATTTTTTGAGGCTTGGCCATGTAAATGGGGTTCTCTTAGAAATCAGCTATCCGTGTATTGTAACCAAGATTGCAGGTAAAGTGATTCAACATCTGCGCATAATCCGGCAGCATCCATCAACGGGCTGCCTTGCATTCTTTCACGCAGGCCATGGGACAGTGCGACCAGCCGCTTCGGGTTACGGGAAAAATCAATCGCGCGGTTAATATAATCATCCCGGTCTACGGCAATAAACTCTGGCCGGCCCAATGCATTTAACTGGCTGGCGGTGACCCGGCTGATATGGCTGTCACCGGCGATGGTTAACACCGGCACACCCATAATATAACTGTCACAATTGGTGGTGGTACCATTATATGGGAAGCTGTCCAGTAGCAGGTCAACCCTGCGATAACAGGCCAGGTGGTCACTGCTGCTGGCGACCCGGCCAAGCAGCTCCACCCTGTCAGGCGCTATGCCCACACTTTCCAGATCCTTTAACAAATCTCGCCTGGCTGTTTTTCGATCGAGCAACTGGCTTTTTATCAGCAGGCGCGAATCATCCGCAGCAGACAATATTTCGGCCCAGGTTTCCAGTAAAGGTCGGTTGAGCTTCAACAGGTGATTAAAACTTCCGAAGACAAAACCGCTACCCGTACCCGGTGCCGCAGTCATAGGCAAATTTTCCGGCGGTGTATAGGTTGAAAACACCTGTGGCAAGCGAAGTAACTTTTCTGAACACAGGTGGTCAGCCGCTGAATGTGGATCGGTAACAGCATCCACGATGCGATAGTCCATTACCTCCAGCCCGGTGGTATTAGGGTATCCAATCCAGCTCATCTGTACAGGTGCTGCACGGCGAGCCAACACAGCCATCCGATTACCACGGGAGTATCCACTCAGGTCAACCAGGATATCAATCCGGTCAGCCAGGATTTGCTGGTATAAGGCACTGTCCCGCAACTCAGAGACATTGCGGAACCTGTCCACCGCTTTCCTCACCCGTTGCGTCCAGTCATCCTCCAGGGCGTTATTGTGATAGGCGAACACCTCAAACCGCTGGCGGTCATGGGATTCCAGCACCGGAGTAATAAAATAGGCCACCGAGTGCTTATGGAAATCAGCAGAAATATAGCCAACGCACAAGCGCCTGCCACTCAATGCTGCCGGCCTGAAATCAACTTTTGGCGGACCTGTTTGCTGACCAATTAAACGCCCTGTCAGTTTATGCGCAGCTGCATTTTCAGCTACGCTGATATCGGCACGGTAATTATGCAGGAAGCACCAGTTAGTGCGTGCAAACAAATGCTCCGGCTGCATATCCAGAACCCGCACAAAGTACTCCATCGCAACCTGGCCACGGCCATAACATTCCTGGTCACGGCAACCGAGGTTATACATTGCGTTTGTATAACGCTCAAATTGTGATGGACTTAAGCTGCTGAGGTCCGGCCGACCTGTCCACCAGGCTTCTGCTGCTGCGCGCATAATCGCATATTCTGCTTCTGCATCAACCAACGCAGCTTCAGTGTTGATGCGATTACCGGGGTACTGGCCGGCCGCCGTATCGTACATTTGTATGGCAGCTTCAAAATCCTGCTCAAGCGGTTGCAATGCAGTGGTTACATTATTTGCCACCGCGAGGGTATAAGCCGTCATTGCGGCATTCAGTTTACCTGCCAGCTGCAAGGCAACTGCCCGGTAATAATCAACAAGTTTATGCGGGCGCGAGGACAAATCATCCGCCAGTGATAGTGCATGCTTAAATTGCCCCTGCCGCCATGCAGCCTGCATCCGACGATAGACCGGATCCGGGTTGCGAGAATCACCCTGCTGCCACTGCAAAAGGACTTTTTCGGCTTTCGATATTCCTGCTTCGCCCTGGGCCTGTAGCAGTTTTACTTCCAGGTCGTAGCGGGCGGGAGCATGCGGTAACTGCCTGAGCACCTGCAGCGCAGCCTGTGCCTGTCCTCGCCCAGCCAGTGAATGCGCATTTTCCAGCAATTGCTGCGGAGACCCGCTTGCAGCTGCGCTGGTCTGGGTTCTTCCATGGCAGCGTTTGAATTTTTTCCCACTGCCGCAGGGACAGGGGGCGTTAAGGCTGGTCATAGCTGGTCCGGGAATGTATATAAACAGGCATTGAAAACGATTGTGGCGAGCCTTAGGGTTGCTGTCAATCAGATTCCAGAAACCGGGGATTTATTGAGGAAAATATAGCTTTGCCGGCAAATATACGATTTTCATCCCATATAACCGACACCTCACTGGATTATTAGACCCAAGCTATTGTTTTATCAGCCAATCAACAAACACCATACGCACGCGTATTGACAAGCAAAACACGGGAGGACATACTTAAGCTTGATCAATATTAAGCGTGTGTGTATACAACATATGCATACACAGAACTCAGCCCTGCTGAGATCACTGTAAATTAGGATAAAACTATGTTTTTAACAATGTTGCTAAGCCTGATCGCAGTTACCCTGGTAGCTGCTTTCCTGACCACAACCCTGCAAACCTGGTCTCTGGGTATTGCTGCGGTTATTGCCTTGTTCGCCATTACCGGCGGCCTTGGGCATTTTAGTTTCTGGCTACTTACACTGGTCTTTGGCGGTGCAGTTTTCTTCCTAAACTCCCCGGCATTGCGCCAACAGTGGCTGTCAGGCCCTTTCCTGAAAATTTACCGGAAAATGACTCCCAGTCTTTCTGAAACTGAAAAAATTGCCCTGGACGCAGGTACTGTTGGCTGGGAAGGGGACCTGTTCAGCGGTAACCCTGACTGGAATAAACTGCTGAAGACCCAGACACCACAACTAACTGCCGAAGAGCAGGCCTTCCTCGACGGCCCTGTTGAAGAATTCTGCGATATGATCAACGATTGGGAAATAACCCATATCGACACCGACTTAAGCCCGGAAGGCTGGCAGTTTATTAAAGACAACCGTTTCCTGGGGATGATTATCCCGAAAGAATACGGCGGCCTTGGATTTTCCGCCCTCGCACATCGCGCGGTATTAATTAAAATATCTACTGTCAGCGGTGTAGCAAACACCCTGGTATCTGTTCCAAACTCACTCGGACCGGCTGAATTAATTTTAAAGTACGGTACCGACGAGCAGAAAAACTACTATCTTCCGCGCCTGGCCAAAGGTGAAGAAATCCCCTGCTTCGGCCTAACTGGGCCAGAGGCTGGATCGGATGCCACTTCCATCCCTGATTCCGGGGTTGTCTGCAAGGGCAAATGGAAAGGTAAAACTGTCCTCGGCCTGAAGATGAATTTCGACAAGCGCTATATCACCATGGCACCGGATGCCACCCTGGTGGGCATCGCCTTCCAGATGTTCGACCCCGATGGCCTGCTGGGTGGCAAAAAAGACCTGGGTATCACCCTCAACCTGATTCCTGCAGACCTTAAAGGGCTGGATATCGGCCGTCGTCATTTGCCACTGAATGTCCCCTTCTCCAACGGCCCGGTACGCGGCAAAGACCTTTTTGTGCCGTTGGACACCATCATTGGTGGACCGGAAATGGCCGGTCACGGCTGGGCCATGCTGGTTGAATGTTTATCCGTAGGCCGGGCGATTTCACTACCTTCGGGCGCATCCGGCAGCGCAAAAATGTGCGCGTTGACTTCCGGTGCCTATACCCGCATCCGCACCCAGTTCAACCAGCCTGTAGGCAAGTTCGAAGGTGTCCAGGAAGCCCTGGCCCGGATTGGCGGCAACGCCTATACAGTAACGGCTTTATCTAAAGCAACCGCAGCCGCGGTGGACCATGGCGAGAAACCTTCGGTACCCTCCGCCATTGCCAAGTATCATGCGACAGAACTAACCCGTAGAATCATTAAAGATGCCATGGATGTACATGGCGGCAAGGGGATTATCCTCGGACCTAAAAACTACCTGGGCCGCAGCTGGCAGGGTGTTCCGGTTGGAATTACCGTTGAGGGTGCAAATATCCTCACCCGCTCAATGATTATCTTCGGCCAGGGCGCTATTCGCTGCCACCCTTATGTTCTCAGGGAAATGGAAGCCGCCGCAATTGAAAATCCAGAGGAAAGCCTGGATAAATTCGACAAACTGCTGTTCGGTCATATTGGCTTCACTATCTCCAATGCCGTACGCGCACTGGGACTGGGACTGACCGGTTCCCGCCTGGCGAAAGCACCCGCTGGTGCCTCAACCGCCCGTTATTACCAGCAACTGAGCCGTTACAGTGCAGCCTTTGCCTTCCTCGCCGATACCACCCTGTTAACCCTGGGTGCCGAGTTGAAACGCAAAGAACGCCTGTCTGCCCGCCTGGGTGACATGCTCTCGCATCTGTATATCGGTTCAGCCGTACTCAAACGTTTTGAAGATGAAGGCCGGCCTGCTGCCGACCTGACACTACTGCAATGGTCAATGGAAGAAAATCTTTACCGTATGCAGGAAGCCATGCGTGGAATTGTAGATAACTTCCCTAATGCAGCTGTTGGTTTTGCCCTGAAACTACTGGTTATGCCACTGGGTTCACGCCAGAAACAGCCATCTGACAAACTGGGCAGTAAGATTGCTGAGTTGCTGATGACTCCATCTGAAAGCCGCGACCGCTTATGCCGCGGCTTATACACTTCAGACCGAACTGGTCACCCCATTGGTACAATGGAAACGGCATTGCCGATCATTATTGCCGCGGGCTCGGTTGAGAAGAAATTCATCAAGGCAATCCGTAAAGCCGGCCTTGAAGGCCTTACCTGGGATGAGCGCCTGCAGAACGCCATGCTGCAAAACCTGATCAGTCAGGAAGAAGCCGTTGTTCTCAGGCAGGCACGTGAACTCCGCCTGGAAATTATTGCTGTCGATGATTTTGATCACAGCGAGATTAAAGCAGCACAGGCATTACCGCAGGGTAAAGCTAACGCAGCGTAGGG
>JADFVZ010000012.1 GCA_015222805.1 Pseudomonadota bacterium
GGCTGATAAGGTCCAGTTGGCTGATACAGCAGTACCGCCATTGTCGTTGGTTACCAGTTTCTTCAGTAACAGCGACGGTGCATCATCATCATTAACGAAGGTACAGGTCTTGGTTTCACCCAGTGCGATGGTCACGGAAGTGACTTCGGCAGCAGGGTTATCATCACAAGTGATCGAAGTATTAGTGTAATTGGCCAGCGTGCTCTCAGACAGGCTATAAGTACCGACCTGATCAGTTACTTCGATGGCAGTCGCAGAACCCGTCACACTGTTAGCACCAGCTGACAAAGTCCAGTTTGCTGCCACGGCTGTACCACCATTGTTGTTAATGACTACTTTCTTGAGTAATAACGAAGGTGGATCATCAGTATTAGTGATAGTACAGGTCTTATCGTCACCCGGAAGAAGGCTAACTGAACCGTCGTCGGCACAATCACCACCCCATACAGATGCAGTATAACCACTCTGTTCAACTTCTCTGGCTGTATGATTATCACCGCCTATAGGTGGGGTGAATGCTTTACGTTGATCCCAGCGTACTGCTATGTCATCAATAAACCTTCCGAAATCGGCTTTAAGCAAAGTACCGCCATTATTGTTTATAACGGTTTTCTCCAGAGTCAAGAATGCTCTTTTGACGTTGGTGAAAGTACAGATCCAGGTTTCGTTAAAACCAACTACCACGTCTGTAGTGATTGGGTCCAGGAAACTTGCATCCGCATCACCATCAGCGTCAGTATCAATACCACATTCAGCGCTGTCGAGTGTCCAGCCAGCGGGTGGCGTATTTTCAGCTACCGTGTAAGTGCCCGGTAGTGCCGAACTAAACACTGCTTCCTCTTCGTCAGCCAGGCCAAATGGATCAAAACCGGTAACATTAAAAGTGAAGACTGTATCGTCAGGTGTTGGATAGGTAAATTTCCTGACAATGATTGTCCCACAAGTACTAAGTGAGCCACCCACGAAATCATGCAGTTTGGCATCTAGTTTGTGGGAAGATCGGGTTTCCAGGATAAAGGAATTAATACAACTGGTTTTACCAACACCTGTGAGGTCGGTTAAATCCACAGCACCCTCGAAGTACTGACCCTGTTGCAGTTGATAGTCAACAGAACCAGAGAGTGTACTGCGTGGATTCCATGCAAGATCAATAGTGGAAGTGTTTGCAATACCACACATGAGCATTTCTTCAAGTGTTGTGGTATCAAGGCAGTCACCAAATGTCTGGCTACCAGCAATGACGAGAGGAATAGGTCCGCCAGTAGCGTCATCCCCTGCCCAAACCCATGCATTGATATTAGAAACCCGGCCACCTGCAGTAAAATCAGATACCAGTAAAATATCGCCGGGGACATGCTCTGCTATAGAGCCATCGGGCTGAATAAATCGTTCAAAAGTGGCTGATACGGGGTCGGTATCGCAGGCAACTTCACTGGCAAACAGCCAGAAACCTATAGCGGCCGATCCGTTGTTGGAGTCTCTGGTACCACCACCAACCATTACCAGGTGATCAATGTCATCACCGTGGTCCCGGTTATAGAAAGCCAGGTAAGTTTGGCGCAGATCAAATTTTGCACCCAGGTTATTAGATGCAACACAGTGCCAGTTAGCTATTGGATTCTGGTCTTTCATGCCGGGTCCGGCCGTGGTCGGGTCGGGATTAAACGCTGTTGGGTCACCGCCTTCGGAAAGGTCCCGGAAATCATCCCACTGGAAAACTTCGATGAATCCACCCGCAAGGATACCCGGTGACACAAAGCCACCACCAGCCCTTTCAGCGTCCAGAGCTGTACCGCCCGGTAGGGATGCATTGACGATGTCCCGATAAACATCATCAAAATCATTGAAACCCACGGGAGGGGTAGCAGCAAGATCCCAATTAAAAATAATAGAGTCTCCCTCTAGTTCGAAGAAACCGTTATACGGCGTTCGAACTTCATGAACCTGCGCTATCGTCGTGCCCGCAAACAGGATCAAAGTACTAATCAACAACAAGTAATAAAGTAACTTCCTCATAACTTTCATCTCCTTCTATAATGCCATCCTTGACATCTTTTCCAGCGGGTAAAATTTCCTGCCAGACTCCCCAACACACGTGTCCGAACCACCTGCTCCACAGGTTTTCAGGACACGATGTGTCGAAATTCTTCAGGTATCCGGGTGCAAAACGCAAACAGGGATACCCTTCCCAAACGAGAAGAACATCCCTGATTCATAAACCGGCCTTCTTGGCCCCCCTTACACGCGATTAAATAACGCGAATAAGTCACTCGATTGGCTATCTATTCTTTTGGTTTCCCTGCTGATAAACGCAAACAGGGATACCCTTCCCAAACGAGAAGAACATCCCTGATTCATAAACCGGCCATCTTGGCCCCGATAACGACAGACACACTGTAGCTATTGACTCGTTTGAGCTGTTGAAGCTCTAATCGCCCTGGTAGCTGAACGCCACCGGACTGCCCTTGTACCTTATACCTTGCATTTTGCTCCTGTTTAATGACCCCCCAGCCATTCTGGTAATCAAACCAGCCCGGTTAGTTAACCAACCGACAGGGAAAAATCCAAATACATTTTTACTGCTTAACCTTGCTACTTTTAACTATAGACTATATTTCCAAAATATCCACCCTCATATTTAAAATACTATTTAGCCTATATAGATCAGCGTGTTAAAAATCAATCATGTAGTACAATCAGGCAAACAAAAGCCCGTGCAGGCAAGCTGCACGGGCAAGAATAGAATCAATATTTTCTTACTTCAACCTTGGCGCAATAAATTCCTTTGTCACTGCACGATCCAGAACTTCTGGAGGTAGTAATCCCTGCGCAAGGATGAAATCATGGAATTCCTGTGCCTTGAATTTACCTTTTAATTTCATTTCAGTGCGTGCACGCAGGCTTAACAGTTTTTCATAACCGTAATAGTAAGCAGTCGCCTGGGCAGGTGAGCGGAAAGTGTAGCGGTCAATTTCTGTCTGTGCGCTGAGGTCGTCATTGACTACTTCTTCCATCAGTACCCGTTTGGCTTCATCTGCTGTGGTTAATCCCAGGTTCAACATTGGATCCAGCCAGATACGTGCCGCCCGCAACAACCTTGCTTTGAGGGAAATCATCTGCCCCTCAAGTGGCATATAGGGTTTGGTAATTGACTCTGCATATAATGCCCAGCCTTCTACATTGGCGGAGTTAAATGCAAACAGTGCCCGCGCGGTTGAAACACCGCCTCTGAGCATGGTGGTAAACTGCATTTCATGTCCTGGCCTGGCTTCATGTGCTGACAGTGTCCACATCATCGCCGGGAACGCATAATCACTCTGCGGCCAGCTTCCATCTTCATTCTGTTTGATTTTAGGTACGATAAACTCTGGGAATTCACCGGTATTCCCGACCAGTCTGGGAACATCCAGATGCGCAGCCGGCTGTTGCGCAGTCTCAGCAGCTGTTGCCATTCTTACGCGTGCCGGTTCATTTGGCAGGCTTACCAAATGCTGTTGCTTAATGATGACACCGAGCTCTTTCATCACCTCAACATAGCCTTCCATCAGGGCATCACCATGTACCTGCTCTTTTTTCAACAGCTTAATCACTTCACGGTAATCGTCAGTCTTGTAGCCTTTTTCTTTTGCTAGCAATGGAGCCAGTGCAATCATCTCGTTGCGAATATTCATAAACGCAACCTGGCCGATTTTCATCAGCTCTTCAGGTGAAGCATCCACGCCATAGTTTTTTAATTGCAACTCATACAGTTCACGCGGTAGTGCGGCACTGGCGCGAGTGTTGGGCAGGATTTCGGCTTTAACCCAGTCGTTGTATTCGCCCAGCTGTGATTGCAGAACCAGTAAAGTATCTTCCCAGCCGGTCAGGTCGGTAGCTTCAAATACTTCGCGCATACCGGCAATCAAGGTTGGTGCACGTTCAAGATCCTGTTCTACTTCACCACGATAAGGTTTGATCAACCCAGGAACTGAATTTCGCTCAGTCAAAAGAATTTTTGCCCGCTCAGTCAGTGGCTCATAACCCTCTTCCTGGCCGGTATATTTACGCAAACGAACTAGGGCCGCTTTCTGTCGCTCAAAAGGCACCTGTTTATCTAGCTGTCCATTAAACCCGGCAAAGATCAAACCGGTAATATTCCCGTATGGCAGCACCCTTGCATACTCTATAGTATTTGACTCAATGCTGTCTTCTGTGGCCTCAATCATGATTTCGATATCTTGCCGAACCCGGGGATCCGTTTCTTTAGCCAGGTACCCCGCCAGCATTTTCAGGTTATCGCGGTCATTTTTTATCTGCCGTTCAAACAGGTTTTCACCCAGATCATAGATTTCCTCGTCATAGCCGGTAATCCCCATCTGACCTGAAAACTCAGGTGCGAATTGGGCATTGGACTCCATCACTTTATAGGCAATAGCGTTAGATCTTTCTACCCATTCAGGCAGCTTTTGTTCTTCAGCGGAAAGCGAAGTACTCAGAGACGAAGATAAGAGGATTGCGGCCGCAATCAGCAGTTTATTTTTCATTGGAATGATTCCCTCGGTAAAGTCGGGATAGTTTATGTGACATTCAACCCTGACCGCATGGGCTAAAGGTCATGTTGCATAACTGACTGGCGTTTCGGGTAATTAAGTAAGATAATTCGTTTGTCACGGTCTTATTAATTCATTACTCAACATCGAGAACAGGAATACACATGAATATTGTTGAAGGCTTCACTGGAGCCATTGGAAACACACCGCTAATAAAACTGGAAACCCTCAGCGAAATCACTGGTTGCAATATCCTCGCAAAAGCTGAATTTATGAATCCCGGCGGGTCGGTCAAGGACCGTGCCGCCCTTTCTTTGATTCAACAGGCAGAAAACAGCGGCCAGTTAAAATCAGGCGGTACCGTTGTGGAAGGCACTGCGGGTAATACCGGCATTGGTCTCGCGCATATCTGTAATGCCCGCGGGTATAAATGCGTCATCGTGATTCCGGAGACCCAATCACAGGAAAAAATGGATAACCTCAGACTGTTGGGTGCCGAGGTCAGGCCGATTCCGGCTGTACCCTTTAAGAACCCCGAAAATTATGTTCATGTGGCAAAAAGAATAGCTGATGAAACTGAAAATTCTGTCTGGGCCAATCAGTTTGATAATACTGCAAATCGGGACGCCCATTTCGACACCACCGGACCGGAAATCTGGCAACAAACAGATGCAACTGTGGACGGTTTCATCTGTGCCACCGGCACGGGTGGCACGCTTGCTGGTATCGGTCGTTATTTGAAACAACAAAGGCCTGATGTCTGTATAGCACTGGCAGATCCAAGCGGCAGTGTACTGGCCCAATGGGTATTGAATGGAGAGTTAAAGCTCACAGGAGATGGGTCCATTACCGAAGGTATTGGCAACGGCCGCGTCACTGCAAACCTGCAGGGAACCGAAATTGATACCGCGGTTACGATTGGCGACCAGATTACTGTTGATATGGTCTATCACCTGCTTTACCACGAAGGCTTGCTGGTTGGAGCATCATCAGGACTCAATGTAGCCGCAGCGGTGTGGCTAGCGGGCCAGTTGGGGCCGGGGAAAACCATCGTTACCCTACTGACCGATCACGGCAGCCGCTACCAGTCACGCCTGTTTAACCAACAATGGCTGGAATCCAAAAATCTGGTTATACCAGCCCGGGCGCGTCGGTTTGAACTTGAAAATATCTGATTAAATCTGGATAAATTCACGTTTTCTAGGTTCACCTGGAACTGGCCTGAGACAGCAGGTTCAAGTGGTATACCCGGTTTTCTTCATCCGGGTGAATTTCTTTCTGTGGCGAGTACTGATAACGTATCATCTGATCTGGGAATGACACAGTGATACGGGAGATGCTGTGGGTGCATGCATCTTCACGCAGCATGCGTATACCAGTGGCACCATCATCACTGCGATACCAATGAAAATTTTCCAGATGATCAGCTTTGGCACTGGCCATTTCACCTACCATAGCTAAAAACAACTCACTTCTGCTAACGGCTATACCTGTAGAGTTATAAGCAGAACTTGTCAGCATTCCACCAAACGGATTTAGCTTAGTAAGCTGGTATCCTTGCCCATTCCAGGTGAACACCATGGCTTCATCTACTCCCATGGCTACCAGGTGAAATGGCGGGTAGTTACCCAGATGCATTGACTGCAGATGCTCCATTACCGCGGCAACATCTGCATAGTCTGCACAAGCCAGTGGCAACAAGCCACGGGAAGACCGGACTGAATCATCCATATTTGCTATAGCCTCGCTTGCGGCATAATTATTTAACAACGCAATACTGATGCCATATTCATTAACCAGTAGCCAGGTACCACCGTGTTGGGTATCAGTCGGTGCAAGAAATTTCACCTTCTTATGCTGATGTACTAATGGTGGTGAAGCCGCCGAACGCAACCTGCTTTCATCGCGATTAAACAACAGCAGATAGCCGCTATCTTGCGGCTTCCAACTCAATGTACACATTGCAGCAGTTGATCCTCACGATAATGCAGAGTTGAAGGGGCAACCCCAAATTCATCATCAATTAAAATCCCCTGGAGCCTGCAGATAATCGCGACAATTGCGTAATGGTGGACCGTGTGGCTGAGCAGGAACTCAAGTTCCCGTTGTACTGAGCTAAGCGCCAGGCCGGGACTGACATCACACTCCACACTAACGTGCGGGTAATAGTGTCTATCCTGTAATGTTTCCAGTGCTATCCGCAAGCGGTTAATTTCTGTAAGTGCATAACCACGATCCTCTTCAATCTGGGGATCGCGTGCACGCGCTGCATAATCGATGCGTCCGTTGTTTAAACCGGATAAAAAGCAATTGTAATGATCCAGGTTATGGCGGATATGCGTACCAATGGTGCTGTCAAAGACTGCCGTCACCATTTTATTAAAAACCTCATCACTAATCTGCAGCAGCAGAGCTTCACCCTGGCTCAAGGCGGCGATATTTTGTTGAAGGATTGTTTTCATTCCCTGCTCGCCTGCCTACCTGCACTGTTAAAAGCAAGGTATTCAGTCGCCTGTATTCCAAGGAAATTAGTAACCAGCTTTTCAGGCGCACTGTCCATGTCCACCATCAATAACAGTCCGGGGGTATTATTGAAATTCGGGTCTACGGCTACACAATGGAATTTTGCTCCCAGCTTGTGATACAAACCCAGCAATACGGGTATATCCTTACCCTCCCTGTCCGTTCCGCGTACACAGGCCGAGACCGTCTGCAGGTCAAGCATACCGAAATCCTGTTTGAATTTGCTCCATTCCGGTTGTTGGAATTTGGTCAGGCTTTGTTTTGGCCTTACGTACGGGGAAGGCTCAATTAAGGCATCACAGAGCAAAGCTATTGCCTTGTCATCATACTGGCGTGATAAAGAAACGGTACCGTATAAGCGCCGGTACTGAGGATGTGCAGCCAGATAGCATCCTATACCACGCCATAACAGATACAGGGAATGAAAGCTTTTCTGGTGTTCAGGAACCACAAACGAACGCCCCAGTTCAAGTGCCGGTGGCATTTCCTTATAAAAAGCCTCGTCAAAATCAAACATTTGTGTCAGATAGATTGCATCACTACCCTGCTGACGTAACAGATCCGTCTGTCCAAATCGGTAGGCACCCACCAGGCTATGGCTACTGTTATCCCAAGTAAATAGTTGGACATAACTGCGATCAAATTCATCACCATCACGGGCCTCTCCACTACCTTCATCGTGCAGGCGAAAAACACGTTCACGCTCACGGGCAATATCTTTCATCAAATATGGAATCTGTGCCGCGCGAGCATAGAACACTGAGTATTGTTTAAAATCCAGCAAGCGCTGTTTCCCAGGCAAGCCGGCAAGTTCAGCTTCAATTATTACCGGGTCACCCATGGCTGCCAGGGGTGCCAACTGCGAATCCGTTGCTATTTGTTTTGCCTCAACATTGTCTTCCAGCATGTAAGTCATCAGCCGTGCATAGCGGGTAAGCTTTCCCGCATCCAGGTGACGCCATGCATCGGCAGAAATAATATGCCCCCATATGAAGGCGACTGTTTTACCTCGCAAACCTAATAGTTCGCGCGGAAGCAACAGCATCTTTGAACGATCCCAGATTTTTCCGAGTTTATGGAATAACGGGCTGTTGTTGCCGCTAAAAAATACCGGTAACAAGGGGGCCGAGGTACGCTTCGCCAGGTGACCGATTAAGCGGTTCCAATGCCTGTCCCTGATACGCTCTTCTCCCGGATGCTGGAATGAAACCTTACCCGCCGGAAACACAATAAGTACACCACCTGAACGCAAATGCGTTTCACATTGGCGTATCGAAGAAAGGTTTTTCTGGGAGACTTTTAGCGGGTTGGTAGTAATTAATAAAGGCTGTAGTTCACGAAAGACCTGCAGGCCGGTGTTGGCAAGGAATTTAATATCTGTTCTTACAGATTTCAACTCCTGTGCCAGGGCCAGGGCCTCAACACCACCATGGGGATGGTTGCATACAATCAACAAAGGCCCAGTGGCAGGAATTCGGTTGCTGATATCTACTGGGGTTGACTCAAGTTTAATATCAAGCATAGCCAGGCCTTGCTCGATAAAGTCAAATGGGGGTAAATTTTCCAGTTTATTCCGGCGGTAGAGTCTGTCCATCGCCCGGATCCCCAGGAGCCGGTCCAGCAACGGGGCTGAAAGGGTTAGCCACGGCGGCGCTTTTAGCGGTGCCAGTGCACGGATACTGATTCCGTAGTTAGTTGTCATGTTTCATCCAGTCCCTCTGTCAATTACAAGAGCGGATTAACCTGCAGTTTCTTTCAAAAACTTATGAAAAAATGGATATTATTGATTAAGATACAGGATCAGATCTTTACCTGGAGTCAGTATGAATCAAATTACCCGGTTAACATTAGTCACCCTAAGCGCATTCATTATAAATACGGGCCTGCAGGCCAACCCCTCACCCAGTGACGACCCTTACCTCTGGCTGGAAGATGTCCTCGGAGATAAGTCCCTGGAATGGGTTGAAGGGCAGAATAAAAAGAGCCTCAACGTACTCGAAAACCTGCCCACCTTTAAGCCCTTTTTTGATAAAAACCTGGAAATTTACAACTCCAGTGAACAGATTGCCTACCCCACACTCCAGGGCGAATACATTTACAACTTCTGGCGCGACCAGGATCATGTGCGCGGTATATTGAGGCGTACCAGCCTGAGCGAATACAGCAAAACCACACCTGCGTGGGAAACTGTGCTGGATGTCGATGCCCTGGCTGAAGCCGAAGACGAAAACTGGGTTTACAAAGGTAATAACTGCCTTTACCCCGAATATCGCCACTGTATCATTACCCTTTCACGCGGCGGGGCAGATGCTTCAGTCCGGCGTGAATTTGATATGCAGGAAAAGATTTTTGTAAAAGACGGTTTTATTACCGAAGAATCAAAAGGCGGTATCAGCTGGATTGATAAAGACCACGTATTTGTAGGCACCAACTTCGGTGAAGGCAGCATGACTGATTCCGGTTATCCCCGTATCAGCAAGCTATGGACCCGCGGGACAGATTTATCTGCGGCCAAAACCATCTTCGAAGGTGATAAAACTGATGTCGGGATCTGGGGTGCTGTTTATACAACACCCGAAGGCAGCTACCCGATTGTGATCCAGGCACAAACTTTTTATACCAGCACCGGTTATTACTACAACAACGGCAAGTTAACCCCAATTGAAATTCCCGCAGATGCCGAGCTCAGCTCAATCTTTAAAGGCCAGTTACTGGTTCAATTGAAAACCGACTGGGAGATTAATAACACGACCTATCCACAGGGCAGCTTGATCAGCATCGGTTTTGATGCCTTTATGCAGGGTAGCCGTGACTTTACCCTGGTAGTTAATCCGGATAAACGCAGCACCATCAGCAGCCTGGCAACAACCCGTGACCGCCTGATGCTGAATATGCTGAATAATGTGCGTAGTGAACTCTATGCATACACCTTTACTAACGGCGAATGGCAGCATGTCAAAGTGGATACTCAAACGAAGGGCAGTATTTCAATTGCAGCCAGCACCGACACATCAAACCATGTGTTTTATTCCTATACCGGTTTTCTCAGCCCCAGTACACTCTATTACCTGGATGAGGACCTGCAAAGCAGGAAAATTAAATCATTACCCGCGTTCTTTGATGCCTCGCCATATATCGTCAGCCAGCACGCCGTATTTTCAAAAGATGGAACCCTGATCCCTTACTTCATGGTGGCCCGTAAAGATATGCAACTGGACGGCACCAACCCGGTACTGCAATACGGCTATGGTGGTTTTGAAGTTTCCAGAAAACCTTCCTATTCGGCTACTATCGGGGTTGACTGGCTGGATCAGGGCGGCGTTTATGTGCTTGCCAATATCCGTGGCGGTGGTGAATTCGGCCCGGCCTGGCACCTGGCGGCGCTGAAAGAAAATCGCCAGCGGGCTTACGATGATTTTATCGCAGTAGCTGAAGACCTGATTAAACATAAGGTCACATCAGCCGAGCACCTGGGTATCCGCGGGGGCAGTAATGGTGGCTTGCTGATGGGGGTTATGCTCACCCAACGTCCGGATTTATTCAACGCCATTGTGTGCCAGGTGCCGCTACTGGATATGAAGCGCTTCAACAAACTGCTCGCCGGTGCCAGCTGGATGGCTGAATACGGTAACCCAGATATCCCTGAGCAATGGGAATATATCAGCAAATATTCACCCTACCAGAACCTGGATACAGATAAACAATATCCCAAAGTATTCTTCACCACATCCACCCGTGATGACCGGGTGCACCCGGCACATGCGCGTAAGATGGTAGCGAGAATGGAGGCCATGGATATCCCGCTTTATTATTATGAAAATACTGAAGGCGGACATGCCGGGGCCAGTAATAAAAAGCAATCAGCTTATGTGAATGCTTTAATTTACAGCTATTTACTTGATCAATTAAAGTAACAACCCTGATAAACAAAAAGCCGGTATCAAGCGATACCGGCTTTTTTTATAAGACTAAAGTTAACTTAGTCGATATTATCGCAAATATTGCCCTCTTCTTCTGCATACATTTCCGCAGTCGGCATCTCCGGCATAACCATTCCCGGCATAACTTTCTGCATCATTTCGCTACATTTCTTTAACTGCATAAGCGACTCATTACTTTCCATTTCCTTCATATACTTCAAGGCGGCTTTACGGGCACCGGATTCATCACCCTTCTTACACATGGCTTTAATATCATCCGCGAATTTCTCACCGTCTTCACCCAGCGCCTCCAGTGCTGCCTGGTCGATTGATTCCATACAGGAAATAGCTTCCTGCATTCCGGCAGGCATCTGTGCAGAGACCAATGATGAAAGACCAAGCAGACAGGCTAAAACAATAAAACGCATTATTAACTCCTCAATAAAAGAATATAAATCACGGGCATCCTCAACAGATAGTATTTTAACTTGTATCGGTCCGTAAATCACATACGCTAGATAGCCCCGCTAAATTCACAGTTCAAAGTCAGAAAACAGAACACATATACATCCTGCTCCCAAGAAAAACCCACCCCATTTCAGGGGTGGGTAAACCTGGCGATATTTATGGCACTGTTGGGGGGAGTTCAGTGCCTCGCCGTTTTTTCGACAGGCTTTATTTACCCGTCAAGGAGTACCTTGCTCTGGAGCACCAGTAACGCTCTTACTAAAGTGCTCCAGGCGTCAGTGGTTATTTGTTAACCACTTCTTCTTACTCAGCTGGCCCTATCAGGACACAAGCTGTTGCACCCGTGAAATTACCACCATCAGTCTTAACAAAGACACTCAGGCTATCCCATACTTGTAAACTTTCATAGAAGGGACCATCGAGTTTACAGACAGAAGCAAATGGACCTGGATCGTTTTTAGTCAGAGGACATATATCAGAGATCTGATGTCCGTCCCTGGATTCATTCACATGGTCATCGTGCAATAGCCATGCTTCACCATTCACAGGAATATTACCCTGGCTGACCTTAACGATAAATTTAGTTATCACATAGCCTGCAGGGAAGGGGGTAATTACACTTACTTCATCATGTGAACCACCTTGCTGACCCAGACCCATATATTTACCCTGGGTACCGATTGTCTGGTCAGTGGAGAAACACAGTAAGCTGGTGCCGTCACCACCAGTTTCACCCTGTGGACCGATCTTACCTTGAACACCTTGTGCGCCGGTATCGCCGAGCTTACCTTGAACACCCTGTTCACCGGTTAAACCGATCTTACCCTGGACACCTTGTGCGCCGGTATCACCGAGCTTACCCTGAACACCTTGTGCGCCGGTATCACCGAGCTTACCTTGTACACCCTGGGTACCGGTATCACCGAGCTTACCCTGAACACCCTGTTCACCGGTTAAACCGAGCTTACCTTGTACACCCTGGGCACCGGTATCACCGAGCTTACCTTGTACACCTTGGGCACCGGTATCACCGAGCTTACCTTGAA
>JADFVZ010000064.1 GCA_015222805.1 Pseudomonadota bacterium
CTGCTGAATTTCTACTATATGGGGATGGCCGTCTACGGCTATTTAGTCTGGCGTAAGCATGGCGATGCAGGGGATGATTTGCCCATCAGCCGTTGGTCATGGTCACAACAGCTTGTGTATCTACTCGCGGGTATCGTTGTTACACTTGTCGTGGCCCACTACCTGGAATCAATCAGCGCTTCCCAACGCCCCTATCTGGATGCCGGGGTGACGGTGTTTTCAGTACTTAATACTTTTCTGATGACCCGTAAAGTATTACAGAACTGGCTCTACTGGATTGTGATTGATGCCGCCGCTATAGTCCTGTATGCACAAACCGGGTATTACGCGACCATAGTTATGTACAGCGTATATCTGGTTCTGGCAATTGTGGGGTATGTCAGTTGGAAAAAACTTTATCAGTTGCAGGCGAGTTAGAATCGGGCAGGCGCCTGCATCCATCGATCAATATTTTTTTCACCCAGCACATTGATTAAATAAAGCAATAAGCGATAGGGCTTTCTCAGGCCGGATAAGTCGGGGAGGCAGTGTGCCTGTTGGTAGTGCCTGGAAAATACACGGGCCTGTCGTTCATCCAGAATATACTCCAGTAAAACCAGCTCCAATTCCCTGGGAGCAAAGACAAAAGCATCTAAATCAACTAATGCTGAGAGTTTTCCCTGATGCTGTAAAAACTGATCCCAGCGCAGGTCGGGCATGATTGGAACAAATTCATTAACTTCACAGTTGCCTGCAAGCTTGATGGCTTCAGCGAGTATGTCCGCTGGAATATTGGCGTGAGAATCGGCTAACAGTTGCAGGCTGTCCTGCAATCGATGAGGCCAGTATTCGGCAGCGAATTGAGCCTGGCCGAAGCCTCCCCAGCTGGCTTGCCTGTGTTGATGTAGAGTGCCAATATGCCTGGCCAGGCTTACGACCATGGACTCATCGACATCAACTGCCAGTAGCATTTTTCCGGGTAATTTTTTTACCGCGATAAATGCCTGTTGATGTGCAGATGCCGGGCCGGAGGCAATATATTCAGGGATTTCAAGTGGGCTTAATTTTGCCAGGCTTGCAAAAACCTGTTCAAACTCACCCAGTTGCCCGGGCAGGTTTACTGCAAACAGGCTTTGCATACCTTGCCAGAATATGGATCGGGTAACATTGGCGCTGTTGCAGATTTTTACAATTAACGGGCCTTGTGCTGTTTCACAATCCCACAGTTGATGGGTGCTGTCGCTATACATCATCGGCAGGGCTGTTGCCTGAATTAGGTTAGGCAGCTTTTTCTGCTGTGCCGCGGATAAACCGGGATAGTTTGCTGGGCTAGTCACTCACAATTTACCGGTTAATGAAACTGCTTATACCTGTTTCGGTTTTATGCGTTTGAGCATGGCCCATAACGGCACAGCGGCAAGACCACTGATAATGCCGGTAAGGTAGGAGGTAAGTTCAAAGCCGAATATAGAATGCCACACCCAGTCAACCAGAAAACTGACGACCAGAATTGCAAGTACGAGAACTAAAAGTCGCTGCCAAAAGGGCATAAGGGTCTCTCCATAACACGGAATCAGACCCTATTATGCCACTACTTCCAGTGACGCTTAAGCAAGCTGGTTTAGAACAGTTCTTCATCCAGCGCCATCATGCTTTCACTGCCGGCTTTAATGGTCGTCAGGTAGCTTTCGGTACGTGGCAGGAAATGCTCAAAATAAAACTGTGCGGTGACCTGTTTCGCCTGCAGGAATTTCGTATCACCGGAATCAGCATCAAGTAATTGGCCCGCCTTGAGTGTGGATTGTCCCATCACCCAGCCACCACAGACAAAGCCCAGCAGCATCATCAGGTTAACACTGATACCACCGATTGCATTTCTATCCGTGGCGGCGTTCTGCAGTAGCCATACCATCGCCTCGTGTGCGTCCTTTACAGATTTCGACAAAGAACCTGCCATCTTGGTGAGGCTGGATACGTTTGCCATCTCATCAGCTGTTGCCTGAATTGCATCGAGTAACTCCTGCAGGACCTGGCCTTTATCCATGAGGATTTTCCGGCCGGTGAGATCCAGGCCCTGAATGCCGGTGGTGCCTTCATAAATGGGAAGAATACGGGCATCACGGAAATACTGGGCGCTACCGGTTTCTTCAATGTAACCCATGCCGCCGTGAACCTGAACACCATATGAGGTGATTTCCTGGGCAAATTCAGTGATCCAGCCCTTGACGAGAGGCGTATACAATTCGTTTCGGGCGGCATGTTTCTTCGCTTCTTCCGGACTGTTAGCCCAGTGGCTGCGATCGGCTTCTGCTGCGGCAAAATAGGCCAGGCCGCGCATGGCTTCGGTTGCAGATTTCATTTGCATCAGCATGCGGCGGACATCGGGGAATTTAATAATCGGGTAGCGAGAGCCGTCTTTACGAGTACCCTGGATGCGTTCTTTGGCAAAGGCCAGTGCTTGCTGGTAGGAGCGTTCGGAAACCCCCAGGCCCTGTATGCCGACACCCTGGCGGGCTTCATTCATCATTGTAAACATGGCCATCAGGCCATTGTGCGGTTTGCCGACCAGGTAGCCCACGGCACCGCCGTTATCACCAAAATTCAGGGTGCAGGTCGGACTGCCGTGAATACCAAGTTTGTGTTCAATGCCGACACAATATGCATCGTTGCGCTTACCCGGTCGACCACTCTCATCAAGGATGAATTTCGGCACCAGGAACAATGAAATACCACCAACACCGGCGGGTGCATCAGGCAGGCGCGCGAGCACCAGGTGAATTATGTTTTCAGTCATCTGGTGATCACCCCAGGTGATGAAGATTTTCTGGCCGCTGATCAGGTAGTGGTCGTCTTTGGGAATGGCTTTAGTGCCTACTGCCGCCAGGTCGGAGCCCGCTGCTGATTCAGTCAGGCACATCGAACCGGTCCAGTTGCCACTGACCATATCGGGTAAATACGTATCTTTCAGCTCATCTGAGCCATGGGTTGTGATTGCATCCACCGCACCATTCGTCAGCAAGGGGCACAGAGCCAGCCCTAAATTGGACGTATCCCAGATTTCCATTACCGCAGCTGCGAGCATCCTCGGCATCTTCTGGCCACCATATTGTTCCTCGGCGGCAAGCGAGGCCCAGCCGGCATCAGCGTATTGCCGGTAGGCATCTGCAAATCCGGGGGTTTCCTCGACACCATTTTCACCCAGGCTGGCACCCAGGTTATCGCCAACACTGTTCAATGGGGCAAATACTTCACTTCCCAGACGGGCAGCTTCTTCTAAAATAGCCTCAGCCAGTTCAGCATTAATATCTTCAAGTCCGGCTTCTGCACAGCGTTGCTCAAAACCAAGTAGGTCATTTAGTACAAAGGCAGCATCTTTATAGGGAAATTGGTAGTCGCTCATCAGGTTGAACTCCTGTTAATAATTAGTGTTGTTAAGATAATCCTCATGGTAGGCGAAAAGCCCGGATGAAGAACTGATCTGTGGCAGCTATGTCCTTAGCCTTATTGTACTTCTTCAGGTGAGGAAATTCGTGTTAAAACAATACAAATGTAAAATGGCCAACAAACTGGATTAGCGAGGGTGTGATAGAGGGACTGGGTCAATAAAAAAGGGCTCAAAATGAGCCCTTTTAAATCTTGCTGGAGCAGGTTTTATGCATAAAACCGAGGCACACTCTTCTATGTGCAGCTCCTCATCTGCTTTAGATGATTACTCTCCAGCTTTAGGCTGAACAGTTATCGCCATAGCTTCGGTAAGGGTAATGATGACTAAATCGCCAACTGCTGCTTTTTTCAGGTTTTCAGGATCGCGTGCGGTGAACTCGGACACTTCTCCGTCCGGTCCTTTGAGCTTGAAGGTATTGGCTTCGAGGTTGATTTCTTCAACTACGGCACTAATTATCAGGGTGTCCAAAGCAGCCACACCCGGCATTTCGCCTGCTTCGCTACGTGCTCCAGCTTGAATTCCAGCGGCCCCGGCTTCAGTATTGGTGGCAGCAAAAACTTGAATAGACATGCTCTGGATATATTCAACCTCCAGAGTATCGCCAACCTTGACCTGGTTCAGGTTGCGTACATCTTCGCTAGCAACAATTTCGATCAGCTTGCCACCTTCTCCACGCAGACTGACTTCACGGGTTTCATGATTGATAGCCTCAATTGTGGCTGTCATTAATATTTTCTGGGTGGCTGAAAGTGAGGGTTTGTCTCCAGCAGCTGAGGTATCGTCTGCCCAGGTAGATGCGCTGAGGACTAATGCGATGATTAAAATAATGCTTTTAAACATTGGATGTTTCTCCGTTAAGGATGATTTTTGTATAGTGAACCGCTCATTGTACCGGAAAACCTGCTGATTACCCAAGTTTTCAGGCAGGATCTTCAATTTCAATCAGGCGCAAATCACTCACTAGCGGTGCTTCGCTAAGGGACTGTTGTTTATCAAGTTCCAGTAAAACTTGAATAAATGCATTTACAGCAGGCGCGGAGATGAGTCCGCGCCTCTTAATGATGTGGAAATTACCATGAAGTCCGGGGAGTCTAAAAGGCAGTATCGAAAACAATTCCGACTCCAGTTCATCAGCCAGCATCCCGTATGTTGCTATTGCAATGGCATCGCTGTTCGCAACGGTAGTTTTAATGATCGCCTGGTCATTGCAGATGATGTGGTTCAGCTTGATATCATCAGGTGATTTTTGCTTGTATGGGAAGAATGCCTGTTTGAACAGTTGGATTATCCGTGCCGGTAACACGGAAGAGATTAAGGGGAATTTTACCAGGTCGGGCAGGGCAAGGGACTCAAGCTGCAATAGTGGATGTTCCGGTCGGCAGAAAAAAAAGGCCTGGTGGCGCTGCAGTTTGATGAGCTTGAAGCTCGGGAAGACACCCAGTTCGCTGGTATCAAACATTACAAAATCGAATTCTCGCGTATACAGGCTATCGCTAAACTGGTCCCAGTTGCCGACGGTAATGTTGATATCAATTCCAGGGTAGAGCTGGTTGAAGCGGATTAAAGCGGGAGCAAGCAGGGCGGTGCCGACATATGTTCCGGCACCGATGTTAATGACGCCTTCCAGGATTCCCTGATGGCGTTTGAGCTCTTCTTCCAGAGACTCTGATGCCGCTATAACCAGGCCTGCATGTTTAAGCATAATCTCGCCGGCCTGGGTCGGAATTATCCCTTTTTTCCCCCGGTTAAACAGTAAATCCCCCAGTTGTTTTTCCAGCGCCTGGATGCTGCGGCTCAGGGTTGGCTGACTAATATTGAGGGCTTTGGCCGCACGGCCGAAGTTCCCGTGCCTGGCCAGGATAAGTGCGTTCTGATAGTGGTTAATATTAGGCATGCAAAAAGCGTATCATAATTATAAACATAATGCATTGGAACTATTATTAAGCTTGAGGTTACAATAATCGGCCAATTACCATATTTTCAAAAATAAGAGAGCCTGGAATGAAAAAAAGTCTACTATTACTTCTTACGCTGCTGTTGCTTGGGTTAAATGCCACAAGCAGTTTTGCAAAAACCGATAAACCCAATATCCTGGTGATATGGGGTGATGATGTGGGTATGTATAATATTAGTGCCTATCATCGTGGCATGATGGGTGGAAGCACCCCCAATATCGATCGTATTGCCAGTGAAGGCGCGCTTTTCACAGATGGTTATGCCCAGCAAAGTTGCACTGCAGGTCGATCCTCGTTTGTTCTTGGCCAGCACCCTTTCCGTACCGGTCTGCTGACAATTGGCATGCCGGGTGCAAAAGATGGTATTAGTGATAAAGACCCCACAATTGCTGAGTTATTGAAAAATCATGGTTACGTTTCCGGGCAGTTTGGTAAAAACCATCTGGGTGATCAGGACCATCATCTACCGACTGCACATGGCTTTGATGAGTTTTTCGGTAACCTTTATCACTTAAATGCTGAGGAAGAGCCGGAATCCGAATTTTATCCAAAAGATCCTGAGTTCCACAAAAAGTTTGGCCCACGCGGCGTCTTGCATGCAACTGCTGATGGCAAAATCGAAGACACTGGTCCATTAACTAAGAAGCGAATGGAAACAGCTGATAAAGAATTTCTTGCAGCCAGCCTGGATTTTATCGAACGGGCACATAAGGCGGGCAAACCATTTTTTGTCTGGCATAACTCCACCCGTATGCATGTATGGACCCATCTCAGCCCTGAATATAAAGGCAAATCAGGCTATGGTTTATATGCCGACGGTATGATGGAGCTGGATGACGGGGTTGGTGTCTTGCTCGACAAGCTGGATGAACTGGGAATAGCTGATAACACGATTGTTGTTTTCAGCACCGACAACGGTGCAGAGAAATTTACCTGGCCGGATGGCGGAACCATACCCTTTAAAGGTGAAAAGGGCAGCACCTGGGAAGGTGGTTTCAGGGTGCCGATGTTGGTTCGCTGGCCGGGTACAGTTAAACCGGGAACCATCGTTAACGACATTTTTTCACAGGAAGACTGGCTGCCAACTTTATTGGCCGCAGCAGGTGAACCAGATGTTACCAAAAAACTCCTCAAAGGCCATCGGGCAAATGGTAAAACTTTCAAAGTTCATCTGGACGGCTATGATCAAACAGCCTTACTTTCCGGTAAAGGTCCGGGTGCCAGGGATGAGATCTTTTATTTTGATGCAGGATCTAATTTGAACGCGATCCGTTATAAAGACTGGAAGATCCACTTTACGATTATGGAAGGTAACATTAGTGAGGCTTATCGCAAGAGCCCGAGCTGGCCGCTTATCGTAAACCTGAGAATGGATCCGTTTGAAGATGGACCGGATTCTTCAATGTATGTTCGCGATTTCTATGCAGACCAAATGTGGATGTTTGTTCCAGCTCAAGCTGTGGTTGGCAAGTTCCTTGCCACTTTTGAAGAGTACCCACAACGCCAGGCAGGTGGCTCATTAAGCATTGATGCGGTAATGGATAAGATGAAGGCGGCTGCAAGCCGACAATAAACCATTAGTATCCGGCAGGGTGGGTTCCTCCTTCTTGCCGGATAATGCTTTGAGGTAATTGTCGTAGTCAGGAAACAAACTGTAAATTCGTGTATAACCCAGGCGTTTTTGATATTAGCCCCTGGGTTTTTTTGTACAAAAATAAAGCAAAAACAGGTCTGCTTGCAGTAAACTTAATTAAATCAGCCAGCAGGAAACATTACTCCGGTCTGAATTCATTCTTCAATCGGGCTGATGGTTTTACGCAGTTGGCTTGCTGAAAGGGAAATAATTAATGAGTACTCTCGAATCAATCCGTATTCTCCAGGCCCGTATGGGCGAATCCATTATTGGCCAGGAGTCTGTCATTGAACAATTACTGATCGGCCTGTTGGCTAACGGCAACATCCTTATGGAAGGCCTGCCCGGATTAGCTAAAACTCGTGCGGTTAAAAGCCTGGCTACCAATATGGATGCCGAATTCTCGCGAATTCAATTCACCCCTGATTTATTACCATCTGACATCACCGGCAGCGAGGTGTTGTATACCGAAGCCGGCCAGCCAACCTTCCGCTTTGAAGCCGGACCTATCTTTGCAAATATCGTGCTGGCAGATGAAATTAACCGGGCACCGGCCAAAGTTCAGGCGGCATTACTAGAAGCAATGGAAGAGCGCCAGGTTACCGTGGCCGGTACGACCCATAAGATGCCAGACCTGTTTATCGTCATGGCTACCCAGAACCCGATAGAGCAGGAAGGCACTTACCCCTTGCCGGAAGCACAGATGGATCGGTTTTTGCTGCATGTGTATATCGACTACGGAACAAAAGAAGCCGAAGCACAGGTCATCCGCCTGGTTCGCGGTGAGGAAGGGCCAGCTGCTAGAGGCTCTGAAACAGATCCGGTTCCCCAGCAGGTGATATTTGATGCCCGGGAGGAAATTAACAAAGTCCAGGTTTCCGAAGTTATCGAAAAATATATCGTTGACCTGGTTTTTGCTACCCGTTATCCGGATCAATATAATCAAAAGCTGGCTTCATGGATCAACATTGGCGCCAGTCCGCGCGGTGCCATCGGCCTGGATAAATGTGCACGTGTACACGCCTGGCTGAACCAGCGTGATCACGTACTACCGGATGATGTGCGCGCAGTTATCCATGGCGTTTTGCGTCATCGCATCGCTCTCAGTTACGAGGCCAATGCGGACGGGGTTTCAGCTAATGATGTGATTGATGAAGTGTTGAAGCTAGTAGCGGTAGCTTAAAAAAATTACGTCATCTCGGGACGGCGAATAGCCGGAGACGTCATGCCGGACTACGATCCGGTACCGTGATCCAGTGTTTATGGAGACAAAAATGAAAACATATAACAATTTTATCCTGAAATTCACAGGGTTAATCCTGGTGCTTTGTTTAACCGCCTGTGCAAGCCAACAGCCGGTCGAGGCCACACCTGACCCGCTAGCCTCATGGACTAATGGGGCCACAAAACAACGGATAACTGCATTTGTAAATACTGTCACTGATAGCACTAATACTGATTTTGTGCCAGCGAGCCAACGGATTGCCACCTTCGATAATGACGGTACCCTATGGGCCGAAAAGCCGACTTATTTCCAGCTGCTGTTTATTGTTGACCGGGTTAAGGCGATGGCTGCAGATCATCCGGAGTGGCGAACCACCCAGCCTTTCCAGGCCGTATTGGAAAATGATATGGCTGCCTTAAAAGCCTCTGGTGAACATGGGTTGATCAAGCTGGCGATGGCAACCCAGGCTGGCATGACCACAGAAGAGTTTGAGGTGATTGTTAATAATTGGCTGGCAACAGCCCAGCACCCAACCACCGGCAAGCCATACACACAAATGGTCTACAAGCCGATGCTAGAATTACTGGACTACCTGCGTGCCAATGGCTTTAAGGTGTTTATTGTCTCCGGTGGCGGGCTTGAATTCATGCGCCCGTGGACTGAGGCGATATACGGTATTCCACCCGACCAGGTGGTTGGGTCCAGTATTGAAACAAAATATGAACTCCGTGGTGGCAAGCCGGTGCTTGTAAGATTGCCGGAAATTCACTTTATTGATGACAACGTAACTAAACCCGTCGCAATCAACCGTTTTATTGGACAGCGTCCCATCCTCGCGTTTGGTAATTCCGACGGTGATTTTGAAATGCTGAAATGGACTACTTCAGGCAGTGGTAAACGCCTGGGCTTAATCGTTCACCATACCGATGCCGAACGTGAATGGGCCTATGACCGCGACTCATCGGAAGGTCGCCTTAACCGGGGACTGGATGAAGCCGCCGAAAATGGCTGGCTGCTGGTCGATATGGCACGTGACTGGCAAGTGATTCATCCCTAATTGGGGTCAGAGCCCTTTTATCAGAAAAGGGCTCTGACCCCCTTGGACCGTTTGTTATGACCAACGCTGCAAAGTTAAATGCAACAAGGCGCCAGGGTACTGGCGCCTACGTGCAGCTTGATGAGCTGGTTAAGCTGCAGTATAAGGCTTCGGGCTTCAGTTTCCTGCCGAAACAACCCATTCACAGTGTGCTCAGTGGGCGCCACGCATCCAAATTGCGCGGGCGTGGGCTCAACTTCGAGGAACTACGTGACTATCTTCCCGGTGACGATACCCGAAATATCGACTGGAAAGTCACCGCTCGTACCGGCACGCCTTATGTGCGGGTTTATACAGAAGAGAAAGACCGTAGCGTATGGTTGTTGATTGACCAGCGTGTGAGTATGTTCTTTGGCAGCAAAAAACGGATGAAGTCGGTGGTCGCCGCTGAAGTCGCGGCACTATCGGCATGGCGAGTGCTAAGCGTGGGTGACCGTGTCGGTGCACTAATCTTTAATGATTCTGAAATCACAGTAGTACCACCACATCGCAGTCGTGAACGGGTGATGCAAATCCTTAAACAAGTGGTAGAAAAAAACCAGGCACTCAGTGCGGACCCTGAATTAAAACCCGACCCAGGAAAATTAACTGAAGCATTAAAACAGGTCAGCCATCTGGCCGGGCATGACTGCCTGGTATGCCTGATTACCGATGGTGATGGTCTCGACCCGCAAGCGCGTCGCTATATCACCCGCCTTAGCCAACACAATGATGTGCTCACAGCCTTCATTTATGACCCCCTGGAAAAGGAGATCCCTGCGGCTGGTCGCCTGCGTTTTGCAGATACTGAAGGGCAGCTGGAAGCAGATACCTCCAACAAAAAATTACGTAAGGCTTTTCAGAGTGAATTTGAGCAGACGCTGGAATGGATGAAAACTGCTTCGCGGCGGTTTTCCATGCCACTGTTGCCATTGCACACTACCAGTCCGGTGTCCGAGCAAATTCGTGAACTACTTGGACATCACCTGGGTAGTCGGCGGTTTTGAGTATTAGCGGGATGAAATCTACAAACCCGGCCAGCCTGCAAAACCTGAATGATATCGTTATGCCTGCAAATATTGGCTGGTGGCCATTGGCAACCGGCTGGTATTTCCTGCTGGGCCTGCTGTTGCTTGTGTTCGCCTGGTCTGCCTACCGCCTGTTGCAACACTGGTTGAAGAATCGTTACCGGCGTGAAGCCCTGCATAAACTACAGCTGTTGGAAAATAGTATTCAAAATAGCACCCAAAGGGATGCCAGCCTACGTCAAATCCCGGTACTGCTCAAGCGCACCGCACTGTCTGCATACCCACGTGAACAGGTGGCTTCGCTAACAGGTAAAGACTGGATCAGTTTTTTGAATTCATGTATAAAAAATATAGCATTTCCTGAACCTGTTGCCAGCACACTGGAACAGGTAGCTTACTCCACTGGTGAGTTGGGCTTGGTAGATTCAGCCTCGAGTACAGCGCTATTATCTGCCAGCAGGCATTGGTTGAAGGATCACCGGACGACTGAAGCTATAGGCGGGGATAAGTGAAATCGTGCTAATTTTTTCCCACCCATGGTTATTTATCCTACTGCCGTTACCCTGGTTATTCCGCCGCCTGATGCCGGCCCACCATGAGCGTAAGGCAGCAGTTCGAGTGCCTTTTATGCAACGCCTGTTACACTTATCCGGGCTGCAGCCGGGCGCTGGTGTCGCGGTGGCCAAACGCCCCCTGTTGCAATGGCTGGTGTTAAGTTTTACCTGGTTGTTAATCGTCACTGCAATGGCGCGCCCGCAGTGGCTGGGTGAACCCATTATTAAAGATTTGCCGATGCGCGACCTGTTGGTTGCGGTGGATTTATCCGGATCCATGGAAGCCCAGGATTTTACCGATAGAGAAGGCAATAATGTCGATCGCTTAACGGCGGTTAAACTTGTGCTAGATGACTTTTTTGCCCGGCGTGAAGGTGACAGGGTCGGACTGATCCTGTTTGGTTCGGCCGCTTTTACCCAGGTGCCTTTTACCGCCGATCTCGATGTTGTCAGGGAACTGCTGGATGAGGCCCAAATCCGGATGCTCGGACCGCGGACTATGCTCGGTGATGCCATGGGCCTGGCCATCAATCAGTTTGAACGCAGTAAAGTGGATGAGCGCGTGCTGATTGTATTAACCGACGGCAATGACACCGGCAGCCTGGTACCACCTGAGCGGGCAGCAGAAATTGCCCGTGATAACGGTGTTGTTATACATACCATTGCCATTGGCGACCCGGCAGCAGCAGGTGAGGCTGCGCTGGATGAAAAAACCCTGAAAAATATCGCCAATACAACTGGTGGTGGCTACTTCCATGCCAATGACACCGAAGAATTAGAAGCTATCTATGTCCATCTGGATGAGGTTAACCCGCGCCAGGTAGAAACTCAGAGTTATAGGCCGTTAACCGACCTGTATTATTTTCCATTGGCAGCACTAACACTGTTGACCATGCTGTATATATTGTTCCTCGAAGTACGTTCATATTATTCCAGTCGGGAGTTGGATGGCCCACAGGAAGACCGTCTATCGGAGCAGTTGAACTGATGGATATCTTTTCCACTTTGAGTCAGTTTCATTTCCTCAGGCCCGGATGGCTGCTGTTACTGATTCCGGCAGCTTTACTGATGTGGTCGGTATATCAACGCAGTGATTCCCTAAGTGGCTGGAAAAAAGTCATTTCTCCGCAGCTGCTGGACCATCTATTACTGCTTGAGGGCGGTGAAGGTGGCCGTTGGCGGCCGGTGTATATGCTCGGCTTTGCCTGGCTGTTTGGTGTCTTTGCCCTGGCCGGCCCCAGCTGGCAATTACAGGACTCTCCGTTTAGTGAAGACCAGGCGGCGATGTTTATCGTGGTTAAAGTCACCCCGGAAATGTTATCCATGGATATCCAGCCCAGTCGGCTGCAACGCAGTATTTTGAAGATTCATGATTTACTGAATCTAAAAAAAGATGTACGCACCGGGCTTATCGCTTATGCCGGCAGTGCACACCTGGTCATGCCACTTACTTCGGATGCGGGAATCATTAATAGTTTTGCTGAGGCACTGGAACCGGGAATCATGCCGCTGCCCGGTGACGAAATTGCAGAGGCAATTGCATTGGCAAATCAGCGCCTGGAAAAGGCAGCTGTGCCGGGATCTATCGTCCTGTTCACAGATGCGGTCGATTCATCCCAGCTGAATGTGCTGAAAGAGCTCCGCCAGCAGGGTGGAGTGGAAGTCCATATCCTGGCAATGGCTGCCGGGCCGGAAGTGATTCCACCGGTCGGCAGCCCGCCTGCGCCACCGCTGGATATTGATACCCTGGGCGCTGCTGCAAAAGCTATGGGCGGAAGCGTGACCCGGGTAACTGCAGATAAAGGCGATGTTGAAGACCTCGGTGCAAAAATTGAACGCAGTATTAGCAATGCACCCGCACAGGAAGGCCAGCAATGGAAGGATGCCGGTTATTACCTGCTGCCGCTGGTAGCTTTGTTAATGCTAAGCTTCTTCCGCCATGGAGGAGCCGTAGTAATCGAATGAACATTCGTGTCCTGACATTCACGCTATTGCTACTGCAGGCCCCAGCCGCATTTGCCCTGGAGTGGGTTGACCTGTGGTTCACTCCAGGCCAGCAAGCACAGCAGTTAATGGATCGTGGTGAATTCCAGCAAGCATCGGAAAAATTTACCCAGCCAATGAATATTGGCACAGCATTGTTTATGGCCGGTGAATTCGAAACTGCGGCTGCAGTTTTTGGCCGTGTTTCCAGTGCATCAGGTCACTATAACCGCGGTAACGCACAAGTCATGCTGGGTAATTATGATGCGGCTATTGAAGCCTATCAAGCGGCATTACGCAAACACCCGAACTGGCCTGAAGCTGAAGAAAACTTGCAGATTGCGAGCTTGAGGAAGCAGGCGATGGCGCCACCGGATGATGATTATGGTGGTACCGGTGGGCAGCTGGAAGCAGATGAATATGTTTTTGATCTCGAAGGCGGTAAGAATAAATCCTCTGGGGAGGAAGTCATTGATGCGGCGGAACAGCAGCTAGGTGAAGATGCCATGCGCGCCATGTGGCTGCGTAAAGTAGAAACCCGCCCGGCGGACTTCCTGGCGGCACGCTTTAATTACCAGTTGGCCGTTCGGCAAAATGAAGAAAGTGACAACCCTGAAAAAGCTGTGGAAGAAAACCATGAGTAGGTTTTCTTTAAAAGTTTTTTTACTGATGGGTTGTTTAATATCCGGTATTGCAGGCGCACAGGAAGGCAGTGTTCAGGAAGGTAATGTTCAGGAGGACGGGGTTCAGGCCAATGTGGCCATCAGTATCCAGCAAGCAGAAGATATCTGGATGGGGCAGCAGCTTACCCTGAATATTGACCTGAAAACCACCGGTTTCAGCTTTTCTGATACGACCTTTAACCTGCCCGAAGTTAGCGGCGCATTCCTGATGCAGATCGATACTACAACAGTGAAGATGACCGAGAATATTGACGGTCAAAACTGGCAAGTTATTCGCTATCCGCTGGCGCTGTATCCGCAGAGGGCCGGCCTGCTGGAAATCCCCCCAATTACGGTACGTTTCAGCAGCGCCAGGGGTTTTGGTAGCGAGCAGAAAGCCTTTGAGTTCCAGACCAGTCCACTGCAGTTGAATATAAAGGCCCCACCGGGTATAAAAGAGGGCGATATGGTGATTACCACTACGGCCTTTAAACTTGAGTATGAATGGCAGCCGGATTCGCAAGCAGAAACCACAACAGCACAAACCGGTGATGCTTTTACTTTAACGGTGAAACGCAGTGCGGGGGATATATCCGCCATATTGCTACCGCCACTACCGGTGTTTCGTGCCGAGGGCCTGGCGGCTTACCCGCAGGTGGCGGAAGTGATCGACAAAACCAATCGCGGAAGCCTGACGGGTGAACGTAGCGACAAGATTATCTGGGTGGCTGAAAAACCTGGCACATACAGTATCCCCGCTATCCGCTTCCAGTGGTGGGACCCGCGTAGCCATGAGCTGAAGCAACAGCTTGTACAGGGCTTAAAGCTGGAAGTCACTGCCTCTCCGACAGGCGAGGATTCAGCTGCTGCAAGTAACAAGGGCGATTATCTCGGCGTGTATTTAAGGTACCTGATGAGTGCTCTTGTATTGGCAGTAGTCGTCTACTTTCTCTGGCGACGCTTTGCTATTAATACAGCCGCTGAGGCAGTTGAAACTGAGAAGTTGGCTTTTACTGCGCTGCAACAAGCCTGTAACACTAACCAGCCGGCTCAGGCCTATTCAAAGCTGAACGCATGGCTTGCCTGGTCCCCGGCTGGAATCATTACACTGGCTGATTTTTCAAGCTCACAGGAAGATCAACATTTATCCACTCAATTAAACGTCTTGCAAGAGGCGCTGATTTCCCCGGAAAGCCAATGGCAGGGAGCCGAGTTGCTTAATATACTTACTCGGGTACGGATAAGCATGCACAGGCAAAAAGATGCACACTCGAAGGTACAGCTGGTACCTTTAAATCCTTAAGAAATGATCGTCGAGGTAGAGTCTCGCATCGATAAAATCACTGGTTAGCAATCGAAACCGCGTGTGCCTACCTGATGTAGGCGTTGTCATTTCAGTCTGTAAACGGGGAATTTATGTAACCCTCTGGCCTTCAGCACGCTTTTGAATATGGGCGACACTGCTGTGCCCCAGCCAGGTGACCGTAAGGTCAGTATATTTTTTGGCGCCTGATAACTTTACGCTACCTGATTTGATGGCTGCAGCCATATCTGCCCAGCCCATCCATACTTTTGTCAGTTCCTTAACGGATACATCGATATGTACATCAACATCAAAGCCATGGTCGATATGGCATAGGTCCACTTTCTCGTCTTCAAATACCAGCCAATGAGTGCTTTTGTTTTCGGGTACATCATTGAGGAAAAACTCAACAATAAAAGGGCTCGGCAGTTCGGGCATCATTACCGCATTACGGTGGATATCCCACATCAGGAAGCCGACATCTACATTCTTCACTGAGGGTTCAATCTCCAGCCATTCCTGCCCCCATTCGGCCATGCTGAAGACAACAGGGCCCAGGGCCAGCCCGGCTTCGGTGAGTTTGTAATGTATCTGGCCACCATCCTGGTTTTGCTGGCGGATTATTATTCCATGTTCAATGAGTTCTTTGAGTCTATTGGACAACAGTGTCCGCGACATCCTGGGAACACCACGGCTGATATCGTTAAAGCCTGTAGAACCAAACAAAAGTTCCCGCAGTACCAGCATGGTCCAGCGACTGCATAAAAATTCTGATGACATTGCCAGGGGGCAATATTGACCGTATTGAGATTTTGAATTCATCGTGCTGCCTCTTATAGAAACTTTAAATGCTGTTGATTAGCCTGTAGTACAGATTCTGTACTAGACTAACAAAAGCAGCTTGGATAATCTAACCCTGCTTTATACAAAAACAGAAATTAAAATAACAGGAGAAAGGTCATGCCCGTATCACTTTTTGAAAGACTCGGCGGTGCCGAAAACGTTAAAAAAATTGCCAGTTCACTAGTTGATAACCATTTTAGTAACCCGACTATTTCTACCCGCTTTGTAGGTAGTGTTGATGCAGACAGGTTAAAAATGTTTGCAACTGAATTTATAACCGCTGGAACCGGAGGTCCTGAGGCTTATTCGGGCAGGGACATGCTGGCGACCCATAAAGGCATGAACATATCTGCAGCGGAATTCATGGCGGTACTGGATGATGCCCTGGATGCGTTAAGCAGTAATGGGGTTGGCCAGCCTGAGCAGGAAGAAATGCTGTTTATTTTGTACAGCATGCGTGCAGATGTTGTATTGGTGTAACAGAAGATGGGCCTGCTAGTACAGGGTATTGGTCGATACCCTGTACTGTCTAGTTTAACCCGACCCTATGGTTGGGTCTGCATAACCGCTTCTGCCTGGTTACGATATTTAAGCGCACTTTCCTGATTACCAAGCTGGTTATGATAGCTAGCTAATGCCATCAAGATTTGTGGATTGCCACTGTGCTTTTTCAATGCTGATTCCAGGATCGCAATGGCCTGTTTGGGCTGTTTTTCACTTATGGCAACCGCGTAAACATACTGGAAAGTGGCTACATCTGGTTCCAGTTCGGCCGCAGTTTTCAAAGCCTGTATGCCTTTTTCAAGTTCACCCTTGCGTACATACCATAGGCCCAGGGAATGATATAAAGTTGCGTCTTCATTGACTTTTAAGCCATCTTGCAGCATCTCAAATGCGCCTTCCTCATTGCCCAGCTGTTGCAGGAAATCAGCATAGTTAATATAGGCAGGCATATATTGCGGCTGCAGGTGCAATGCTTCTTTAAAAGCTTTATCAGCTTTGCCTGCTTGTCCCAGCTGGTTATAAAGTTGGGCCAGGGCTAATTGTGCTTCCGGTCTGTCGGCCGCGAACAGCAGGCTCTTCTCGTACTCTTTGGTTACCTTATCGATTAAGGATTTTTGTTCTTTTTCAAGCGAGCCAGGGGGTACAGCAGATAATACCCGAGCTGCTTCCATCCGCACTATTTTGACCGGATCCTCCAGCGCAGCGTAAATTTCTTTAATCGTGTGTTCCAGGGGAAATGCTGACAGTGCCTGGATTGCCTGCCGGCGTATGTCTGCATCTTTTGAACGCAGCATTTGCATGGATGTCATCAAGGTCTGCCGTGAAGGATATGCACCAAGATGCCCTACCACCGTGGCTTTGGCAATATCCGGTGTCTCACTCATTAATACACCATAGGTCAGCTTTAAGGCATCAGCATCCTGTTGCTCAAGTGCATGCAGGGCCGGCCCAAACTGCTGATAACCTTTGACCGTTTTGTCATACCATTTTTGCATTGATTCAGCGGCCCAGGCGGACGTTTTTCCCTGGTGGCAATTGGTACAGGCATCGGGTGTTTCCAGTTGTGCGCCGAGATCAGGCCGGGGAATGCGGAAGCTGTGATCGTTGCGTTCATCAACTCCCATATAAACTTTAGAAGGCATATGGCAGGCAATACAACTCGAACCAGTGGATTCTTCTTTATGGAAGTGATGTTTCGGGGTCATATAATCCGGGGCCAGGTGGCATTGCATACAAACCTGGTCGCCTTTTGCCTTACGTTCCAAAGTGTGTGGATTATGGCAATCACTGCAAGTCACGCCGGCAGCATACATACGGCTTTGTGCAAAGGAAGCATAAACATAAACTTCATCTTTGATTTTGCCATCGGCGAAGTAGAGCTGATCCGTCAGCAGTGACGGCAGGTAGTGATCCCTGAAATTATCCCCTGGCACAAAAGCATCATCCAGCTGGGCGCGTCTTGAGTGGCATTTGGCACAAACCTGGATTTCTTCCTGGTGAGCTGTGGTGCCGGCTGCCAGCTCAGGCTTCCCGGTTTGCGGGTTAAAGCTCCATTTGTTGCTGCCGGCTTTTGTAAGATGAATGGGCAGGCCATTGGATTGCGGTTTTTTATCTGCCGGTAAATTAGCCCAGCTGATATGCTCAGAGGCCGGCCCATGGCAGGCTTCACAGGAGACATTAATTTCATCCCAGGTGGTGTTGTAGCTGCGGGTTTCGGCTGAGTAGTTCTTTCTAAGGTTAGTGCTGTGGCAGTCCGCACACATATAGTTCCAATTTAAATTTGGACCGCTCCAGTGGAGTACATCGCCGGCCGGAATATCTTCATTAGGGTGCAGGCTAAACCAGCGCTGCCCACCATCAGCCCTGGTGCGCGAATCCCAGGCAATATCCAGCACCTGGATTTTCCCCTGTGGGAATTTCACCATATATTGCTGTAGAGGATAAACTCCGAAGACATAACTGATTTCATAATCATGCAGTTTACCGTCGGGGCCATCGGTATTGATCATAAATCGGTTCTTGTCCTTATAAAACCGACTGGTGATATCGGATTTTCTGAAAGAGGCTTTATCAAAATTACCCAGAACGGTCTTTTCGTTTGCCAGCTGCATAGCTAAGTCATGGTGTGACCCTTGCCATTGCTTATGCTCTTCCAGATGACAGTCTTTACAGGCCTGTTGGCCGATATATTCTGCTGCTGCCAGATGTGCGGCAGGAACCATAAGAGCGATGCCAAAAAGGCTGTAGATTAGTTTGCTTAACTTCATTTATTTTCAAGCCTGCCTGGGTGTCCTGGGTTGTTGCTTGACTGGCAGAAGACCTGAGTATCAGGGCTAAACCAGCGTGCAGGGATAGTATGCAGGAATACAGGAAGGAAAGGGCGTGAACTAGTAGTTCTGAGTTTATGAAATATGTTCGCTAATCTCTGCTAGCGAGATACGGTAGTCTTTATAATCCAGAGTAACAGGCTTATTGCCGTCAGCTGTTGTTAATACCAGTGATGGGAAACTACGGATGCCAAGACGACGAGCCTGGTGTATCTGCTGGCGGAATTTAGTATCTGTATCTGCGGCGACCAGATCGAGCCTGAAATCTGCGGCATCCATACCAAGTTCAGTGGCCAGCTGTACCAGGGTATCTGCTTCTGAGGGGTTCATTGCGCGTAAATAATATGCGCGTTGAATAGCCGTTATCATTTCTTCTTCCAGCCCCTGCTCAGCTGCTGTAACAACCGCTCGGCTGGCTTTATAAGTATCCCGACGGGGTGAGCACTGATTCCAGAAATCGAAGTTAAACTCGGTGCCCAGCATGGACTGGATATTTTGCCAATGGCCTGCGATGGTTTGTTGCATCTCTGCCGGCATGGGCTGGTCATTATCCGCTGCCAGCCCACCCAACAGGTTTTTTACCTGTATGTTGCCAGGTAGAGCTGCTTTCAGCTTTTGCCAGGTGGGGCGATAGCCCCAGCACCAGCTGCACATCGGGTCATGAATATAGAATAAAGTCATTTGCATCGTTTATGCCGCATTACTCGGGCCGCAATGCGGCTCGGCGCCTGGTAACAAAGTACATCACGCTGCCCAGTAGCATAAACACGCTGGTCGTCAGCCAGGATTCCATCGAAGCGTGGGTCATCAGCCACAGGCACAGGACCAGGGCCAGAACAGGAATGGTCATTCCACCGAACAGCCTGAATTGCCCTTCGAACTCACCGAGCTTGCGGTGTAGAACGGGCAAAGTGGCGATGCACATCACGTAAACCATCAGGCGCACAACTGTACTCATCACGGCGAGGAAAACGAAGCCACCGCTCAGCGCCAGTACGATGGAAAAAAGTGCGTAGAATAGGATCGCATTGGCCGGCGTCTGATGGCGTGGATGGATAATTCCGAACCAGGCAGGCAGGCTGCCCAGCTGCGACATGGCGTACAACATGCGTGGCGCCGAGAGCATGCTGGAGGTGAGGTTGCCGCTGATTGAAAAAACTGCGCCTAGCGTGAGAATACCCGCACCAGCAGTGCCCATCAGAATCATCGCCACGTCGGCCAGTGGCGTTTTACTGCCGGCGATGTCCGGAGCCACTGATACCGTGACTACCTGGATCAGGAAGTAGAACACCGTGATCGCGAGGATCGTGCGCACCAGTGCCAGTGGAATATCCCGGCGTGGATTGCGTGCCTCTCCAGCTGGGATCACAGCGCTTTCGAAACCCACAAAGGCGTAAAAAACGATAAGCATCGTTTCACCCAGGGAATCAAGCTGCGGAATTTTTGCGCTGGTGAATATTTCGGGGTTGGTTTGGCTGATACCCAGGAACACCAGCAAGGCTAATGGCAGCAGTTTGAGTACCGTCAGGGCAAATATCGCCAGCATGCCCTGGCGGACGCCGACCATGTTAACGACTGTCAATAAAATGCAGACAGCCCCCACAGCCGCCAGGTGCCAGGTACCCTCTGTCAATGGTGACCAGAACCAGCCAGCGTAAGTCACCATCAGATGTGCGTTGGCGGCAAAGGCTGCGGCCCGGGAAAGGGTCAGTAGCCATCCCGCCTGGAATCCTACAAATGGTCCAAATGCCTGGGTGGCGTAGGTAACAGGTCCACCGGTGTCGCGAAAATAACTGGCCACGCGCGCAAATACAAAGACGATCGCCATAATCAGCACGCCACAGGCGACATAGATCCAGGGGCTGAACAGTCCGGCTCGTTCAATCGCGATTGCCGGTAGTGCGAAAATTCCGGCACCGATGGTACCGTTGAGAGCGATGGCGGCGAACCCCAGTTTTCCGATTTCCCGCTTGAGCCCTATTTTCTGATGCTTACTGGAGCTCACATCCCTGGCCCAGCGAGATACCCGGATTCAATTCCAATATTGCGGACGAGGGCGGGATGTTGTCGATAATGATAATGTCTGATTTACCCAGTCTCCCCTGGTTAGTCCGTTTGAAAAGTAACCTCATGATACCCTAATTGGGGTCAGAGCCCTTTTCCCTTGGTAGTTGGTCTGCCTCGGCGGCCATTTCCAATCCGCCTTTCCAGTACATCTTCAATTTCAGACTTGAATCGATCTGAACCCGTTGGAAGACCTTTCTGCAAACAATATCGAATTCTTTCAAGCTTTTCTGAGTCACCTGCTTCCTCAACCAACAAGCGGTATTTCTCATATCTATCCATGTTGGTTGCAGCCAGAGCCTTCCACGCCGCATGGGGTTGAATTCCTGGGTTGGTGTCTCCCATGGCATTCACTCCATAGCTTGACCATCGATAGTCTTCAGGTAATTTACACATCGCTGCCCTTATAGGGTTCAGCTCGATGTACCGATAACACGCCAGGCAGTAACGCTCCGAATCCACTAACGAAGATTTGTAACGACCCTCCCACAGGGTCCCAGATCGTCGATGGGTTGAGTTGATGTGTCTGACGTAGGTCGCTCCCAGTAACTGCATCATACTGGAAACCCCCCATTTATCCTTAGGGGTTAGAAGCAGGTGTACATGATTGGTCATCAGTACATACGCATGGATTGCTACCTGGTAACGCGTTGCACACGCAAAAACTGATTCCAGATAGAATTTGTAATCAGCGGGCTGAAAGAAACAAACCTGTCGGTTGTTGCCTCGCTGCACCACATGCAACGGCACACCTGGCAGTGCTAATCGGGCTATTCTCGGCATACAGAAATTATGTCTTCAATCAAAGACACTGTCATCAGCTAGTTCAGTCAATATCTGTAGGAATAGACCTCGATTAAAGGGCTCTGACTCCTTTGAGAAGCGCTCTAAGGCGTATACCAGATGGGTGATGTCCAGGCGCGTTCCTGGATGGTGGATTGTACATCTTCCAGTAATGGTAAGTCATGTCTTACCGCATCATAGGTAGACCAGCGCGGGGTGGGGATTTCCAGCACCCGGGCGTAGTAGAAGGCATTCTGTTCAGGATCGAAGGATTCGTCGGTCCAGTTGCCGGTGAGCTCTGCGACACCAATGCTGTTGGTGTACAGGGCCGTCTTCAGGTCTACTGTATTGCCTACAGCGGGCAGCTTGCCATTTTCAGTCAGCTGGCGGTCATCTGACCAGGCGGCTTCAATAATCACTTCGTGGGTCTCGCCGGTTTTATCCACCCAGCCTTTAATGATCTGGATACGGTCGAGGTTGGCACCATCCGGGTCTTTCATTGCGTGCACAGTAAAAGTTGGATTGGCACCAATGGATCCGAGATCACCACCCATGGGCACGCCCAGTTCATAACCCTGTTCGGCTAAAGCCTGTGGGGTTTTAGGGTTTGCTGGAAGGTCAGCACCGCCAAAAAAGCGGACTTTAATCCGTGGGCCACTGGTGGCGAAGGTCTCGCGGCGTTTCATTGCATCCCATAAAGAGGCGCGGGTGTTTGTTTGTGCCCAGATGCCGGCGAGGGAGCCGGTACTCAAATCTTTACCGTCGATCCAGCCGCCGACACCTCCGGTGCGGCGAGCTTCTACTGAGTTGTCTTCGGGTCCATGGCCGCCGACAAAGCTATCCTCGGCTACCACTGAAGGTACGCCGTTGTGGTTGTCGGTACCGCCAATAAAGCCGTATTTGAAGGGATTGACACCGAGCTTCTTCTCGAATGCCACACCCATTTTCAGGCCTTCACGGACAAAATCACCTTTATTGAAGGTCCGTCCGCTGTAATTTTGAATAGAGTCGGCATTTTCGAAATCAGCAAACTCATCCGCTGCCCAGAATTTACGGTGTACCTCGGAATTTCCCTTGATTTGCATCATCTCGATTAACGGTTCGAAATGCTGGCGGGTTTGTGCATATTCGAGGTCAATCGCATTGCCCTTAGCATCCACTTTGGGGAACATCATCAGTTTACTGGCGTTGGAGTTATGTGGGATGGCCAGCGCCTTCATGCCGGCGGTTTCTTTGTCCCTCATCCAGGCCCATAAGTCATCCTCACGGTTGATGTCGATATAACTCATGGGGATATCAGGTGCATGGGCATCGCGGTAAATGATATTGCGATGCAGATTGCCGCCACCGGGAGCAGCACTCCATTCGTAGGCCACAAATGCGGTGAAATTACCGGGATCGTTATGTTCTTCTGCTGAATCTATCATCACCTGCCAGGCACTTTTAGTTGTTTCTATGCCGGCATAGAAGGGTGGGTGCTGCGGGGTTTTACCGCGGTTGATTTTTATTACATAGGTCAAAAACCACTCCCGTTTTTCCTCTAATGTTTGCAGGTTTCTGAGCTCTTCCAGCAGTTCCTGATCATGACCGGGTGCACCCTCAACAATGGTGGAGTACATTTCACCAATGTATTCGGCGTGATCGGTAACGGCAACGAAATCCAGTGGGCGTTTGCGGGTATACGGTTTGCCATCGACGGTTACTGTCGCGCCCCGGGCGAAACGATAGGCATCAGAAGGGGTTAATCGTGCGCCGGCAATATAGGCATCCAGTGAATAAGCCGTGTGCAGATGGGTTTCGCCAAAATAGGCATCTCGCAGGGGATTAGACTCAGGCGTAGCTGCTGTTTCCACAGGGGTTGCTACAACTTCGGGCGTTGGAGCCGGTGTGCTGTCAGCTGTATTTACCTCAGTGCTGTCATCCGGAGAGCAAGCTGTAAGCAGGCTGGCTGAGATGATAGCCATCAGGTATTTGCGAATATTTCTGTTTCTCATAATTCTATATCCTTCATTGAATGAACAATGAGTTAAGGGGTGTACCAGATGGGTGAAGACCAGGCGCGCTCCTGATGTGTCATTGGAACATCGTCAGTCATCTTCACGCCCAGGCGTACCTGGTCGTAAGCTTGCCAGGTTGGAGTTGGTATTTCGAGTACCCGTACATAATAAAATGCCGGTTCAGTTGCATCAAAATCAGGATCGGTCCACCAGCTGGTAATATCCGGGTCGCCAATTGAATTGGTCCAGGTGGCGTCTTTAACATCCACGGTGTTACCAACGGCTGTCAGTTTTCTATCTTTGCCAATGCTGCGGCGATCAGCGTCACCCCAGGCGACATCGTAGATTTTTTCATGGCTCTGGTTATCTTTATCCAGCCAGCCCTTAATAATCTGTACGCGGTCGAGGTTGCCAAACAGCGGATCCTTCATTGCACCGACGAGGAAAGTAGGAGCTTTATGATACTTGTTATCAGCAGCAGAAAGGTCGCCACCCATGGGTACGCCTTTGGCATAGCCGACATCAGCCAGGTGGCGGGTATTGGCGTCTGCGGCTGTATACTCCCAGCCGGCAAAGAAGCGAACTGTCATCCGCGAGCCTGAAGTAGCATACACTTCTTTGCGTTTCAATGCATCCCATAATGCTGTGCGCGTGTTTTCAGTGGACCAGACGGCAGCATAACCAGCGGCCATGTAGATCCAGCCATAACGGATTTTATCGAAACCCTTTTTCGCAACCTCGCTCCAGCGTTCTGGTCCCGGTTCCTGGATCACATGCTTGCCGTAAAAATTATCTTCCTCGACTGCCGTCAGGGAATTATGTACATCGGCACCACCGACAAAGCCAAATTTGAAAGGGTTAGTACCTAATATACGTTCCTGTTCCAGTCCGCGCTGCAGGCCGGCACGCAAATACATGGTTTTCCGCATTTCAGGGGTTTCGGGTGACTCGGTCATCGAAAGGTTGCCGTAATCCCAACCGTCTATGCCGTAGTTGGCAAATTCGTCATTGGGTGACAGGCTTGGATGGGTTTCGCTGACACCTTTGGTCTGCATCATTTCCTGGAGTACTTCCCAACGCTGGCGGCGTTGCGCATAATCTTCGGTCAGCGGTTTGCCTTCAAAGGTTTCAATTTCAAACATGCGGCCGTTTGAGAGGTTGCCGTTGTGGGGTATTGCCAGCACGCTGCCGCCAGTTTTTTTCTCATAAGCTTCCATCCATGCCCAGAGCATTTCGGGATCTTCGCTCTGCCAGGAGGAATAAGGCATCATCTGATCAGCCCTGTCTTTATTGTCGCGGAAAAGTATATTGCGGTGCAAGTTGTTACCGCCAGGAACCGAGGTCCATTCATAACCAATCATGGCAGTGAAAGTGCCCGGGTCGTTGAATTTCGCTGCTGTTTCGGTATATTTCTCCCATACGGATTTCATGATTGGGCCAGAGATCTTAGGGTTTGTTATTGGTTCCGGTAGCGTACCATTGCCCTGCCTGACGATAATGTCATTCATAGCGTCCTGGGTGGCCCGGCCGCCTTTATGCATGGCATCTTTCCAGCTGGCCAGTAGTTCATCCTGCATAAATGCCGGGTTGCCATTGTAGACCTCGTACATAACTCCCAGGCCTTCGGTGTGATCTGAAATCACCAGGAAATCCAGTGGTCGGGAAAGTTTAGCCGGTATGCCTGAGGATGAGATGACTTCCTCGCCACGGGCAAAGCGATAAGCCTGTTCAGGCGTGAGGCGGTTGCCACCCATAAAGGCATCGCCGGAGTTGGCGGTATGGTGGTGGGTATCGCCAAAGTAAACTTGTGTCGGATAGTTACGTTCGGCATAGATTGAGTAATGTTTTGCCAGCTCTTCTGCAGACTCAGCAGCAAACACTGAGCCGGACAAGCCGGCTAGCAGGCATAACTGTGTAATTAAGTTTAATAAAGTTTTCATAAATCCTCTTTTTTGCTCAAAATGCGTAGATTAAACGGGCGCGCCACATGTTCAGTTTGCTGTTATCAGTTTCACTGATCACATCGCCATAACCGAAGAAACCAGACCAGGCACGGTTAAATGAATAGCCTGCAGAGATTCCACCGCCGAGTCGGTTGACGCTGTTGTCGTCATAAACCCCGTCAGTTTTGGTTTCGCCGCCATTCTGGTAGCGCAAGTCAATACTCATCCAGAATTTCGGGGTGAAGTTGTGGGATAAGTGGGACTCCAGTACATAGAGATTATCCTGGCTGCGCCGGTTGGCCTGGTAAGGTTCGTCATTATCACCATAAATATACATATTTGGATTGATTTCCAGCCAGGTCCCCGGTTTACTACCTAACGGCATGGTCATGGGCAAACCCAGCCTCAAGGCCCAGCGGTTGGTGCCCAGGTTAAGCGGTCGGCTTTGTTTGTAGTCGCCAAAGGCTGGTGAAATACCAGCAAGGGCAAACATCTGGAATTTTTGCGGGGTCTTCATAAAGGTTGCAAGATCCATCGCGGGCGCACCGATCAAGCCAACCCGCAGGGCAAAGTATGGATCTGCTATTCCGGATACATCGGCAGAGAGAGCTCCAAATGGAGAAGTTTTAGCAGCACCGTCTACATTGCCTACGATGCCTGTAATCCATATTTCTGCCAGGCGGCCACCGATGGCAAACCAGCGATTGTAATTCAGCGCTAATATGTCGCTTTGGATTTTCGCACCTGGAATGAGAATGTTGCCGGCAAAATTCATATTCGACTTCATATCCATCCAGGTCAAAGAGAGCGCGTTAGTCCCCACTGGTGCCGGCATATAGACGCGCGGACCTTCGCCCTGAGCAAGTGCATTGCCGGGCAACAACGCAAGTAACAAGAACAAGAGCAGGAAACTCAGTCGAGTGGCCTTGTTTGAAAGGATGTTCAGGGTCTTATGTGGCAAGTCGCGCCCCTTTTTACTGGTTGAGTTGAAATAAATTCTGGGATTTTAAAAAAGTCCGTAACGAATAATTTTACACTAGGCGGAAAATTGAACTTGTAAAATCTTATACACATCTAAGTGCAACTGATGTGCTGATATCAGGCCAATCAGAAACACTCAAACCAGGTAAATCCGTTATGCTTACGCTATGAAGAGGCTATTTAAATGGTTGTTGTTATTGAGCGTTGCTCTGGCTGTCGGTATAGCATTACTCCTATATAATCCCGGCCTGTTCAAAGGGCCCCTGGAAAATCACCTCAGCAAGCTGAGCGGTTACTCCGTCAGCTTTGATGGTGATATGGAAATAAGCGCTGGTCGAAGCCTCGAACTGGTGCTAACAGATGTTCGTCTCTCTAACCCGCAATGGGAAAATGAAGAGGCATTGCTCGTGCTTGGCTCCCTCAGACTGTTGCTGGATAGCGCATCACTTTTTGGTGACACATTAATTATAGAATCCCTGCAAATTGCTGACCTGGATATCAAGCTGGAGACCAATGCTGAGGGTGCGAATAACTGGGAGCCAGGGAAAAAAACCGAGAAAAAAGCATCACCCGAGAACAGTGATAAAGGACATGAGCCGGCAGTTATGTTTAATCGACTTAAGTTCAGCAATACAACACTTGTTTACATCGATGCTGAAATGGGCAGGAAACAGGAGCTGCATATTGCTTCTTTCGACCAGCGGCAACAAGCTGACGGTATGCTGCAGATAAATCTGGATGGCAGTTTAAACCAACGCCTGGTGGAGTATGTCGGATTCATTGGGCCTTATAAAAACCTCATGGTCGGGGAGGATATCGCTTTTAGTGGTTCCGGTCATTTTGGCTCACTTAGCCTGGTTGTAGATGGACTTATTGATGATTTGCTAGAGCCACGCCGGCCACAGTTCAAAATTGATTTACAGGGCCCGGATACAGACGATATTACCGGGATGCTGGGGGTTGATAGTCTTGGTGTCGGTGAGTTTTCGTTGAGGGCCAGGGGTGAAACCGTTGATGGTCAATATACTGCCGGTCTGTATGGTAGTGTTGGTGACCTTACTATAAATATAGCGGCTGAAGCTTCAGATCTGCTGGAACTGGATGCTGTTGATCTGAGCTTGGCAATTCACGGCCCCAGCCTGGGTTCTGTAACCCGTATATTTGGGGTCAAAAACTGGCCAGACAAACCCTTCAGTATTAAGGCTGAGGCAAGTCGCGTGGGAACCACGCTAAACCTGCCCGACCTACACATGAATATCGGCGGGGCCGAGCTCAGGCTGGATGCCGTGTTAACAAACTTCCCCAATCTGGATGCCAGTCGTATTAATTTATCCATCGAGGGTGATGATATCGTGCAATTTCGGCAGTTGCTGGGTATCTCAGGCCTGGCCACCGGTGCGTTTTCTATACACGGCAAGCTGGATGTTTCTGATGAAAATCTTGAACTTATCCAGCTTGACCTGAAGACTTCGATTGGACAGGCAGTGCTTTCTGGTGTGCTGGGTCCGGGCCCGGACTATATTGGCACTAAACTGCATGTGAATATGGACGGAGATGATGCGAATTTATTCATGTCTGCTTTAGGGGTCGATGTTTTGCCTCAGCAGCCGTTTAAGCTTGATGCAAGGGTTGAACTGCTGGAAGAAGGCTTGCTGGTTAAGCGCGGAATATTGCTGTCTATTGACGATGACCGGCTTGAACTTGGTGGTTTGATTGCGTTTAATCCCGGTGGAGCGGGTAGTAATTTTGACTTCAGCCTTAGTGGTGGAAATTTATCTGAAATGCTGGGTCGGCTGGGTGCCGGGCTGGAAATGCCGGCAAAACCTTATCAGCTCAGTTCCAGGGTGCGGCTGCTCAACGAGGGCATAGAACTGGAAAACTTCAAAACTGAATTTGAGGCGGTGCAATTCGCCGCCGGAGGGCTAATTATTCCTGGCAATCAATTGGCTGGTAGTACTGTTGATTTTGAAATTACCGGGAATAATCTTTCAGCCTTGAAACGTTTTCCTGCCATTGGCGATAGCATCGATATTTTTGTACCCGGCCAGGCATACCGGTTGGGTGGCAGGGTTGCCATAGTGGACAGTAGCTGGCAGTTGAAAAAGATCATCGGCAAAGTTGGTACCACAGATATAGCAATTGACAGTCAGTTAACACCCCAGGATAACTGGGTCGGCTCCAGTGCCCAATTTTCCATCAAGGGGCCGGACTTCCATGGCTTGATAGTTGATCAGGGTAAATCCAGCCTCTCCCAGGGCTCGTTCGCTAGCAGTGGTTCCCTGACACTGGCCGCAAATACTTTAAGTATAAGTGAACTTAGCTTTAATACTGACACGACCCAGGGGGCGGTGAACCTTCAGTTAGGCTGGCCTTTCAATACCAGTAAAAATATTCAATATGATGTCGATCTTCAGGGTGATGATATTCGCCATCTTATTCCCGAGTTAAAAGCTTTTCAGCCAGCATTGGCCACTTACAAAATCAGGGTAAAAGGGGAAAGTAGCGATGGTCATATATCCATGCAGAAATTTGAGGCCAGTATTGGTGACCTGCAGCTTTTCCTACGTGGTGAAGTGGGTGATGATCCGCTTGAGGATAATGTGGATGTTGCTATTCGTGCGGTTACAGAGGATATTTCTACCCTGGGGCATTTGAACGGTGAGTTGCTGCCTGCCCTGGCACTAGACCTTGCTGTTGATTTTGATGGCAATGCTAATGAATTTTCTATCCGCAACATTAATGGTTCATTGGGAGAAAGCCATTTTTCCGGTGAGTTGACTGTCTCTCTGCTGGGTACCCGGCCGGAAATCAAGCTGGACATAAATTTATCCAGGTTCGATCTGCGCCCATTTTTACTCGCCGATGAACCCACAGAAGCAAGTCCTGAAGCAATTGCTGAAGCGGGCAACAACAATGGCAGTAGTCAGCGAATGATACCGGCCACCCCTCTGCCGCTGGATCTGTTGAAACAAATTGATGCGCAACTCAAGCTGAATATCAATGAGCTTGAATACCAGCAAGGCAGTCTGAGAGACCTTCTGTTTGAAGCCGAGCTGGTGGATGGAGTCCTGGATATTCCCCGGGTGACAGCACTCGGACCTTACGGTAGCTTTAACGCTGCAGTTTCGCTTCAACCTACAGGCAAAGACAAGGCAACAATAAAAATTAATTTGGATGTCAGTGGATTGCGCCTGAATCTATTTGGGCAGTTAGAGGAGGACCTTGATCAAATGCCTGCACTAGACTTGAACTTGAAGATACAAGGCAACGGACGTGATTTACAAGAGCTGGCTGGTTCGTTAAATGGCAGTGTGCAAATGGGAAGTAAAGGCGGGGTTTTGAAAGGTGTGAATCTGAGCATACTCGACACATTCTTCTTCGAAGAGTTAGCTAAACTGATCATGCCAAACTCCGGCAAAAGTGAGGACCTGGAAATTACCTGTGCAGCTGCGAGGGTGAATTTCACTGATGGTCTGTTGGAAACGGCTCCCGCAGTGGCTTTCACGACTAATAAAATAACCCTGCTTGCCAGGGGGCAACTGGATTTAAAATCCGAAAAAATACAATTTAATTTTAATACTATCCCTAATAAGGCGTATAAGTTTTCTGCTGGCGAATTGATTAATCCCTTTATCCTTGTTGGTGGAACTTTGAAAAAGCCATCGGTGGGTGTAGATCCTGCCAAGGCTTTGGTTCGTGGTGGACTAGCTGTCGGTACGGCTGGGATTTCTATTTTAGCCAAGGGAGCGCTGGATCGGTTGGCAAACACTGAGCCGCTGTGCGAACAAATGCTGGAGCAGATGCAGGAGCGCTAGAGTTTGTGGGTTCCAGTCTGGACAGGCTTCGCTTTATCGTTTGCGCTCTGGATAATCATTTGAAATTCCCTTATATTATCGAGTCCTGCCCACATCACCTACAATTTTAGCCTGGGTTTCTACCAGATTAGTAAGGAATTAATATGAACTTGAATAAAATATCCCTAGTAATTTTAGTTTGTATATTAAGTTTGGCGGTACTTTCACCTGCCATGGCTAAGAAAACACAGAAATTCCCCGAGGTGACAGTTGATGGCCTTGAATTAGTTAAACAATCAAAATCGGGGGTGGTTTATGCCAAGCCCGGTGCCAGTCTCGCTACATATAAACAGGTTAAACTGCTAGCTCCAGCCGTGGCGTTTAAAAAGAACTGGGAGCGTGATCAACGCCATAGTAATTCAATTACTGCCAAGCGCTTATCACCCAAAGATATCGACAAAATCAAAACGACCCTGGCCACTGAATTCAATATAGTATTTACCAAAACACTCGAAGAAGCCGGCTATGAACTCACCGATGAAATTGCAGAAGATGTAATGATCATCCGTCCGGCAATTATTAACCTGGATGTGAATGCGCCTAATGCTGGATCTAATAGCCGTGATCGCGTATATGTTGATTCCGCCGGTGAAATGACCTTGTATCTTGAGTTGTATGACTCTGCAACCAGTGACCTGATTGTGAAAGCTATGAGTCGCAAGGCTGATAATGCCTTTGGTGGTTTTTATACCTGGGCAAATTCCTCCACCAACAAGATAGCCGCCGAAAAAATTCTTAGTGGCTGGGCAAAAATCCTGGTGAATGCCCTGAATGAATCAAAATCGATTCGGCCTGCTGAGTAAGTCGGGACAACATGGTATAGTATCGAACTGAATTTTCAGCTTGTGCTTATAATTGTTGGTCAATAAAGAATAAGGAGTTATCCATGAACTATATTTTTCCTGTCGGACGTAAACTAATCCCGGTCCTGTTAATACTGTTATTTGCAGCATCGTCACTGTCCGCAAACCCGACGGCTCCTCTTTATACAAAAGCGGGATTAAATTTAAGCAAATACAGTAAGGTTTTAATCAAGCCCCTGAATATCGAGAACATCCAGGTTCTTAAGCCTGTTTGGGAACAGGATAATCCTGAAGTCTGGACCTTTGACCAGGGTACCGGTGCAGCAGTCCAGGCATTGTTCATGGATGCCATGAAACAGGAGCTGGAAACTAACGGCGGCTACTCCCTGGTTACTGAATCAGCCAGTGATACGCTGCGGGTTGAAGTCGAATTGCTGAGTATTACCCCCTATGTAAAACCGGGTACAAAATCAGGTGATGATGGCTATGAAATTGAAACCCTGGGTTCTGGTGAGCTAATCCTGTCTGCAGAGCTCCGTGATTCTACAAGCCGCGAACTATTAATGCTGGTTGAAGGTGAAAGGGCAATTGGTGATACTCATAAAAAGCTGACCCGGGACAACCATGAGGAAAACCTCAGGCAACTGTTTACCACATGGGCTGTAAATATCCGCAAAATGCTGGATAAAGATAACGCTAAATAAAACGTTTTAATGTACAGGGAAGCCACCATTTAATATGGTGGCTTTTTTTGCAAAATATATGTGGATGTCCTATACAATGATCAAATGAGAGCAGTTCTGGGAATCATCCTGTGCTTGAAAACAAACTGAATTTATTCGCTTTGTTGTTGCTTCTGTTGTCGCTGCAGGTGAATGCGCAGGGAGCAGGCCCGCGTACCAATTTCCTCACGCCTGTTGATAACAAATCCATTGCTTTCACCTACCTTGATGTAGATTCTAACTTCCGTTTTGGCCAGAGTGATACCTTCGGCAAGGCGGACATTAATACTCAAACCGCAATTGTTTCATATAGCCAACGTTTTTCCCTGTTTGGAAGATTTGCCCAACTGGGTTTGTCAGCCAGCTATGCGGAAGTCGGTTTTAAAGCTAACCCTGATTCGGTGGAGGGTGGTTTAACGACTACGGTTCTCACCCGCCGGGGTGCGGGTGATCCCGTGGTCTCATTCAGGCTTGGTTTAATGGGTGCCCCTGCATTGACGCCAGAGCAATGGCGTGGATACCATAAAGGTTTTCATATGTATGCCATGCTGGGATTGCTGGTTCCCATTGGTCACTATGATAATACGAGAGCAATTAATACCGGTTTCAATCGATGGGGTTATCAATTGGGTTTGCCTATGGTTATCCCCCTGGAAAAAACCAGACGTAATACCTTCCTCGAAATCACACCGCAGGTAAATATCTATGCTGATAATACTGACCCGTTTGGTAACGTAAACCGATTATCACAAGACCCGCTATATTCACTTGAACTGCAAGCTTCCCATAAATTTACGCGGAGGTTCTGGGTATCGCTGGGCTTTCAATACCAAAACGGTGGTCGTACCATTGCCGACGGTATACCTAATGACAATAAACTGGATCAATGGTTGGGAGAATTGGCGCTGGGTTATATAGTGAACGCCCGGTTTGCACTTCTGGGCTCTTATGGGAAGATTTTTGAACAGAAAAATAATGCGCGGGGAGATATGTTGAGGGTTCGTCTGGTAACTATGTTCTAAGGCATAGTTAAGCTGTATAACAGTTAACAATTTATCCTGTGAAACAGTATTTAACTATGCTAGTTCCGGTATAGTTACACATTTGATGTCCTGTAGCAGGGTGGCTAACCCCAGTGAGGTTTTAATTGAAAATATTGCGTGAACCATTGCTCCATTTTATTGTGCTGGGTGCAGCGCTTTTTGCACTTTATTATTTTGTGAATGATGACCCACTGCCGGAAAATCCCAGAAGCATAATTGTTGATGAAACTATACTGGTACGCTTGTCGCAAACCTTCGAGCGCACCTGGATGCGTCCACCGACAGCCGAAGAATTTGATGGGCTGGTTGAAAGCCATATCAAAGAAGAGATTCTTTACCGCGAAGGGCTGGCCCTGGGGCTGGATAAGGACGACCTGATTATTCGCCGGCGAATGCAGCAGAAGTTTGAATTCCTGAATGCCGACCTGGTTGAGTTAACCCCGCCTACTGAAGCTGAACTGCAACAATATCTGGATAGTAATGCAGACAAATACCGGCAACCAGAATCCATTAGCTTTCAACAGGTGTTTATCAAAACATCCGGGTCAGAAGTGGACCCGCAAGCGCGCGCAGGGCGTGTGCTTACAAGCCTGGTAAATAATGAGTTTTCGGCTGCTGAAATGAAGGCAATGGGTGATCCCAGCATGCTGCCGCGTAATATGCAAGACGAAAGCAAGGCAGGCATAGCACGCGTTTTTGGGGGTAAGTTTGCCGAACTGGTAGCTACTGCGGAAAAAGGTAGCTGGAGCGGGCCTTATCTTTCCGGCTACGGCCTGCACCTGGTGTATCTTTCTGAATTTAATCCGGGGCGTGACTCCCGGCTTGAAGAAGTGGCCAGGAACGTGGAGCGTGACCTGACGGCGGAACGGACCCGGAATGCCAATAACCAGTTCTACCAGGCTTTACGCAAACGTTACAGTATAGAAGTGCAATCTCCGCAGGCTTCAGCCGCAGCCTCACCTCAGCCTGCCAATTAATCATGCCGCGTTATGTAATAAAACACCTGTATGCGATTGCTCTATTAGCCTGTTTATTACCATCCATGGTGAGCGGGCATGAAGTGCGCCCCGGCTATCTGGAAATGATAGAAATCAATCCGCAAACATGGGATGTGTTGTGGAAAGTGCCTGCAAAGAATGACAAGCGCCTGGCCTTGTATGTGGGTTTTCCCGCGCACTGCACTGAATCCGAGCCATCTTCCCGATTTATTGGCGGTGCTTATATCGAGCGCTGGCGTGTAAGCTGTGAAAGCAGTCTTTATGGTGAAACCCTGACGATTAAGGGTTTGCCTGGAACTCGTACGGATGTGCTCGCACGAATACTGCGGCTGGACGATACCAGCCAGACCCAGCGGTTAACACCCGGCACGCCTGCCTTTGAAGTCAGCAAAACGGAGACCTGGACACAGGTGGCCCTTACATATGCCGGCCTTGGGGTTGAGCATATCCTGCTGGGAATTGATCATTTGTTGTTCGTGCTGGCGTTGCTGTTCCTGGTGGGGAACTGGTCGCGACTGATCGGCACAGTGACAGCCTTTACCCTTGCGCACAGCCTGACCCTTGCCGCGGCAACGCTGGGCTGGGTCAGGGTGCCGCAAAGTCCGGTTGAAGCAGTAATTGCACTGAGTATCGTGCTGGTTGCTACAGAAATTATTCATAAGCAGCAGGGTCGGCCAGGCCTCGCTGCACGCATGCCATGGGTTGTTGCTTTTGTTTTTGGACTGCTGCACGGTTTTGGTTTTGCCGGCGCCCTGATTGAAATAGGCCTGCCGCAAACAGCCATACCGATAGCCTTGGCATTTTTCAATATTGGGGTGGAGTTGGGACAGTTGATGTTTATTGCCGCAGTATTTCTGGTCTTTTTGCTGTTGCACAAAATACTTGATCGCAGCAAGTCACAGGCGAGTGAGGGTACCTGGATGGTTGCAGACAGGTTTTCAAAACCGGCAAGCTATCTAATTGGAACACTTGCGGCCTTCTGGTTGTTCGAGAGAATCCTGGCATTCTGGAGCTGAGCAGGGCCTTTTTACAATTCATCCTTTTGTCAGGCCCATGCATTATTCCAATAAAGAAGCATTTCAAAATCGATAAACGGTAAGCAGTATTAAGTCAAAGTGGATGAGCTGCCTGCTTTTTTGTCGGTAGTCAAAAGTGCTATTATCGTTAAACTAAAATGCTTTATTGATATGGGTTATAAAAATGAGGATGAATATTAACAACAGCAAGAACCCGGTAATCCGAATCCTGGGTGCATGTACTATGCTGTTGCTTGCCTGCATCAATAGTGTTTCTGCAACCTCGATAACCCTGGATGAAGATGAAGAATACGGTGATACCCGTTGGGGTTTGATACCTTATATTTTTTCAACTGATTCATTAGGCCGGGCTTATGGCCTGGGGGGCTTTGTTTCGGGGATTCGCCAACCGCAAAGTAATTTAACCGCCACGGCATTTACCACTGATAATGATTCCTGGCTACTGGCGGCTTCACTGGGAAATTTTCGGTTCAATGGTTTTGATAGGTGGTTTTTTGATATTTTTGCATTGAGTGCTCACTATACCGATCAACGTTTCTATGAAGGTCCTGGTCGTAATGGAGGCGTTCCGGCAGGCTCCAACGATTCATCCGAAGATGATTTTATTACCGGTATTAGCAACGATCAGCACATTGAATTTACCTTTAATTATCCATTGGCGATCGGCAGGGCCAGGGAAAATCCGTTAACTGTTTATAAGACCCGCAATGGTTTGTTAATCTCTGATCCGGGAGGTGGGACCCAATGGAACCCGTTGAGTAGCGGTGAAACTAAAATTGGCGGCCGTTATTTTTACCGTTATCGGGACCTGGACGAAATTGAAGATGAAGATCTGCTTTCTGCCAGCACTAACGGGGTCATGTTATGGCTAGATTATGATAATACTGACTTCCTGCCAAATGCGAGCTATGGCAGTCGCCAGAAATTCACCATTACCCGGGATTTTGGCTGGGGAGACAGCAGTAATGCCTGGACCAACCTGGAATTTGATGCCAGCAAGTATATTAACCTGGGGACTTCTAAATGGTTCCGGCAACAGGTACTGGCACTCAATTTCTGGACATCTTCAACCCCGAGTTGGAAGCTGGATAAAGCTACCGGTGAAGTGAGCCATCGACCACCTCCGGGTTTTGGCTCCCAGTTAGGTGGCTTTGACCGCATGAGGGCCTATCCAGTCAGTCGTTTCCATGATAAATCAGCCGTTTATTACGGTGCAGAATTACGCATGATCCCACAGGTTAACGGCCTGGATAAATGGCCTATTTTAAAACATCTTGAACTTGACTGGTGGCAGGTGGTGGCCTTTGCCGAGGCGGGCCGGGTCGCGCCCAAATATAATTCTGACCTGTTTATTAAAGATTTAAAATGGGATGTAGGCTTGAGCTTCAGAGTTATGGCATTTCGTATGCCACTACGGCTGGATTGGGCGGTTTCCGAGGAAGGTCATTCCGTCTGGGCGATGTACAAGCAGCCTTTCGCACGTTAAGGCTATGACTAAACAAAGGCATCATTATGCAAGGTAAACTCGTGATGAATTTTATTCTGACTACAGTGATTGGCGGCCTGGTTTTCCTGGTGCCATTGATGTTCCTGGGTTACATCCTCGGTAAAGCCATCGGCTTTATGATGATTATTGCAAAACCATTAGCTGACTGGATTCCGGTAGATACGGTTGGCGGAGTAGCATTGGCAAACCTGATCGCTATCCTGGCTGTGATTGTGGTGTCATTTCTGGCAGGCTTGATAGCCCGGTACACTTTTGCGGACGGATTGGTCAAGGTCCTGGAGTCAAAGGTGCTAATGAACATTCCCGGCTATAGTATAGTGAAAAGCATTAAAAGTGGCTTTGACAGCGGTGATGCCGAAGGTATGAAGGCTGTGTCAGTGCAACTGGGTAGCGCTGAACGGATTGCTTTTGAAGTGGAAAAACTCCCGGATGGACGCTCGATGATTTATATTCCCAGTGTTCCAAATACCTGGTCCGGGGTTACTCAAATATTGCCGGCTGAACAAATCACTTATCTGGATGTGCCGGTTACCCGGGTCATGGACTTAACCGAAAAGTATGGTTTCGGGGTCAATGAATTACTGCAGGCTAAAGACCAGCAGAAGCAAGAATAATAAATAGTGGGTAAGTTTATATCAGAATTTATAAGCCACCGATGAAGTAAAACCGTAGTCACTGCTGGCGCCGTCTAAGGAAAGAGGGTCGCTGTCATAAGTAAGGTAAATATCCAGCTTCCAGAAAAAATCTTCAACAATTTCAATGCGGAAGTCAGTGTTAAAGGTAGTCCGAAACCTGCCAAAATCTGTAATACTCGGGAACAGCATTAAATTAACTTTAAATGAGCGTTCCGGAGTGTCGTACTTGTAATACTCGTAGGTCAGCATGCCTGTAGCTTCAAGGTTGGTTTCCGGGTCTCCCTCTCCGGGGTATTCGCGGTTAATATTCAATCCTGCCGCCAGTGATAGCCAGTTGGACTGTGAGCGTATGGGTATGTAACCGTAGCCAGCTCCTGCCAGGACTCGCAAATCAACACCAAGCTCATCGTTTTGTTCAAGGGTGCCAAAATAAACCAGAAAGCGCTTATCCTGTTTGTAGACAAGATGGTTACCACCTAATATTGTTCGCCTGGTAGAAGAACTAAAGTCCTCTTCCCCCTTATTCCCCCTCGCGTCTACAGTAGTGATCTCGGTGCTGAAATCAGCTCGGGATAGTGATTCAGCGCGGCGATAAACTGCATCAGCCCCGATATTGTATTTGCCCACATTACTACCTTTGTCCCAGCTGAATCCCAGTCTGGCAGTGAGGTCAAGTCGATCCCAAAAACCGGCTTCAACTGGATACATTCGATAAACATCGTCCGTTTTTACACCAACTGGTCCAGTATCGGTTTTCACCACGAGGATATCGATGTTTTCCGGTTTTGTCAGCGGCCCGTACAGGCGCTGTCCACTTGTCAGTTCCACTGCCTGTCCGGTTGTACTGATAATTTCACGGATATCTTCCCACTCAATATGGACGGTACCCATGTGATCGGTTTTGAATTCAAGTTTGCTGCGAAATAGACTTTCGACCTCACCGGTAATACGGTCGCCATTTTGCAGGTAAACCACATCGGTTTTATCCGCCTGTACGGCGAGGCTAATCGTCAACAATAAAAACAGCACAAAAATTCGCGCTAACGTACTATACATGGTCTACCTCAATCTTTTGAAACTTGAATATCTGATAATTTTATACTGACTGTGTAATAGAAGGAAATTTAGCCGGGGAAACCGGGTTATTCTGTTTGAATCTCAATACAAGCAGACAATCCCTTGTTCTCGCGGTTTGCCAGGGTGAGCTGCCAGGCGTTTATCTCTGCCAGCTGGCGCACAATAGTCAGTCCGAGACCGGTGCCGCCAGTACTGCGGTTGCGGGATGGATCGAGACGGTAGAATGGCTGGAATACTTTTTCTAGTTGGTCTTCGGGGATGCCCGGCCCCTGGTCCTGCACACAAATCTTAACGCTCATCTTCTTCACCTGCAGTTGAAGTATCACTTCCTGATCAGCTGAATAATACAATGCGTTGTCCAGCAGGTTGCCCAGGATTCGATTCAGTGCCAATTCATTCAAGTGCAGGGTACAACTATCCGGACTGATCAGTTTGATTGTTTTTCCCTGTCTTTCGTAAGGGGCGGCGAGCTTTTGCAACAACAGTGGGATTTCAACTTCCTCGATTCTTCTGTCTGATGTTTGCATCAGGTTTGCTACTTCCAGCGTGCGCCCAATGAGGGTGTCCATGTCTTCCAGGTCGAGTTGAATTTGCTGCAGCAGGTCCGGGTCTTCTTTACCCTGAAGCAGTTCGATGGCCAGGCGCATTCTTGCCAGTGGTGTACGCAGGTCGTGTGATATTCCACCTAGTAGCGTGGTGCGGTTATCCAGCAAGCTCTGGATTTGTCCGTTAAGTTGATTCAGTTTACGGGAGAGTTGCGCGAGCTCCTCCGGCCCGTCTTCCAGCAGCGGCTGGTATTGTCCATCGCCGCCGAGCTGCTGCACGCCTGCTGCAAGATCTGAGAGTGGCCGGGTAATACGGCGGACAATCAGCAGTGTGGTCAGAATAATAAACAGGCTGGCGCCAAGGAAAATCATCAGTGCGGCCCGGGGCGGTTTTGCATCAATATGGGAGTGAGGAAAGCCCAGGTAAAGCGTTTGCTCCGCCATCGGTATGCCTACCCAGTAGTGGGAATTGAGGCTACTGGTCTGGTAAACATGGGTTTCATCACCAAGGCGTTTTGAGAATTCATCTTCAAGGAAAAGCATATAAGGAGAATGTACAAGCAGCTCAGTATAATCTGGTTCGGGTTGTACGCTTACCAGTTTGATGTTGTGATTCTCAGCGAGTTCAAGTTCAAAATCTTTGCGGGTATCAGCCGGTAGCTCTACCCAGGTTTTTGCCGAAAGCACCATCAGTGCAGCAAGATCATTGGCACCCTGCTTGCCAATCGGTAAGATAAAATATTTAAACACCACAATTGCGGTAAATAGCATAAACACCAGTAATGCTGCTGACAGGGTCAGGCTGGTCCTGGCAAAAAGGGTGTTAGGAAAACGCATTGCTGTTAACCAGAGTCACCCTTTGGGGTGAACATATAACCTTTGCCCCATATAGTCTGGATATAGCAGGGCTTTTTGGGATCGGATTCGATCTTCTGGCGCAGGCGGGTAATCCGTACATCAATACTGCGGTCAAAGGGTGAGCGGTCATAGCCTTTCAATAAATCGATTAAATGATCCCTACTGAGCAGGTGGTTCGGGTGCTGTGCCAACACACCCAGGAGAGCCAGTTCACCGCTGGTAACAGAAACATCTTCATTTTCCATACGCAGGGAATAGTTATTCATATTCAGAACATACTTGCCAAAGTAGAACAAACCATCTTCAGCAGCGGTAGTTTCAGCGGCGCTAGTGGATGAATTATTCCTGCGTAGTACAGCACGTATCCGTGCGACCAGTTCCCGCGGGTTAAACGGTTTTGCCAGGTAGTCATCCGCGCCAACTTCAAGACCAATGATGCGGTCAATATCTTCTCCCTTTGCCGAAAGAATAATAACCGGGATATCGGTATTGGCACGCAGGTAGCGACTCAGGCTAAGCCCGTCTTCACCCGGTAGCATCAGGTCCATAATGATCAGGTCCGGTGTATTTTCAGTCAGGTGCAGCTTCATGGCTTCACCATCGGGGGTACAGCTAACTGCAAAGCCCTGTTCTTTCAGGTAACGGGTTAACAGGTCCCTGAGTGCCGGGTCGTCGTCTACTATAAGAAGTTGCGGGAGTGGGCTGGTCATACCCGGATTCTAACAAACGCAGGCCCATCGTGTGCAACTGAAACACATTGTTACATTTGAAAGATTGTGATTCGGAGGCCTGATCACTATGATGGTTCTGGGGATGAATGGAACTGGTTTAATCGTTTTACAGAGATGGAAAGTGTTGGCTTCAAATAAATCCGGACTGGTTATTGGAATTTGCTGTGCTTTAGTGCTCGGCTTATATTCCGTACCTGCGGCAGCTGTTGCCTCAAAGGCTGAAGAAAACCAGAGTAAGCAAGTCGAAACCGAAACAGTCAAGCTCAAAGACAAAGCTGAAACTGAGAAGAAAAAAACGGGAACAAAATCTAAAGCTGCAAACAGTCGGCAGAACAATAGAACCCACTTTGGAATGGGTTATGAACAACGCAGTCGCTTCCGAGGGTCCTCAATGGGTGGTTCCCGCAAGCAAAGTAAAGGTCGTGGTCGTTAGCGGTACCTATATATAAATGCAACAGCGCTTCCCAGTTAAACCTGTAACAACCTGTAACAATTCTAAATCTTTCTGAAATATTCAGGAAACATCATTTCCCTAAACTAAGCATGTTCGCAAAACACAGGGGTCAACAGACCTTTGTACATGTTTATATTCAGGAGAATCACATGAAACTCATCAGCCTGGTACCTGTTTTAATACTGTCGGTGGTATTTGCTGCGTCCCCTCTCTACGCAAAAAATGCACCGCCTGTTAAGACTCCAGTCATCACTCCCCTGAGTGTAGATGAGGTCGAGACCCTTGTGTTTATGCGCGAAGAAGAAAAAATGGCACGGGATGTCTACCTCAGCTTTTATGAGCAGTTGCAATTAGTTATTTTTACCAATATTGCTTCCGCTGAACAGCAGCATATGGATGCACTTAAAGTTCTGCTCGACCAATATGCGATTGATGATCCTGTGGTGGATAATACTGTTGGTGCATTCACAGACCCCGGTTTATTAGCACTTTATGAGAGCCTGCTGGTTAATGGGTTTGTCGGTGAAATCGAAGCGCTCTACGTTGGCGCACTGATTGAAGAAATCGATATCCAGGATCTTATTGATGCAATTGCAGAATCAGATCATACGGATGTAATCCAGGCCTATGAAAACCTGCTGCAAGGTTCGCGTAATCATTTGCGGGCCTTTGTGCGAAACATTGAAAGCAGGGGCCTGATATATGAAGCCCAATATATGGATCAGGATCAGGTAGATGAAATCCTTGATAATCCGATGGAACGTAAAAACAAAGGCAAACGTAAAGGCAAAAAAGGCGGTCGTTAGTACCTCTTGTACGCTGTCTACCAATATGGACAAATGGAAACCCCGGTCAAACACTCCTGACCGGGGTTTTTTGTATTAGAAGCAAGCTCCATGGAATACGATCAACGGGGTGCTGCGATCCACTGAAGCACACTAGGCAGAGGTCAGGCTGAGTTCCTTATTGAACTGTTTCATGATTTTCTCCCACTCAGCTTCATTCGTATTTTCTTTAACCAGCATATGGAACTCCACCAGAGCACTCAGCCCGGATTGCCTCAGCTGACCCATATCAGCATGGAGTTGCTGAATATCTGCTTTACTGGCATCCTGGCGTACAAGCACATCATTTTCTTTCACATTGCTTGATTTCAGCGCGTGTTGAAGTTTTTGCAGGTTTGCATTGAAAACATCCAGTTGATTGTTCAATTGTTGCTGACTATCTTCATCAGCAACAGTTGCAATGATGACTTTTTGGGTTTTTGCAAAATATACTTTTTCTTTTCCTTTGGCTTCGGCTTTATCAGTTTTTTTTCTGGGCTTTTTGTTGGCGTTGTTCTACGGCTTCAGCAGACTGTTTCATAATGTCCTGCCATTCATCCGCCATTATTTTACCTGCAAGGCCAACCCTTGCCGTGGCCAGGTCTGCATAATACTGTTCACGCTCCTGCTCCAGGATGGTAAAAAAATCACTAAAGTTATCACGGCTGGTTTCCCTGTTGGCATTTAGTTTTTTGAAGGTCTTGAACTGTGATTTCCTGCCTTTATTAAAGTCGGTTATGAGTTTTTTAGTGCTTTTGACATCGATTAAGATGTCCTTTTGCCGCTCCGCATCGATGACGTATTCCTTAACTCCTTTTTTCATATCATCAATGAAGTTCAGGTCGAAAGTGCCACCCCCGAACAAGAGTACGATTAATGTTGCAATAATCATGGTTATTTATTCCTGTTTCAGGGTTGCCGGGATCCCCGTGCATTTACTCTGCAGGCGGGGCTTGCTGGTTTTGTTATCTGTGGATCAGGTATCACAAAGAATGGAGATTTTACGCAGTGCCCGGTCCATGGCAGCATCGTCTGATGCGGCTGAGAGTTCAGCTTTGGCAGCCAGGCATTCTTCGGCCTCCTCAACTGCTTCATCATGCAGGCTGGCGACAACTTCTGCTGATGCAGGGTCGCAATAGGTGGCGGCTACCCGGCGGATATTGGCATTGCTGCCACCGGCATTTTCAACAATGACGCAGTCATCTACCACGATCTCAGTCTGATCAGAAATGATCACCACCGCACCGGTTGCCGTTTTAACCTGGTACTCACGTGCTTCCAGGCTGCCCTGGTTCGCTTTTGTGGCAGAACTGCCAATAACAGCGCCAGCAGTGCCCCGGCGGAATTTGGTGCCGGATGATTTTCCTTTGCTGGCGTACATACCGATGGTGCCGCCTACCAGTGCGCCTTTTCCGGCATTTGATTTTTGTTGTACATATTTGGAGCCAACCACGACTCCGTATTGAATCTGTACTGACTGACCACTTTTTTGGGCCAATAACGAGCTGCTGACTAAAACCATGGATAAAGTTGTCACTTTAAGAATAAAGGTAAGTGAATTTTTCATGAAATACTCCTGAGGACTGGTTTGTGTATTTACATTATCACAATAATAAATCGGGCCCCAATCGGGGCCCGTATAGTTCTACTTAAGAGGTGTTAACGTCTATTTCTTTTTTGCCTGTTCATCAAGAATTTTATTGTTCTTGACCTTCAGGCGCCAGCGTTCACCCATGCTCTTCATCAGGCTTTCAGGCAGCATTTCAACCGGAACTACCAGGTCACCACCTGCCGGCCAGTCTTCAAGCAGCTCAGGTTTGTAACCTTTAGGATAGTAAAGGTCAGGATCGAGTTGTTGATCACGAATTTCCTGATTTTGAATCTTCTCACGAGAGGTTGGCGGCATAGGAATAATCATCTGGCCATTGCCAAAATCCTGCTGCGGTGCCTTGCTGTTGGGGAAGTCAGGCAGTACACCTTCGCGCACCCAGATCTTATCTTTGGTGACGTTAACAACAATGCCGTCAGGAGCGCCAAAGTGATAGGGGCCTTTCCAGAACTCACGAACTTCAGCAACAGTTTCTTCAGCGACATAAGGGTCATAACTCATATGGGTAGTCATGAACAGGCGCGGTTGCACCTTATTGGCCAGGTAGCCAGAGGCATAGGCAGGGGTGTGATGGGTATCAATGGTGTAGCGCGCCAGGAAGGGAGGAACACCCTGGATACCGGAGTTGATTTCAACCACTTCCTGCTGCAGTTCTGTTACATAAACATCACAGCCTTTAGCATATTTTTCATCCAACTCGCTGGGGCGACCGTCACCGGTCCAGACAAAGCAGAGGTCATTCCAGTCAAGGCGATAAGCGGAAGCGCCATCTTTGGCATGTGAGCGTTCCCAGTGGGTGATTTTCACCCCATTTTCATTATAGATAACACCGCCGTTATCTTTAAAATCAAATTGATTGGATTCGATATCCCAGCCTTTACCAACGGGGAAAACACTGAATGCATCCCGGTGCCAGCCGGTCATCATCTTCATGCCTTTAATCATGGTATTCAGGCCGTATTCTTCGGTAGCACCGGAGGGGCCCCAAACGCGCAGTCTTTCATGCCAGCCGCCCGCCCAGGTACCAAACATCCATACATATGGCAGGGCACCATAATGGTCAACGTGCAAATGGGTAATAAAAACTTTTTTGATTTCGTTCAGGGCGATACCTGATGCTACATAGTTGGAAACCGAACCTTCACCTAGATCAAAGGCAAAATTGTCACCATTACCCAGCATTACCCAAATGGAGGTGTTCATCTGTCCCGGACGAATCATGGGGGCAGTACCCATAAAGTGGATCCGCATTTCATTGGGCTGAACTTCTTCAGTATTTGGGAACCAGTTGGCGGCACTTTTAAGCCAGGGCATAGGTTCGATGCCTTCAAACATCAGGCCTTCTTTCCAGCGGCCTGCAGGAACACCGCCACTTAGCGCTTTTTGAATAGCAGCGGGATCAGAGGGTTTCTGCACCGGTGGTGAGGCCCACTGGGCTGATGCCGAAAAAGACACCATGGCGATGGCACAGGCTATAAAGCCGGCCTGTATTATTTTTCTGTTTTTCACTGTATTACTGCTCCTCGGGATATTTTAACTTGTCCGCCCTTTATGAAAATAGATGATGGTTTAAGTTTTCCTAACACCCTGATGGCTTACCAGACATGGCCAGGGTCGAAAAGTGTGACATAAACAGGTACACTGGAACATCAAAAAACCGCAAAAGGCTATTCATATTTTATGAAGTCAGAACTACAGCCACGCTTGCTGATAGATAGTCAATTTGACAGGTTTGAAGAGCTGGCTGGGCTGATTTCCAGTTGGGATGCTGATTTTCGTCAACTAAACGCAGAGTTGTTCAAGCCAGAGATATTTCAGGCCCAGATTGGTTCCATGCTGATTTCAAATGCCCGCTTTGGCTGTCATGTGAATCAACAGGGCGCTACCCCGCCCGGGATGCGGACTTTTGCATTGCCGGAAACAGGCTGCAGTGAATTATTCTGGTTTGGCCACTCAGTGGCGCAGGGCGTCCTGCTTTCATTCCCGAAACATGGAGAGATTCAGGCATATAATCGGCCTGGATTTAATATGTTTACCTTCAGCATTCCGGAAGACCAACTGAGCCTGATGTTTGAGCAAAATGGCGGTATCAACCTGCAAAAAGCCCTGGGTCCCGGAGAAACAATTATTCCTGCCCCGGTAGAATTACTTGATTGCCTGAGGGATAGTTTGCGCAAACTGCAGATGGTTTTTAGGGCAAAAGCTAATGCCCCTGCCCTGGAGTTTCAATGTTCTGAAATACATTCACAAGTTCTATCCTGCCTGTTAAGAATAATAGCAGGGCTTTCACCCCTTTCCCGGGTCCCCGAAAATGGAAGTCGACACACAGTGGGCCTGGCACTGGATTATATCAACTACCGTGCTGTAGCCCCGATACGTTTAGCGGAACTGTGTGTAGTTACAGGCGTATCTGAACGCACCCTGCAAAACCACTTTAAGCGGGAATTGGGGATGACCCCAAAAACCTATATGCTGGGTCAGAGGTTAACCGGTGTCCATCATCAGTTATGGGCCGCAGATCCGAAAAACACCCTCATTGCAGATGTGGCTAATGCCTGGGGTTTCTGGCATATGGGGCAGTTTGCAGCCGATTACAAGAAGATTTTCAAGGAATTACCCTCAGCAACCCTCAGGCAAGGCAGTTAAATTGTTATCAACGGGCATTTGCGGTTTATTGATGTAGCTTGGCCTATGATTAGGGGAAAATAGTATATCTTTTTTATTCAGATTTAATTAGGAAATACGTTGAAACTAATGCAAAAATTACTACTCCCTGTCTTGCTGATTGCCCCCCTGGCAGCGCAAGCGGGAACCGACGACTCCTGGGAGTTTAAAATCACCCCGTATCTATGGGCTATTGGTATTGACGGCATTACCGGCCCCAAGGGGCATGAAGCTGATATTGATATGAGTTTCAGTGATATCTTCGATAAGCTGGATGGTGCGTTTATTGTCTCCATGGAAGCTAGCAAGGGCGCCTGGACCGGCTGGATTGATTATACATCGATGTCACTGGCACACAAAGCGGTTGCTGACAGGGTGGTGGTGAAGGCGGCTCTTGATCAAAAAGTAACGGATATGGCAGTGGGTTACCGGCTGGAAGGAATGGAAACGATTGAACTATATGCCGGCGGCCGGTTTGTTGATGTGAACACGGTTATTAAGGCTGAAGGACAGGGCCCGGGCGGGAATGTGGGCAAAGTTAGCATTGGTGATGACTGGATAGATCCCATTGTCGGTGTTCGTGGTACCTGGCCGCTAAGTGAAAAATGGAACATCCGTGCCAACGCCGATATAGGCGGTTTTGGTGTCGGTTCTGATTTTGCCTGGCAGGCAGCGGTTGCAGCAAACTATCAGTTTAGTGAGCGGGTTTCTTTCCTGCTGGCCTACCGCTACCTGGATATGGATTATGACGACAATGGTTTTGTCTTTGACGTTGTAACATCTGGCCCGATTTTAGGGGTTAGTTTTAGTTTTTAACTCAACAGATAAGTACTCATACTACGGAAAAAAAGATGAAATTAATTAATGGGGTAGTAACAACGGTAATTGCACTGGTATCGATATTGAGCTTCAGCCAGGTACAGGCTGAAGAGCAATATCACCCATTCCTGAGTGATACCTTCAATTTTGATGTGGGTACTTTCTGGCCCGATATCAATTTTGACCTGCAGGTAGATGGCAGCAGCCCGGGTGAAGAAATAGATTTTGATGAAGCCCTGAACCTGGAGGATTACCAGGCGGCCGGATCGCTCAATTTCCGCTGGCGTTTTGGTGAGAAATGGTCGTTATGGGCACAGGCCTACGACACTAGCACTAATGGTAAGGCCGTCCTGACAAAAGATATTGAGTGGGAAGATATAATCTTTAAATCTGGCTCATTTGTAGAAGGCGGCCTGGGTACCACGGTCATCCGAGTGTTTTTTGGGCGTGAGCTCAGTGTTGGACCGCAGCATGAATTCGGCATTGGAGCGGGATTGCACTGGATGGAGCTGGATACCTTCCTCAAAGGTGGGGTCTTTTTCGATGATGGTTCGCAGGGGTTTAGGCGCGTATCAGCCGATGCTGGTTTTCCACTGCCCAATATTGGGGCCTGGTATATGTATTCCTGGTCGCCAAAATGGATTTTCCAGTCGCGGGTTGACTGGTTGAGCGCCTCAATTGGAGATTATTCGGGTGGACTGTGGGATATCCAGGCGGGTGTTAATTACCAGGCATTCAAAAATATTGGTTTCGGTATCTATTACAAAGCCTTCTTACTGGATGTGGATGTGGATAAAAGCAGCTGGCGGGGCAGTGCCGACCTGATCCAGTCCGGACCGGTTTTGACATTAACTGCAACCTGGTAAATATATTTTTTCAAGCTAATCTCCGTACAGGATTAAATGTTTGAGCTAACTGTAGTCCATCGGTAAGCCCAGATTTCAATACTGCTTTGTGGTGAATTACAATAGCATGTCTGGTTTAAGCGTATTTTTAGTCTTGAAAGTTATTTGAGCCTATAATTAGATTAATGTGGAGTTATTATCTTGGTTTGCAACACACTTAAGGAATCATGAATGTGCACCATGACCCGGAAAATTATCGTTATAGTTCCGTTTATCAGCTTGTTTTGTGCCACGTTGGTACAGGCAGAAGATGAATACCACCCCTTCCTGACGGATAAATTTAATATAGATATTGGTGCTTTCTGGCCAAAAACCAATTTTGACATGAAGGTGGACGGTCGCAGTCCCGGTGAAGAAATTGATTTTGATGAAGTGTTCAATTTCAAAAATTATCATACAGCTGCATCGATAAACTTCCGTTGGCGATTCGGTAAAAAATGGTCATTCTGGGCGCAGGGATGGGATACTAGCTCAAGCGGTAAGGCTACCCTTGAGGAAGATATAGGCTGGGAAAATGTTATTTTCAAATCAGGGTCCTTCGTCAAAGGGGGAATCGGTGTTAGCGTTGGCCGACTATTTTTTGGGCGTGAGTTCAGCCTTAGTCCACAGCATGAGTTTGGAATGGGTGCCGGACTCCACTGGATGGAACTGGATACCTTTATTAAGGGTGATGTTTTGATCAATGATGGTTCGATAGAGTTTCAGCGTCGCTCTGTTAGTGCTAGTTTTCCATTACCTAATATTGGGGTCTGGTATATGTATTCATGGTCACCTAAATGGGTACTCCAGTCCCGTGTTGACTGGCTGAGTGCCTCTGTTGGTGATTATTCCGGTGGTTTGTGGGATGTCCAGGCGGGTATTAACTATCAGGCATTTCGGAATGTTGGCTTTGGATTGTACTACAAAGCTTTCATTCTTGAGGTAGATGTAGACAAGAAAAGCTGGCATGGCAACGCTGAATTGATCCAGTCCGGACCGGTGCTGACAATGACTGCAACCTGGTAAAGAGTGGCTATTTTGAGATTGTAACCGGCTGTTATTTTTCAGGTTTGGTTGTATGCCATTCTGCTGCTAGTTTTTGACTGGTCAGTAGTTGTTCAGCTGACATTTGTTTAGCTATGATGTCGCGTTTTTCAGCGGCTGTCTCGTGGCCATCGTCAGCGGCGATACTGAGCCACCGGTATGCCTGGATGTAATCCACGTTTACACCTTTGCCATCGGCGTACATATTACCGAGATCGAACTGGGCTTCTGCATCCCCCTGTTCAGCAGCTTTTGTATACCAGTGCAGGGCCTGGGCAGCATTCCGGCTTACGCCATCGCCACTGTCATACTTTACCCCCGGGTCGAATTGTGTTTTGGCAATCCCGAGCTTATCAGCTTGTTTCAGCCAGTCTGCGGCATCACTACTGTCGGGGGGAGACCCTTCACCCTCCTCATACATGACACCCAGGTTGTATTGCGCATCTGCATCCCCCTGTTCGGCTGCCTTGCGGTACCAGCGGGCGGCTTCAGCATCATTTTTGGCAACACCTTCGCCATCATCATATAAAAGCGCCAGGTTAAATTGAGCGTAGGCAAAACCCTGGTCAGCTGCTTTGCGATACCAGTGTGCAGCCTCAGCTTTATCCATGGGGATACCAACGCCGGTGTCATACATCACGGCGAGGTTGTACTGGGAAGAATCGAGCCCCTGGTCGGCGGCTTTGAGATACCAGCGAACCGCCTCGGTATCATCCTGGGGAACACCTTCGCCCTCACCATACATCATTGCAAGGTTGTTCTGGGCACTTGCAAGCCCCCGTTCAGCAGCCTGGCGATATAATTGGGCGGCTTTTTTATTATCCTCGGGCATACCATCGCCATTGTCATACAGCAGGGCGAGATTGTACTGGGCTTTGGAATAACCCTGAGCGGCCGCTTGCTCATACCAGTACGCAGCTTGTTGGAAGTCCCTGGTTAAGCCTTCTCCAGAATGATAGAGCCTGCCGAGTTTGAACTGTGCAACTGCACTTCCCTGTTCGGCCAGTGGCTGCCAGATACGCAGGGCTTCGCTATAATCCTTGCGATCATAAGCAGCTACGCCATCCTCAACATCTGTGCAGGCAGTCACTGTCAGCAATAGAATTGCCAAAAAGCCGATTAATTTTCGGTTCATCAATAACATAACCACAAGAGCATAACAGACAACCAGGCTTAGATACGGATTAGTGATCCTAAGCCTGGAGTAAAACTTTCAGCTCCAGGACAGGCATTATTACCTGTGTGCTGAAGGGCGCTTGTCTTTATGCAAGGTCGGCAGGGTCATTGCCGGCTGCTGTGGCTTCGAGTTCCTTGCGTTTTTGTTCCTGGATAAACTTCAGGTTATTTGTGTACATTTCGATCGCTTTATCGATTCCGCTATCTTTTAGAACCCCCTGATTACCGGCAGTGGCGAATGTTACATAGATCCCGGAGGCAGCCATCAGCCCGGCTGAGATCAACTGCGGATCCAGGCCTTCTTCTTTGAATTTGTTGGCGAGGCTAATAAATTCACCTACTACCCGGTTATGGTTTTCACGATCATTCATGGTTATTTCCTGTCATTATTAGATGCATTTGTTTAGCGACCTGTGGTCTTTTTATAAACGGGTATCTTGAGCCTGTTAGTCTCAACAGCTACGTTAGTAAGTACTTGTATAATGCTAGACCTTAGGTCAACTTGCCGCCGTACACTGATAGCGCCTGCTCCCGATGCCCCTGGGTAATTCTGAATATTAACTTGCCACACCCAGGATAAACCAGGGATTCCTTAGTTTTTCCGCACAGATTATACTGTTTTTATCAGTCTTCAATGAGCTTATTCAAGCAGGCAGGTAGTGCCCCTGATAACGGTAAGGCGATCTAATGGGAACTGGCCATTACCCATGCCACTGTTGTCGGCATTAAAATTAAGCATGCCGCCTGTACAATTCAATTGCAGTCGCATCGCCCCCCAGGGCAACAGTTCAGCCGGGGCTTCAACTGCAGGTTTACCAAATATGCCACCCCTGGTTGTGTAGACCTCATCAAAGACCAGCTCATCAGCCTCAATTTTTCCGACGCCAAAGAACCAGCGTTGATTACCCTGGTTATCATAGCTAAACCAGTAGGCAACAATTTGGGAATCACGCAGAACTTCAACGATCAGACCATGGTTACCCGAACTGTTATTGATCCAGGCGCCACTAAGTTGCATCTCCTGACGTACAGGCGCCCCCGGCTTGGGCAATCCGCAATCATACCCCATCAGGTTGGTTAAGCGGCCGATATCAAGATGGCCGGAGCGGGAGTCGACGGTGTAATCCATGCGTCCGCTGTCGCAACTGGTAAATATTATTTCAGCCTGTCCGGCTACTATGTATTCGGGTTCAAAACCGGGTTTTGAGAAGCTGCCACCCCGGGTTTCCACGAGCTCAGCAAACACTATTCTATTTCCGAGAATTGTGCCGACAGCATTCAGGTACCGCTGGTTACCCTCGTGGTCATAGGTAAACCAGTAGATAACCGCTTTATCATTGTCCAGGATCTCCAATAACAGCCCCTGCTTGTCCTGGTTGAAATCCGGCCAGGCTGCTGACATTGAGGCACCAATCAGCAGGCTGGGCTCTGAAGCTGTACTGGAAACAGAAATTTTCAGGGTGGAATCAGTTCCACCTGTTTCGGATAAGACCCCATTGCTGTTTTCGAGACGGCTCCAGCCGCCATTGTCCCAGTTAACAACTGTGCCCGGATTAGCATCAAGTAAATCACCACCCAGATCCCTCAGTGTTTGACTCAATGTAAAATCATTTCCAGTAGCTATCAGGTCGCGGTTATCCTGGGTGTCCGTTATTGAAAATTCCAGGCTGTATGCATCATCACGGTAATGAAGGTAACCCTCGGGTGCCAGGCCCTCATGTTCAAGCCAGCGGATCTCGGTAGTTGATATTTCGAGTTCCTGTCCATCTATATGCAGTACCAGCTCGTTGTCGAGTACTACACGGGGCATTCCCTGCAGGGCTACGACTTTTCCCTGTTGATCACGTTGGCGCATGGGTTTGTTGAATGCCACCCAAAGCCGGTACTCGTTACCCGGAACCAGGGTTTCCACCTGGCTTGCATGTAAAAGGCGAGAGCCAGGACTATCAGCTACCCAGTCGGCAGCATAAACAACAGCACCAGTGGACTGATTGATAATCCTCACCCGGCGTACAGATGCTGCACCCATTTGTTTGTAATAAGCGATGCTGAATGACTGGGCCAGGGTTTCACGTACCCTTCTAATTTCAGATTCAGGCAATATAAATCCATCGTGGCCATTACTCGCGAAACCACCATAATCGGCACCGCTGCCGGGCAGGCCTGTGTGGTTACCTCCGGAGGGTTCAACTTCAAGCGTCCATGACGGAATTTTATAGGTTTGGGCAAAGTACTCATCAGTGGATCCAATACCGCGGTTCGGGGTTAACTGATTAGGCTGGCTAAATGGATACTCTTTGGCAGCTGGAAATGCGGCGTGGTGATCGCTAAACAGGCGCAGGACCTTTACTGTATTCAGCGCCAGGCGATTACTTCCGGTGTGGTGCCAGAAATGCACCTGTGAGAAAGAGTGCACATCGGTATACATGCGCAGGCGGTCTTCGGGGCCCAGTGTTGCCGCAAATGCCAATGCCTGGGTTTCGCCTTCTGAATGTGCGCTGACGCCGTGATGGACGATAGAGTTGGTATTCGCAGAACTACGGTTGCTGCTAGCATAAAAGGGTGGGTTGTTACGGTTTAGATCAACACCGAATAAGTGATCGCCCTGGGTACTCAAGTTGCCGTCAACACTGCGCATGTTTTTACGCCGCATACGCCCGTCCCTAGGCGAACCCTGGGGATCATTCGGATCAGTATCTATCCAGTTTTTCTCTGGATAACGCTGGGTTTGTTTAAAGCCGTCAATATTCAGTGAAGGGATCAGGATGATATTTGCGTTATCCAGCAGGTAGCGATAGAAGCCGTTATCTTCTTCATTAGCAGCGAGCAGTTCCATTATCCCAGTAACTACTTCGGGACTTTGCCATTCACGCGCGTGGATACCTCCGTTTGTGAGCATGGCGGCTTCCGGCAGGCCTTCATTATTCAGCAGGTCGGCATCACCCATTTGCCAGGCATTTATACTGCTGCCTTTCTGGGTTGTACCAATAATTTTCCGATGTACAACTTTGGTGCTGGCTGCGAGCTCAAAATGACGGGCCCTGAGTCCGTTGTAACTGCGAAAACCATCAAAAGGCAGGGGGGTGTCAACCGGTTTTGGCACGGGGTAGCCAAGACCCAGTTCGCCAGGTTGCTCAGTCCACTTTACAATCCGAGGGGCTGCGTTGATGTTGCTGCAGGCCAGCAACAAACAACTGATAGCAATAGATGTTTTAATTATCCCTGGCAGGAAGCTCAAAACCAGCCGTTGACTCATCACTGATTCTCCAGTGCTGATTCAGCAAGGAGGTTGAGGGCGAGTCGGGCATAACGGGCGGTTTGCGGGTGTGGTGATGCTGTCAGCTGTAGCAGGTCTGGTTTTACTTCAGGACGATTGCTTGTACTGAGTCCAAGTGCTGCCGCTGCCGCGGTTTTCGGTTCTGCCAGCCAAGCCAGTAAGTCATGGTGGATTTTCATATCAGTTGCGGAGAATCCAGCCAGGTAGTGGATGGCAATTGCTGCTATTTCCGGGCTTTTCGACAAGCACTGATAGAGTAAAGCCTTCCCTTGCTCTGCCGGCAGGGAGGTGTTGATTTTATCCAGTATTTCAGGTAACCGACGATTATCTGCATGTTCAATTAGAGTTGTCAGCGCAGCGAAATCCTCCAGTTGTAATCCCAGATCGGCACTAAGGTCAGTTAATGCTGCCTGCTGAGCAGTATCGGCCTGGCTTTGTTTTAGCAACTGCAGGCTTGATTGCAGCAACTGTTGCTGGTGTGTTTCTGCCAGAACCAGGGATGCATCCCGCAAAGCTGCCTGGCTCACCGGCATGACATCCAGATAATGCTGTAAGAAAGCCTGGGGTTGTTGGCCGAAGCTTTGTGCAGCCAATAGGTCATGTCTTCGTAACTGCAGGGTGCGGGCTCCTGAGGCTACAGCACGTATGTTAAACAATGGCAACGAGTGCTGCGCAGACTCAGGATGAATCAGCCGAACCTGGGACCGATAATTGATCAGGTAATCAAGTACAGCAGGGTTTAATTGAGCGCCTGCCTGGGAGCTGGCAAATTCGGCCAGTTTCAAGTAGGTGTATTCAATCTCAATTGTTGATAATTCGAGATTACTTTTGAAGTCATCAAGAATAGTTAATGACTGCGGTGCGGTCTGCTGGTGCAGGCTGCCTACCAGATCATCCGCCAGCTGTTTGTTCCTTTTCCTGTCGAGAACTAGCATAGCAGCCTCTCGATTTTGAAATGTATTCACAGCAGGCAAGCCAAGGTCTTTTGCTATGGTGACCGAGCATGCCGAGAAGAGGAGAAGAATAACTAAGGTTTTTTTCATTGTACCGACCTGAAAGTAGCTTGCATTTATCATAGCAACTCGGGCGGTTCTGAACAAAATGATGCGGTGAACGGAAAGGCTGGTGTGGTCTAAATACAGACGGGAGGCCTAATGACCCCCGATCTGAAACATTCTAATGCTTATTACCTGCGAGCTGATTGCAAATTACTTAAGCCCAGCCCATTGAAAACATTGGTGTAGCCCACCTCAGCAAGGGCTTCCTGGGACACTCCGGCGCGGTGACCGCTGCGGCAGTAAAGAACTACGGGCCTGGATTTGTTGTTGCCGATAACTTTTATGAGCTCTGCAATGTCGTCATGGGGTATGTTGGGAACAGCCTCAAGGTGGCCTTCGGCATATTCTTTGGGACTGCGAACATCTATAACCAGTGCGCCATCATCAATCATTTGCCAGGCCTGGAGTGAAATCTCTTTTCGCTCTGCTGAACTGTCGCAGGCGCTGAGCAGGAGAGAGAGCAGTAACAACAGGCCTGAGAGTTGGAGAAAGGAGCGCTGATTAAACGGCATTGGTATTAACCTCATATTTTATTTGACTCGAAATCTAACAGCTTAATAATACACTAACGATCTATGGAGTAGAGGACATCTACGCCCGAACCTGATTCGGCCGAGGTTCCCTGGATGGCCCAATTGCCAGTCAGTTCATATCGGGCTGAAACTTCATTGCCAGTATCAAACAGGCCAATTCCATAACTGACAAACAACTTGGGGTAAATGTAGGTGCCAATATTCAGTGCACCAACCCCGTTTCCATGGTCGAAGTTGCTGCCGGTTGCAAGGTAAGCGACGGCAGATTCCTGATCGGTCTCCGGGTCTGTATACAGCTTCATGCGAATGGCATCGGGCCGACCGGCAACATTAATACCCGCGAGCTCAACTTCCGGGTCGGCAAAAATACGCCGTACGGCATAAATATCGAGGAGTGGATTGCTGACTTCTTTGCCATCGAAGCGAATCTCAGAGTCCAGGAACTCAAGATTTTGACCGTATTGATGAAAAAATCCGTCAACCAGCTGGATTGAGCCGGTTGCCGTGGGAATGCCGGAGTTGCCTTCGAACATCAGCTCAACGCCTCCGACCAGCCGAGTTTTAACAATATCCATAACGAAGCGGACATCATCACCGAGGGTAACTCTGACGGTGCCGTTAATGTCTAGCGGCAACTCTTTTTTCTGCGTTACTTCTTTAATATCCAGGCCGGAAACCACAACGTCTTCAGAAACCGGTGTACTGCTGATCATTCCCGGCGGGGGAGTTATCAGGGCGCTGGGAATATCAATACTGCCATTAAGCGCCAGCTGGTTATTACTCATAAGGGCACTGAGGTCAAGTGATGCTTTCAGTTTCAGATTGGGGGCATTCAGCAACTGAAGGTCAGTGCCGGTAATGCTGAATTTGAGCGTGCTCTGTTTGCTGGAATTATTGATGCCCACATTAATTTGGCCTTCGCCTTCCCCGGCAATAAAACTACCCTGCAGGTTCGAGTTAGCACCACTCGCAAGTTTACCCTCAAGGTTTAGCTTGCTTATTTCAAGCCCAAGTGGAGTGTAGACCAGACCGGCATGATTGATGTCGATAAGGCCTTCAAACTGAGGCTCGACAAGCTTGCCCTGTGCCTGCAGGTGGGTTTCAAATGTTCCGGATAAATCATCCAGGCCCGGGGCCAGCCATTTAAGTGCGACCAGGTCATCAAGGACGATATCAAGCTTGCCAGTGAAATTTGCTGCTTCAAGGTCAGTTGTATGGTCAATATTGAATTCAAGCTTTAAACCGGTACCTACCTTGAATGGCAGGTCAAACAGGCCTTTAAGCTGGTTACCGGGATCAAGTTTGAATGCAAACAGGCCCTGGTTTGTTTCAAGGCTTCCGGCGGTAGTGTCCACTGAGGCAATAATCCCGGGGCTCATTATGATGCTGCCGTCAACAGATTGAATGCTGCTGAGGGACTGGTCGCCGTTGACAGTGACCGTACCACTCAGGCTCTGACTCATGGTCAGGTCGCTGGCGAAGAAAGGGCTTATCCATGCCAGAGGGAAATCATCCAGCTTTAAGCGGCTGGCTATTTGTTTATTATCTTCAGCTGCTTGCCTTTCCAGGCAGATTTCTGCATTAAGCTTATCGGGCTGCTGGCGGAAACAGACAGGCGTGAGCAGCAGCTGCATATCTGTATATTCAATCCGTGCAGGTTCCTGTAAGGTAATCTTGCCGGTAACAGGGGTGAAAATATTTATCGACTGGAGCATGCCGGCGAGGCTGAAACTACCCTGTTCCATGTTTATGTTTGCCTTGAGGCTGGTATCAAGGGTGTTCTCGTCTGCATTTATGTTAAGACTGAGAAGGTGTTCCTGACCTGCAGTTACAGGTTTCTCAGCAGTAAACTTTATCGACTCAATCGGCAAATCAAGATCGGCCAGGTTAATCCTGGCGGCATCAATTTGTGCTACGAGCTGGAGTGACTGGCTGCTATTGACGGGAATCAGTGTGTCTATTTCCAGTTCCAGCATGTCCAGTGATGATCCGGCGGAGCTGATGTTTCCTGCCTGCAGGCTCACTAGCAGGTGTCGCCCATCCGGTGATTGTTGCAACTGTCCATGGGCATTGATTTGCCCTGTGGTGTCACTAATTAATTGAGCCAGGTCAGGAATCACAATTTTGAAAACTGCATTGCCGGCCAGCGGGTCGTTGAGACCGGTTCTTCCCTTGAGCTCCAGCAGGGCATCGCCGCTGCTGGCTTTGATATCCATGTCCAGGTCGTTGCCACCCAGCATCTGTATATTGCCGCTGGCCTGTAGGGGATAATCCCGCAGCTGACCGTCTAATTGATGCAGCTGAATATTGATCCGCTCATCTTTTGGCTCGGTGCCAGCCTGCCATTGCAGGTCCATATCTACGCCGATATTGCCATTATAGTCAGGCCAGTAGTTGCCGGGATTAATGCTGTTACCGTTGATTTTGATATTGGTCCGCAAGTCAGGCTGCCACTGGATGTCACCGCTGATGTTGAGCTCACCTTCCAGTATTCGGCTATTGAGGCGTTGCAGTTGCAAGCCGGTCTCGGTGCCTATGCCATCCAGCTGATAAACTCCGGTAGGAATATCTGCACCGGCAAGATTAAACTGGCCACTCAGCTGATACTCACTCAAAGACCCGTTGATTGCCATGTTACCTGAACTGCTTTCAAAGTCGGCTGCTGCAGATGCCAGTGGCCAGCTGAGGTTTTGCCAGTTCAGGGTGGCATCAATCGCATTAGCCAGCACATTAATATCACCCTCAAGGCGGGTAGGGGTGTTGTCTATAACTGCTAGTAATCCGCTAATGGATATTTCATCATCCTGGTAAACCAGGCGGGTATGGCCGCTGCTGCTAAGCTCGAGTGGCCAGTCGGGAACAAATACACCGGCTTTTAGCTTTTTCCAGTCCAGCTCTCCATCAATAGCAAAACTATCCGGATTGATGCTCCCATGAAAATCAAAATTTCCGATTTCACCGTTCAGTGCAAGCCGTGCAATTTCAATGTTTTGCGGGCCACCTGTAACACTGAGTTGCCATTGCCCGTTGATGTTTTCAGCCTGCCTGCCGGAAAAGATGAGATGGGAGTTGCCTTCAAGTTGCCAGTGACTTATGTTGCCGCTGCTGTTGATGAGTAATTGCTGGAGTTCGATAGAACTTTCATCGGCAAGCGGCAAAACTAGTTGCTCGCTTTGCAGCCGGACTTGCCAGTTGACCTCCTCAAGCAAGTCACGCAATACTGCGTTGAACTCAAGGTTGATATCACCACTGCTACTGAGATCAAGCTGCAGGTGCTGGGTGTTGCCGCTGGATGCGAGCTTGATAGTGTCACCGTTGAGCAACTGCAGGTACGGGTCCGGGCTGGCAGGATCAATCACTGGAACCAGCTCCAATTCCAGTTGATGCTTCCAGGGGGGCTGTAGTTCGGTTAGCCCCGATAGTTTAATTTTTACAGCCAGCGCCTGATCCATGTCCGTATTTGTCGCCGGGGCAGTATCAGCAGCTCGGAATGCGAGTTCGGTCTTAAGTGTTTTCAGGCTGAGAACTTCACCGATTTGCAGGGCGGCACGGGTGTTTTTTGCTTCCAGTTGCAGGTCAAAGTCCTGATAAAGAAGATAAGTGATATCCAGGTTCTGAAGGTCAACATCCAGTGGCAGGGATAAATCCGTTTTGATTTCAGCTTCGGCATCAGCCAGGGCTTCGGCATCAGTTTCGGCAAGCAGGATTTCTATATTGTTGATGCGGAGGGTTTTAATTTCAAGCGTTAACGGAAACAGGTGATAGTCAATTTGGGTTTTTAGATTGTTAATGCTGACTTTGGTACCCGTATCCGAATAGCGTATTTTACCAATGTGGATACCGCTATTGATGCTGCCGTTGATGTTGTCAAAGGCGATCAGCGGTTTCTCATCTGACTCGGCAAAACCCAGGATCCAGCGGGTACCGGCTTCACTGCGGGTCAGCCATGAGTAGCCTGTGAGTATCAGCAATAAGACAAGGCCAAAGGCCAGCAGCAGGTATTTAAGCCATTTTTTCATGGTAAAACCTTGCCTATGTTGAGGATGGGTACACCCAGTGAGAAATGGATCCGCAAGCTGTTGTCAAAATCATCCAGCGGATAGGCTAAGTCCAGGCGTACAGGGCCGACTATGGTGTAATAGCGGAAGCCAATACCGACGCCCGCCTTGAGCTGGATATCGGAATAATCATTAAAGGCATTACCGATATCAGCAAATGCTGAAATTGACCAGTCATCCCCCACCAGGTACTCCAGTTCGGTGCTGGCAGTAATCAGGTGGTTCGACCCATTCTGGTTGTTGCTAAGAGCTTCAAACCCATAACCGCGCACGCTGTAGGTGCCGCCGGCTTTAAAACGAAACTGGTCTGGTAGTCGGGTCATGGACAGGTTGACTGTATCAGTGCCATCGCTAACCAGGAGTTCATCAACTGGAGCATTGGAATAACCTAGCTCCCCCCGAACTGTCAGCTTCAGCCGCTGACCAAACATCATGCTGAAATGACTGCCTATATAAATTTGTTCAAAACTCACGTCTGAGCCCAGGCTCTCGTTGGTGAGCAGTGCCCTGGCACGTGAATGAATCCCCCGGGTTGTATAACCCGCACCCTTCATTTGCAGCCAGTTCCACTCAGCCCCCAGGACCAGGCTGGTCTGGCTGGTTTCAAGGAACTCCTTAAGATCCGGGTTTTCATCAATCAGGTCGTCTGCTGCAGTATTGGTAGAGTGCAGGGCATTAAACTGTTCATCGAGGAACCCCAGGAACAGAGTTTGAGATAATGGCTGGGAACTGCCCTGCGGCCAGTATTCCGATAGCCTGCCTGCCCGTAGCCAGATGGAATTACGTGGCCCGTCAACGGCTGGGAAG
>JADFVZ010000065.1 GCA_015222805.1 Pseudomonadota bacterium
AACCCTGCTGGAATTTGCCCGATATCGTTGTAGTAAAGAAAGAAAACCATAAAGCTGAAGGGTAAAGCAACTGCTACTAACGCAGGTTTCCAGCATTGTTTGATGGAAACATTTCCTTTCCAGATATCTATGGATTTTATCAATACTGCGAGCAGCAAAAAAGCTAATCCTGCCTGTTTTACCAGGCTGGTGATGCCTGCGGCAAGCAATGACAGGTCTTCAGGTTTTTCTTCAGTGCTTTCTTTCCATAGGATCAGGCAAGTCAGCATACCAAGGATAGATACAGCAATATCCATCATTCCGGAAAGGAAATAAGGTGTTCGAAAAATAACCAGTCCAAAACAAGCCAGGATGAAAATGATCGGGAAAAGTGAGCGTCTCTCCAGGGAGAGTGAAACACTGTAGACAAAGAGTGTAACAGGCGCCGCCAGTAGTGTTATTTTGCTGAAAATCCAGAAACCTGGATCATCCTGTAAGCGATAGATCAGCGACCATAGACCAGGGTATAAAATTGGATATGCGGTGCCACCTGCATGATACCCGCCATTTGCAAGTTCAATAGCCCAGTTGTTATAGGAAGCAACTACATCCCAAAAGGTAAACACCGGCGTATAAAATTTCTGGATGTATAAATAAGTGAAGAACAGTACAACAGCGGCACCGAAAACAACGATCAGGCTCTGTATCAGGTCCTTTTTGCTGTAGTTGCTGCCAGCTGGTGTTTTTTTATAGTTTCCATACCAGAACCCCAGTCCGGTCACGGCAATAATTAGAATGCTTACAGGGAATGCAGAGAGATCGAAAATGTAGGCTGTTAGAAAAATAATCCAGGAAACCAGCATTGAATAAAGAAAAGAGCTGGCAACCATTTCACTGACAGTTGAGCTGTTCTGCCCGCGTACGGCATAGCCTGAATAAAAAACTAGCAGCAGCGTTAGAATTCCTGTTGCCAGTATTGGCATCTATTATTCCCCCGGTAGTTACACAGCGTATTTATTGTAAACACATTCAGATACAATATATTCTTCGCAGTATTCTGAAGCGATTAAAATCGGACAAATTGTAACAGAATTTGACTGAATTTTATTATCCGAGTTGCTATTTAAGGCCTGTGTCATTCGATGAAAATCCTTCATATTGGAAAATATTTTCTACCGTTTAGCGGAGGTATTGAGTATTTCATGGGGAGCCTGATTGAGGAGCAACTGATACAGGGGCATTCGGTATCAGCAATTGTTCATCATCACCTGGAAAAGGAAAAAACTTCAATAATTGACTATAAGGGCGCAGACATTCACCTGCTTAAGACCTTTGGAACCATCCCTTATGTGCCGTTAAGTTTGGGGTTCTATAAGAAATACAATCAGGTAGTGAAAGGTTTTAAACCAGATGTGATTCACCTTCATTTGCCAAATGTATCTGCTTTTTTTGGGCTGTTTTTGCCTGCTGCAGGTAAAATTCCATGGGTTATTCACTGGCATTCAGATGTTCTTGACCACTCATCTCCTCGATTTATTAAGATGCTATATCCCTTTTACAGGATTTTTGAAAATTCACTTCTAAGGCGTGCAAAGCGAGTAATAGCAACCTCACCAACCTATGCACGAACCAGTATTCCGCTGAGTAATTTTACCGAAAAGGTAGTTGTAATACCCCTGGGCTTGCAGCCATTGCCTCATTTTAGCGTACCGAAACCTGTTGACACTGTCCCCAATGTGTTGAAATTACTTTGTATTGGCCGTCTTTCATATTACAAAGGCTATACACATTTGCTGAAAGCGGTTTCAATAGCAGTTCGACGTGGGGTTGACTTAAAACTGGAAATTGTGGGTGCTGGGGAGTTCATGGATATCCTGGTTGCCCAGGTTGAAAAACGCGGGCTTTCCGGACAAGTCCAGTTGCTAGGCCATGTACCTGATTTAGTCAGGGATGAAAAGTTAAACCAATGTGATCTTTTATGCCTGCCTTCAATCGAAAGAACAGAAGCATTTGGTTTGGTACTGCTTGAAGCTATGAGTGTGGGGAAGCCATGTCTTGTAAGTGATGTGCGGGGTTCAGGGATGAGCTGGGTAGTAGTTAACGGTGAAACCGGTTTTGTGTATAAGGCTGGTGACAGCAATGAACTGGCACTGAAACTGGCGGAAATATCAAGAAATCCCGGGAAACTACCGGAAATGGGTAAGGCTGGATACCGGCGTTTTGTGGAAATGTTCCAAATTCCAGTAATAGTGAGCAGGATTGAGCAATTATACCGCCAGATTCTAGATGGTAAGGCAAGCTGAGCAATTGGGGGATTAGTCAGCACATTTAATCTAATAAACGTAAAAATGGCTTGAGAATCTACTCCGGTTCGGGTATCCTTTCGTGCCCTCGAAGGGTCGTTAGCTCAGTTGGTAGAGCACTGGACTTTTAATCCATTGGTCATAGGTTCGAATCCTATACGACCCACCATTTCTAAAGAAAAGCCACCTGTAACCGGGTGGCTTTTTTGTTTCCGGTTGTTTCCGGATCTTGCCTCTTCCGAAGAATGCATTGGTCCCTAAGATGGTCTTTGGCGCTTTATTTATACTGTTTTTTCTGGAGTATGACAACAGATTGTAAATTATGATGGAAGGGCAGGATTTCTTTAATGTCAAAGAAACGCCCCCAGACCCGTTTAATGTAATTGTTGGAATGAAATACCTGGGCGCGGTAAGAACCTGATTGGGTAAACCTGTAAACACTTCTTTTATCCGGCAGCGGCATTTGTAATTTATTCCGGGTTTCCGGGTTATTTTTTAACATGGTCTGTATCAATCTGTTCTTTGGATTATCGACCTGATTATTTAGTTCTTTCCAGGTATCTTCATTTTGTACCGTTAAATAGCAAATACCATTGTCAGCCAGGATCCGCTCCAGTTCAGCCAGCCAGCAAGTCTCGAATGTGTCAATGTGCGTAAATACAGAAAATGCCGTAATAATATCCATTGAATTATCACGAACAGGTAAGGTTGGAATTGAGTGGTTTGAAAGAGGTTTGATAGTTTGTGGCATAAATTCATTGAGCCAGCGTATATGCCTGGCATTAATATCACTGCCCCACAGCTCAGAAATATTTGATTAGCAAGCAAAATGGCGTAGTACCCGAATGTATTACCCCCGCACCTTATTTCTTATGCTGCCTTTGCGTTTTATTGCCAAAATCCTTGTGTATTTATTCAGTTGGGAAATCAAGCTGGTTATCCCCATGACCCGTGCTTACCGGGACTTTTTTCAGTGGGTTTTTACACGTAGGGATAATTTAAATTAATTCAGTGCCGTTCTGGATTTGAGTGAGTAATTTTCGGGTGAGAGAAGTCCTTTGAACAGCATTTTATCGCCTGGCAGGCACTTACCTGAGTGGTTGCTGAAATTTATGCTGGATTACTTATTTTTTACATTCTAATCAATCATCTGTTCTAATTGTCGAAAATTGCAGACAACATTGCAATAATCAGTTTTTTGAAAAATAATTAAATTTATATATCGAATTGAGGGTGTTTGACGGTGAGGAATTGATTCTGGGCATTAATATTCCACTGCTACAGACCCGTTTGGATATAAAACTGTATATTGTCAGCACATTATTCATTCGAGTGGATAAAATAGGCGGATGAATTCTCCCCAGTTAAATTATGACCAACAGTTACCGATCAGTGCACACCGGCAGGAAATCCTGTCTGTTTTGGCAAAGCATCAGGTTGTAGTAGTTGCCGGGGAAACCGGTTCCGGTAAAACCACCCAACTGCCAAAAATGTGCTTACAGGCCGGCCTGGCAGAAAATGGACTGATAGGCTGCACCCAACCGCGCCGGATTGCGGCCCGCAGTGTAGCCGAGCGTGTTGCAGATGAGATGGAAGTACCGCTTGGCGAACTGGTAGGTTACCAGGTGCGTTTCCAGGAACGCGTGGGAAGCCAGACCCGGGTCAAATTTATGACCGATGGCATTTTACTCGCCGAAACCCATCACGACCCTTTATTGCGGAAATACAGTTGCCTGATTATCGATGAGGCGCATGAGCGCAGTCTGAATATTGATTTCTTACTGGGTTATCTTCGTCGTTTGCTGCCCCGTCGTCCCGACCTGAAATTGATAATTACGTCCGCTACTATTGATACTGAAAAATTTTCCAGGCACTTTAGCCTGGATGATAAACCGGCTCCGGTGATTGAGGTTTCCGGGCGCGGTTACCCGGTAGAGATGCGTTACCGGCAGCTGGAACGGGAAGACGGTAAACCGCGTGAACTGAATCAGGCTATTTACGAAGCTGTTACCGAGCTTGACAGGAGCTCCAATGCTGGCCGCTCCGGAATGCCTGGTGATGTGCTGGTATTCCTTAGTGGTGAGCGTGATATTCGTGAAGCACGGGATTTCCTCGGCAAGGCAAACCTGCGTGAAACCGAAGTTCTACCGCTGCTGGCACGCCTGTCTGCCAGTGAACAGCAAAAAATATTTCATCCGGGCCCCAAACGGCGGATCATATTGGCAACCAATATTGCCGAAACTTCGCTGACTGTACCACGGATACATTCAGTAATAGATTCCGGCCTCGCCCGGATCTCCCGCTACAGTACGCGCAGTCGCGTGCTGAGGCTTCCCATTGAGCCGGTCTCACAGGCTTCTGCCAATCAGCGCTCCGGGCGCTGTGGCCGACTGGGTCCAGGTGTTTGTATTCGTCTGTATGCTGAAGAAGATTTTAATTTGCGTGCGGAATTTACTGAACCTGAGATCCTGCGTACCTCGTTGGCATCGGTGATTTTGCGGATGACAGCGATGGAGTTGGGCACGATAGAGGATTTCCCCTTTGTCGATCAACCGCCGCCACGCTCAATCAATGATGCCTGGAATCTGTTATTGGAACTGGCAGCTGTTGATCGCCAGCGGAATATCACCAGCCTGGGAAAACGCCTTGCCCACTGGCCGGTGGATGTACGTATCGGCCGTATGTTGCTGGCAGCCAGCCGGGAAGGCTGCTTAAGTGAAATATTAACCCTGGCTGCGGTCCTGTCTATTCAGGACCCGCGTGAGCGACCACTGGAAATGCAGCAGGCTGCGGATGAAAAACATGCCCAGTTCAAAGACAGCAAATCTGACTTTGTCAGCTTGTTGAACCTTTGGCAGTGGCTGGCCACGCAACGCAAAGAGCTGAGTAATTCACAATTCAGGAAATGCTGCCAGCGTAATTTCCTTGCTTGGCACCGGGTGCGGGAGTGGACAGACCTGCGTCGTCAATTGTCTGACCTGGCGAAAGAGGCAAAACTGCAGCTCAACAAAACCGCAGCTGATTATTTTTCCATTCACCGGGCATTGCTTTCCGGTTTGTTGAGCCATATTGGCCTGAAGGATGAAAATAGTCAGTTCCAGGGCGCGCGCGGTACTAATTTTATGTTGTTTCCAGGTTCCGCCCTGTTTAAAAAGCCACCGCAGTGGGTTATGGCGGCGGAACTGGTGGAGACCAGCCGTTTGTTTGCCAGGGTTAATGCCGGAATTGACCCGCAATGGTTGGAACAGGTAGGCAAACACCTGCTTAAAACCCACGAATTTGATCCGCACTGGTCACGCCGGCAGGGGCGGGTAATTGCCTGGCAGCAAATCACCCTGTACGGCCTGGTTATTGTTGAAAAGCGCCGGATTGATTTTTCCAGGATTGACCCTGAACAGGCGCGGGAGTTATTCCTCAGGGATGGCCTGGTAGCAAATGATATCAATACCCGGGCAGGATTCCAGCAAACAAACCAGAACCTGATTGCAGAAGTTGTCACCCATGAAGAAAAACGCCGCAGCCATGATGTGCTAGTCGATGAAAGGGTGCTCTTTGATTTCTTTGATGCCAGGCTGCCGCAATCAGTCAACAGCGTAAAGACACTTGAACACTGGTTGAAAAGCCTGGGTGCGAAAGGCAGGGATAAGCTGCTGTTTTCCCGTGACCTGCTGGTACAGGAAAATGCCGGGTTGGCCGCGGAAGACGAATTTCCGGAATTTTTGTCACTTTCCGGCCAGCAATACCCGCTGGAATACCGTTTTGATCCACGTGATGCCCGAGATGGTGTTAGTTTTGAACTGCCCCTGCATCAGTTAAACACCCTCGATGAAGCTGTATTGCAGTGGCTGGTACCGGGGTTGCTACGGGAAAAAGTGACTGGTTTAATTAAAACCCTCGCGAAACCTTTGCGCCGAGGCTTAACTCCGGCACCGCAGTTTGCAGATGCCTTCCTGCAACGTGTCGGTTATCAGTCGAAACAGCCGTTACTGGTCATCCTGAGTGAAGAGTTTTCAGCTATAAGCGGTCTTGAAATTGTGTCGGAGGACTGGGGTGAAGAGCGCCTCGATAAACACCTGCGCTTTAATATCCAGGTTACTGAAAAGGGTGGGGTTATTGCTGAGTCCCGCAGCCTGGATGAATTAAAGCAGCAGTTTGGAACTAAAGCCAGACAGCAGTTTATGCATCGGGAAGGACAGGCCTGGCATCGTGATGGTCTTAGCCAATGGGATTTGGATGATTTGCCCGCAACGGTTGTAACCCCGGGAGGTTCTACAGCATGGCCGGCGCTGGTTGACCAGAACGACAGCGTTGGTATCCGATTGTTTGATAATGCACAGGAAGCAGCAACGGCCCAGCATGCCGGGTTGCTGCGATTATTGCTGTTGAATTTAGGTGACAAGCTGAAATATCTGAGGAAAAACAGCGGGATTAGTCAAACCGCTTCAATGATTTACCTTGCATTGGCGGAAGAAGGTGCAATTGAGCCAGCTGAAGACCTGCTGCAGAGTGTCCTTGATGACCTGATTGCAGAGCATGGCAGCGTCCGTTCGGAATCTGAGTTTTCACAACTGCTTGCGGGGATATCCAGGCAATGGGTGCCCGAATGCAGTTCCCAGGCTAAAATTTTTAATCAGGTGATGGTTGCCTTCCAGCAGGCAAGTTTACAAGTTGATAATGTGCTGGCTCGCCGGCATCCTGAGGTTTGGGAGGATGTGAGTTCGCAACTGGCCGATATGGTTTATGCAGGATTTTTAGAGGATGTTGAGGCGAATGTCCTGCGTCAATATCCTCGCTATTTAGAGGCCATTGCAATCCGCCTGCAACGCCTGCCGCAAGACCCGGCGAAAGATGCCCAGCGCATGCGGCAAATAATGCCCTGGTGGCAACGCTACCTGCAATGGCTGGAGGATGAAGCAACCTATACACCGGAGCTGGATAACTACCGCTGGCTAGTGGAGGAATTTCGGGTATCCCTGTTTGCGCAGGAACTTGGTACCCGCCGGAAGGTCTCAGTTCAGAGGTTGGAGAAGGCCTGGGGCCTGGTGTAGTGTAAGATGACGGCCTGAATATCGGGAATTAAATGACTACCAGTAATGAGCAAAAACTCTATCTATTGATTGAGCAATACCAGCACTCGGCTGGTGTTGATGCTGATTATTGCCTGGATGTTGGCAAACAGCTGGTTGCAGATTGTAATGGTCAACCCGAAGTACTCGCGGCTGCCGTGGAATTGCTTGAAGTTCTGATCCCACTCTCGCCTGATCCGGATACCCTCGGCAGTGCCATGGCAATTGTTCCGCAGGTGATGTTAGGCCGGGCGGTTAACCAGGATTTACCTGCCGGTGTTCTCACCCAGGTCACTGAGTTGCAGAAGCTGTTTCAACTGGAAGCAGAACACCTTGGTAGCAGCGCTGCGCCTGATAAGCACCGGGCCGAGGGGCTGAGGCGCCTGCTGCTTGCCCTGGTAGAAGATGTCAGGGTTGTTTTGGTTACATTGTCATGGCGCCTGGTGCAGTTGCGGCATGCGGTGAATAAATCAGCTGCAGTGCGTAAAACACTGGGTGAGGAAACCCTGCTGATTCACGCACCCCTGGCCAATCGCCTGGGTGTCTGGCAGCTTAAATGGGAGCTTGAAGATTTTTCTTTCCGTTATACCCAGCCGGATGAATATCGCCGAATATCACATTTAGTTGCAGAGCGCAGGGCAGACAGGGAAGAATTTATCAGTGGTTTCCTCAGCCGCCTGGGTGATGTACTCAGTGATGCGGGCATCAGCGCTGATGTCCGCGGGCGCCCCAAGCATATCTACAGTATCTGGAGGAAAATGCAGCAAAAAGGGCTGGATTTCCATGAGCTGTTTGATGTCCGCGCGGTACGTGTCCTGGTAGATGATATTCCAACCTGCTACAGCGCCCTCGGGCTGGTGCATACCCATTGGCAGCCGATACCGGGCGAATTTGATGATTACATCACCTTGCCGAAAGGCAATATGTATCAGTCGTTGCATACAGCGGTTGTCGATGACAAAGGCCGCGCGGTAGAGGTGCAGATCCGTACCTGGAAAATGCATGAGCATGCCGAGCTGGGCGTGGCAGCACATTGGCGCTATAAGGAAGGCGGCCCGCAGGATCCCGGTTTTGATCGCAAAATAGCTGCCATGCGTCAACTGATGGAGGGCGTGGATGTTGCCAACGATGATGCCAGTCTGCTCGATAGCTTTAAATCGGTTACTTCTGAAGAACGAATATATGCACTGACGCCGAACGGTGATGTGGTTGATCTTGTTGCAGGTGGGACCGTACTTGATTTTGCTTACCATGTTCATACCGAGGTCGGTCATCGTTGTCGCGGGGCCAAAATCAATGGTCGTATTGTACCCTTGACGACGGTGGTTAAAACTGGTGAACGGGTGGAAATCCTGACCGGAAGTGAAGCTCGTCCTTCACGCGACTGGCTGAACCCGCGTCTCGGTTATATTCGTGGAGGCCGCGCCCGGGCCAAGGTTCGGCAGTGGTACAAAAAGGTTAATTACGAAATTAACCTGCAAGATGGTCATGACTTGCTTGAGGGAGCGCTTAGCAGGCTGTCATGGAGCAGCCGTGACCTTGAACCTATGGTTGAGCGTTTTTCCCTCGGTAAACTGGAAGATTTATATGTTGCCATAGGTGCTGGTGACCTGACTGTTGCCCAGGTAATTAACGCTCTGGAGCGAGACAATCGTACTGAAGACATTCCGTTGGGCCTGCCCAAACGCAACCGTTCCCGGGAAGCCCTGAAACACTCGCCGGATGAAATTGTTATCGAGGGCGTGGGCAATTTGATGATAAATATTGCCAAATGCTGCCACCCGGTACCGGGTGACCCCATTATGGGTTTTATTACCCGTGGTCGGGGGATCAGTATCCACCGCCAGGATTGTCCGCATATCCTGAATTTACGCAAGACCGAACCTCAACGAGTGATCCAGGTGAACTGGGGAGAGGCTGTTTCGGAGTATGAAGTGGATTTGAATTTAACCGCTTTTGATCGGCGTGAGTTATTGAAAGATATATCTACCGTGCTGGCTTCTGAAAATGTAAATGTGATGGATATGTCGAGTCGTGTAGATCAAAAGACCGATGAGTTTTATCTTAAACTGACAGTTCGGATCAAAGATTATGAACAGCTAAATGGCTTGCTGAATCGCCTCAACATGATTCCAAATGTTATGGATGTCCGTCGTACCGGTTGATATTTAGATTGAAATAGGAAAGCAAATAAGTATTATTCAGAGCCTGATCAGGGATCTCCCCAACTTCATCACCCCGGATCTAGTCCGGGTCAACGCAGCCAAAGACCGTTGGTTATTTATCCAGGGCTTCCATCATAGCTACAATATTTTTCCGTGCAGCTGCAAACGAGAAATGTTCATCCACATTTTTCAGACCGTTATCTGATAATTTATTCCACAGCTTTTCATTTTCATATAGACGTACTACTTCAGCAGCAAAACCTTCGACATCATCAGCGACCAGCACTTCCCGGCCGTTTTCGGTATACATGCCTTCAACTGCGATACCACTTGCTACAACCGGCTGGCCAAAACTCATACTCATATTTACTTTGCCCTTAACTCCCGCGCCGTAACGTAAGGGCGCAAGTGCAATTCGGCAATTGTCCAGCCAGGGTTCAAGTTGTTCAACAAATCCTTTGAAAATCAAACCATCACCACCAAGTTTTTGTACTTCTGGGGGAGCTTTACTACCCAGCAGATAGCAATTCACTTCAGGCAATTTTGCATGGATCAGCGGCCAGATCTCATTTGCCAGCCAGATGGCGGAATCGATGTTGGGCGGATGCTGATATCCACCGACAAAAAAGATATCTTTGCGTTCGCTAAATGATTTTCGACTACCATGCAGGGGGTGGATATTTGAAACAATATCTACCCTGGCATCCGGGGCATCGTGGGCGAGTATGGACTTCTCAAAAGGACTGACCACCAGTGTTGTGTCTGCCTGGTTAATAATTTTCAGTTCAGCACGACGACTGCGGGCGGCTGTTTTAAACAGGGCCTGATCCTGCTCCAGCTCAGCATGTCGCTGTTCTCGCAGGTAATGCAGGTCTACAGTATCAAAGATAAACCTGGCTTGCGACATGTGTTTTTCCAGCAGGCTGAGATAGTTTTCTGCAATATAGTGGCGTGATATAACTACAGTTTCGAATTCAGAACCGCGATTCGCGAAAAATTCCGGCAGGTTATTGATCCAGTCGTTGTAAAGTACCTCAATACCGAGTGCTTGCAGGGCTTCACTGTATTTTCCATCCCAGGCACGATTATCGGGAAAAAAGGTTACCTGATAGCCGAGGTCGCGGAAAATTCGCATCATATTAATGATCCGTACACTTCCGGAATCTTGATCAGGCTGTGGTGTACAGGCATCAATTAATAATAATTTCTTTTGCTTGTAGTGCTCAGCCGCAGCCTTGACGGTGGCGATATCATCAGGGTCAACTATTGGGTCTGGTTGCAGTTTTAGTTCAGTCGACCAGCGTTGCTGGAACTTTTTATGATTGACCAGTTGGTATTTTTTCATCCCCTGGCTAAGGTCAGTACCTGAACTAATACCTTCAAAATGGATCACAGTGGAGCGTGGCTGAACCATGACCGAGTAACCGGCCTTACGACATTTAAATGCCAGGTCAGTATCCTCGTAGTAGGCCGGAGAATAATGTGTGTCAAAGCCCCCGAATCCGTTAAATAGTTTAGCTGATATCATCAACGCAGCACCGGAAACATAATCAACTTCACGCGCAAACTGATATTTTGGCTCATCCGCATTACCATTCCGGCCGTAATTCCAGCCACTGGCATCTTTGAAAATAATACCACCGGATTCCTGCAGGCTGCCATCGGGGTATACCAGCCGTGAACCTACAATACCAGCTTTGGGAAACTCACTGAAAGTGGCTAAAAGGGTATCCAGCCAATGGTCGGTGACTTTTGTGTCGTTGTTTAAAAATACTAAATATTGACCCCTGGCAGCATCAGCACCACGATTACAACTGCCGATAAAGCCAAGATTTTCATTATTCCTCAGCGTGGTGATTCCAGAATAGCAGTCTAGTAATTGAGCGGTTTCATCAGTGGAGCAATCATCAACCAGTATCACTTCAAAAGTAGTTTTGTTAGCTACACTAAGCAGTGAAAGCAGGCAAGCCTGAGTATAAGCATACTGGTTATAGAGTGGGATAATAATCGAAACTTCCGGGCTCTCAAGCTGTGGGAAACTTATGCCCTCAATATTCCCCTGTTTGATTTCGATGCTATGCGAATCTACCAGTGTTTGTGTGTCGGGCTGTGGTTGCGGTTCATGGTGGCTCTGGACACGGCTTAAAGTGCCCGTGAAACCTCGAATAGCCAGGCTATGGCGAATTCGCTTGAAAATATAGGGCCAACGAGCCGGGTTATAGATTTTTATATCCCGTAAGTTCCGACCCAGCCGAGTAAAAACCCGCAACGGCTTAGTTAGTTTCCAGGAGTGGCTAGCAAGGATTTGCGAGATTATTTCTTCCTTCTTGAGATACAGGGCTTCCCAGTTTCGAGATTGTTCCTGGAGTGAGCTGATTTCCACTTTGGTTGAATTTGAAAAGTTTTCAAATTCGCTGCTGAGCTGGTGCAGTTTCTCTTTTTCCTGTGCGGCTATTTCACGGTCGTTGCTGGCCTGTTTCCTTTCCAGGAAAAGTTGATCATTTGTTGCATTCAGAAGCTGTGCTGTTTGAGAAAATTCACTTTTTGTCTCCTCGAGCCTGGTTTCCAGGGAACGTGCCCAGTCGCCTTGTTCTTTCAGTTCCGTGTTCAGCAGTTGAATGGTTTTGGAAAAATCTTTTTTCATATGATTAAGCTCAGTATCCAGGGAGTGTGCCCAGTTGCCTTGTTGTTCGAGGGCTTGGTTGAGACGGGTGAATTCAGTAACCGCTTTCTTTTTTTCGGCTTCTATTTGTGTAGCCCGCTGCTTCAGTGCCTGGGTCAGGCCTTTGATTTCCTTGTTGGCACGGCCTTTTTCAGCCGCCAGTTCCTTGTGCACCCGGGCCATTTTTCTATCGACTGATTTTGCCCAGCCCGCACTTTCTTTGAGGGCTTTGTTGAGACGTTTTATTTCCGTTATGGCCCTGGTTTTTTCAGTATCCAGGTCGTCGCTGCGCTGTTTCAGTGCCTGGGTCAGGCCCTTGATCTGTTTGCCGGAACGGCCTTTTTCAGCCACCAGTTCCTTGTGCACCCGGGCCATTTCTTTATCGACTGATTTAGCCCAGTCGGCACTTTCTTTCAGGGCTTTGTTAAGGCGCTCGATCTCGGAGACTGCTTTGATTTTATCAGTTTTCAGCTCACTGCTACGCTGCTTCAATGCCTGCTTCAAACCCTTGATTTGTTCACCGGCACGGTTTTTTTCAGCGTTCAGTTCGATACTGGATTGATATATTTCAGCGTCCAGGGCATCAGCCCAATCGGCGCGTTTGCGTAGTTCTGACCTGTCCTGTTTTTTCTGCTCAAGCAAGGATTTGTTGCTTAACCTGAGGTGCACATTTGTTAGTGACTG
>JADFVZ010000013.1 GCA_015222805.1 Pseudomonadota bacterium
CCTATGACCACGTTCTTGCCTTTTAACCTGGGTTTGGAATGATTTAAATAGTGCTTCCGATCACCTACTGTGGTGAGAAATGTATATCGACTCGACAGACATTATTTATTGATCATTTAAATCATAGCAATCACGCCTGTAGTCAATCATTTGTGCATATTAATGTCCGATACAGTATTCATTCTAGTCTGAATAGTTCAAATAAGATTCTGGCTTTTGTTTTTTAATGTTGAACTGTGATACATATTAATTTTTGAAAAACCCTGTCGTCCTGCAACAGTCGACTATATTACAAATATTCCCATAGCTTGAATCTTGATGACGCCAGAATGATGCAAATACATCATTCTGGAAGCCAGCCCACCCGTGTATTTTCGTATCTTAAGTCAATAGTAATCGAATATTTATCAAGTGACCGCTACGTGATGTGTCATTTGAGCATATTAAGCCCTGGCTTCAACCGGGGTGTTTAGATACGCCATATTGGTTCGTCAACAAGGGGTAGTGATGTGAAACTGGGCATATTAATCACCACTGACAGACACTTGAATCATATTCTGGATATCAGTCGCGCAGCCAGTGCAAAGGGTCATGAGGTGACGATATTTGCGATGAATGAAGGTACAAAATTGCTTGCTAATTCGGAATTTACCCGGCTTTGTGAGCTTGATAATACGACGATGAGCCTGTGTAACCATAGTGCAACCGAGTTTGATGTGGATACCACCGGGATATCAAAAGAGATAATCATTGGCAGTCAATTCAATAATGCCATGATGAATAATCAGGCTGACAAAATTATTGTTCTTTAGCGTAAATGCAATTAGTAAATATCGGGCTGTGTTTTTTGCTAATTATGGGGAAGAGATAATGAAAGTGTTGCACATTCTTAATGATGGACCGGATGAAGATGCGAAAAATATTATTGCGCATCAGTCTGAGAGTAATGATGTAGAGGTCGTTGATTTAACGGATATTGACATAAACTATGATGAACTTGTCGATCGGATTGAGCAGTGTGATAACGTGATTTCATGGTGATTAAGGCTTATTAGAGTGCTGCTATTTTTCAAGAGGCGCGAGGTTTATGAGCATAAGCTTGTGTCACAAGCGAGGAGATATATTTGTAAAGCCGTTCAGGCTATTACGGGCTTGCTATGCTTTGTTAACGCCACAAGAAAAAATTCTGCGTATTGATTACCGGCACAACTTAAATCGCCTGATGTCATATTCTATTTCCCCATTGTTTCGGTTGTCGCAAGCCGGTGGGACCCCGCGACAACTATCAGAGCCGGAGTCTGCGGCAGCAACCCGCTATCTTGCAGCTGTACTTTTTGCCTTATTAACTCTAACTGCCTTATTTGTTCTCTATATTTTGCGTGCTTATGATGATAATCGTCTAACGAGCTGGCAATGGGTGTTTGCAAATAATGAAGTATTTATTACCGGCTTGATTATTTTGGTGGGGTTGCTCCTGTCGTGGTGGTTGACTGTAATTCGACTGCCTCAGAAGCAAGCCCTTGTTATTCTGTTGGTATCATCTTTTATGATTTGTGCGGCTCTTTGGAGTCAGCCTGAGATCATTGTTGATGCATCGCGTTATTTCTTACAGGCTAAATCTCTAGCTGCCAATAGTCCTGCATATTTTATGCATGAGTGGGGATATGGCATAGCGGCCTGGACAGACCTTCCCCTGGTACCCTTTATCTACGGCCTGGTGTTCAGATTTGTAGGTGAATATCGCATTGCCATTCAGGTTGTTACGACACTCTTCTTCTGTGGAACGGTGCTACTAACGTTTCTTATAGGAACAGAGTTATGGGACGAGGTGACAGGTCTATATGGTGGAGCTTTGTTGCTGGGAATGCCTTTTCTGCTTACCCAGGTACCGCTAATGCTTGTAGACGTCCCGACCATGTTTTTTTTGAGCCTCGCAGTTTATACCACGCTAATAGCGGTTAAAACAGGAGCAGTGTCGTGGCTTCTGATGGCAATAATATCAATTGTACTCGCTCTATTAAGCAAATATTCCACATGGCTTATGCTCAGTGTCCTGCCTGTTATTGCAATAAGCTGTCGCACCGGATCCTGGGCTAATTTATGCAGGCAGATGTTATTTATATTAACCGGGGTCGCATTATTTTTTATTCTTTTACTGGTATGGAAATACGATTTCATAGTCAAACAGATTGCCTTATTGGTGACATACCAGTTACCAGGATTAGGTCGCTGGCAGGAAAGTTACCTGTCGACCTTCTTTTTTCAGGTGCACCCATTTATAACACTGGCAGCGCTGTATTCAATATATTTAGCATGGCGTAAACGCGATGTTCGATACCTGGTTATTATCTGGATGCTGTTGTTGGTGCTGTTATTAGAAATCAAGCGGATTCGCTATGCGCTTATTGCCTTTCCCATGCTGGCCTTGATGGCAGCTTATACCCTGCGGCAGATCGCTGACTATCGAATTCGTAATTACCTGGTTCTATGTATTATTGTATCTTCGACCGCAGTGACCTTATATGGATATGCCTCATTTGTGAATAAAACCAGTGCGATTAATATCAAACATGCTGGTGAATTCCTCAACAAAATTAATTCGCCTTTGGTGGAAGTCATTTTGTTGCCACAAACAAAATCATCCATCAATCCAGCGGTGTCCGTTCCTTTGCTCGACCTGTTTACAAATAAAAATCTGGTTTATTGGGAACAACCAGTTTTGATTCCAGAGCCTGAGCAACAACATCTAAACACATCATCTCTAAGGTTTAGCTGGGAATATAAACTGGAGAATCATTATGAGATGAGTCCTGAAAAAGCGGACAAGGCAATTGTTATTATTTCAAACGGCGCCACACAGGCTTTACCCGCAGTGGTTACACAACGATTAAATGGTTTTCATATAGAACAGAGGTTTGCTCAATATGAGGGCATATATCGTTATTCAACCATTGTTGAAGTCTATGAGGCCAACAGGCGGCATGAGCCTGTCGATAGCACATAGGGGAAATCTTTATGGAAAATGACCTTAGAAAAAATCGAGCCTGGGCATATGGCATTCTGGCATTTTTTGCATTAATCAGTATCACGACCTATGCGTACAATGAATATTATATCTATCTATCCGTTTACCTGTGGTTCGGTTTTATATACGGCATGTGCCTGCAGTATGGGCGCTTCTGTTTTTCATCTGCATTCAGGGATTTGTTTGCAGTAGGTGTGCCGCGGATGGTCGTGGGTGTAATGATGGCTACGGTGTTATTTGCACTGGTCAGTGCTTTTGTTAGTGCAACAGGTCTGAGTACTTTCCACCCGGCGCCTTCAAGCATCCATGCCGTGGTAGCGGGATTTATTTTTGGAGTCGGAATGGTGTTTGCAGGCGGTTGTGCGTCTGGATCTCTGTATAAAACCGGTGAAGGCAATAGTACGGCGCTGATCGTTATTCTGTCGATTAGCATTACCCAGGCTCTATTTGCCGATGTCGCCGGTTGGACCAATAACCTGGTACCTGAATCCTGGCATCAATCGGCTGTGGACAAAGGCTTGCCGAATGTTATTAATGCCGGCGACGGCTGGCTGGATCAATATCTTGCTGGTTATGTATGGAATCAACCTGTAACAACCTTTGCCAGCCTGATGGGGATGGAGGATGACTCGATCGCTGGTGCATTTGTGGGGAATGTCCTGGTGGGCGTTATTATACCGGCAACTATATTACTGGTGATTGTTTATCTGGTTTGGTCACGCCGCGGATATATGAGAAAAATGATGAAAACAAAGCAAAAAACCGGCTTTAAGGACGAACTTGCAGGATATTGGACCATGCTTATGGCGTCCAATCGGACCGCCATCGCGGGCCTCATACTGGGTATTTTCGCCGGTCTTCAAATGTTTGTCACCCAGGGCCTGAGAGTAAAATTCGGCGTCAAGAATGCAGGCACTTTACTGGAAAGAATGGGCCATGATTTTGGTATCTCGGTTAACGGCACTGTATTCGATCCGGGTTACTGGTATGTCACCACGCAGGAGGCCCAATGGGTGGGATGGGTGTTTAACAAAATGGGTGCCGAAAATATGGATAATATTTATTTTGGCTTCGTCAACGGCATCCCAAACCCAGCCATTAACCCTGCAGACTGGATGTCCCTGGCCTTGATCGGTGGGGCTGCAGTTATGGCTTTGCTTAATAATGAATTTAAATTCAAAAGCACCACCCTGGAACTCGCTACCTGGGCGATGATCGGTGGCGCGTTGATGGGAATTGGCTCCCGTTTAGGGCTTGGTTGTAATATCGGCGCCTTCTTTGTACGCGTATCCCAGGGCGATACCTCCGGCTGGTTGTTTGGCCTGGGCATGATCGGCGGCGCCTATATCGGTGTCAAGTTCTTCAGCTGGTGGACGGATCGCCGCATGGCCAAAGAATTTGGCGATGGGATCTTTCACGAAAATATAGAGATGAAATTATGAAATTTGAAAAGACATCAGACGACCATTTTATGCTCGATGTAAAGGGCTACGTTTGTCCGCATCCACAACTCTACACCAAGAAAGCACTTGCCAGGATCCAGTCTGGCGATCTGCTTCAGGTTATATTTGACAACCCATCTTCCGGAGAATCTATAGCCGCCATGTGCGATATTACTGGAGATGAAATTGTGGATCAAAAGCAGGAAGGTGGGGAGTATATCTGGGATATAGAAAAGGCGTAAAACATGCCTTACGGTTACATGACCTATTCAGCATGTTATTGCTATAGCAGAGCTAATTTGAACAGGAGGTAGGCAAAATGAAAAATGGTCTTTGGCTAGTTATTCTGATGGTTGCCATCTTCATGGGTTTTCTCATGGGTTACAGCCTGCCACCCATGATTGAAGTGGGCATGATTGGTGGTAAAAATGAGCAGCCAGTGGGTCTGAAATCCGAGGTCAGCAAAGAAATGGAGCAATATTACCAGGATTTGTTGAATGATCAGGATTAAATGGCGGCGCTGGTACTGAAAAATACTGGCCGCTACAAACGACTGGCTTGTTATATATAAGTGAGTCACTCAAACAGGTGGTAGATGATTCATGTCATCACTGCTGGGAGAGAAAGATGAAGAATCAACTATGGGTATTGATAGTCGTAGTCAGCTGCCTACTGAGTGCGCTGATCGGCTACAGTATTTCATCCAGCACCGGCGTTGAACCTGGTTTTTTCGAGACTCCGGATGCCGGTGGTTATGGTGCCAGCACGGAGAGCGCGGCGCCTGAAGGTATCAGCAGCGAGGTTCAGGATTATTATAATAATTTAACCGAATAGTGCACCGATTGAGTCAACCCAACAGATTGTATTGAGAGCTATGCCTTTGGATAACAGTGTCGATAACGTGCTGATATTGGGAGCTGGGCTTGCGGGCTTAACTGCGGCCCGGGAATTAAATCGTGCGAATCGCCTGGTTACTGTTATCGAGGCGGATGAAAAAATTGGCGGGCTTGCCCGAACGATCGAATATAAAGGCTTCCGCTTCGATCTGGGCGGTCATCGCTTTGTTACGAATAATCCGGATCTGGATAGCTATGTCAGGAATCTTCTCGGCGAAGATTGCCTGAGCGTGCCACGAACCAGCAAAATCCTGTTGCGCAATCGGTATTTTGATTACCCTCTGCGTCCACTCAATGCAATATGTGGTTTCGGTCCTGTGATGACGGCATCGATCCTGTTTGATTATCTGCGGCAACGCGCTCGCGTACGTTTTATAAAGACGGCGCCTGTCTCCTTACAGGACTGGGTAATCAGTCATTTCGGCCGAACCATGTTTGATATTTTTTTCCGTGATTACAGTGAGAAAGTATGGGGTATTGATTGTCAGCGCATCGATATGAGCTGGATGGAACAGCGTATACAGGGGCTTTCTCTCGGCAAGGCGATTAAAAAATCCCTGTTACCCGGACATGGCCAACAACTGGCCACCCTGACTAGTTGTTTCCTGTACCCAAGGCTGGGCATAGGGCAGATTGCAGATCAGTTGGTCGCGCAAGTGAGGCAGTCAAATCCTGTCCATACCGGGATGCGAGTAATCAAGCTCAACCATTCGGGGTTCCAGATAAATAGTGTCGAGGTGGAGCAGGACGGCTATAGACGTGTTCTGAATGGCAGTACGGTCATCTCCACCATACCCTTGCCGGTACTGATTCGGGCCATGCGCCCATCACCACCTGCTGAGGTACTGGCCGCGGCATCACAGCTGGGTAGCCGTGATCTTCTGACCGTGACGTTAATGATCGATCGCCCCCGAGTAACAACCCACACCTGGATATATATACCAGAAAAAAATATTCCCTTCGGTCGTATCCATGAGCCCTCGAACTGGAGTGCTTGCCTGGCGCCAGAAGGCCAAACACACCTGGTGGTGGAATATTTCTGTAGCCGTGGCGACTCTATATGGGATAGCAGCGATGAAACTCTTACCAAAACCACCATTGATCACCTGGTAACACTCGGATTAATCAATCGCGATGATGTGTTTGACTCCGTGATTACGCGTATAGCAAATGCCTACCCCCTGTTCGAAGTAGGTTATAGCGAGCATTGTCGCACTATTTACGATTATCTGGAAAATTTTCGTAACCTCTATACGGCGGGTCGCGGGGGGATGTTTCGTTACTACAACATGGATCATGCCATGATGGCGGGTATGGATGCGGCAGATGATATTATTCGATGCGGCTCTCCAGCTTTAGAAACCGTGGTGCCGGTATCGGCTGAAGCGGTAGGCAGATGAAGTGCGCGTTGATCATTCCGTCCTGGTTGCCGGAGGAGTTGTTCCCGGCTAAAACCGCAGGCTCACAGATCAACTACTGGCAACCCCTGGGTACATTGTACGTTGCTGCAAGTCTTCAGCAGGCAGGTCACAGTGTACAGTTCTTCAATGGTGCCTTCATGGGTCACGGTGAAATCCTGCAACAGATTCGGCAGTTCCGTCCCGCCTTTGTCGGCATCTACTCAACCACTTTTGGCTGGGATAAAGCGGTTCGAACTGCCACTGATATCAAGGCAGTCGACCCAGGTATTTTTATCTGTGTCGGCGGCCCCTTTCCGATCGCGGTGCAAAAACAATGCCTGATCGAAGCTGCCAGACAGTTTGACGCCGTGGTGACTGGCGAAGGCGAGATCACGGTCACCGAGATGGTCAACAAACTGGCGGCCGGCGACAGTCTCCGCGGCGTACAGGGTATAGTCTTCAGGGATAACGGCGAACTGGTCGAAAATGACCCTCGGCCACTGATTGAGGATCTTGACTTACTGCCGTTGCCTGCGCGTAATTTACTCGGCGATGCCAGTCGCTATATACCGCCTCCTGCCAGTTATAAACGTAAGCCGGTTGCCGTGATGATTACTTCGAGGGGCTGTAACCGCCGTTGCATCTACTGTTCCCAGATCGACCGCGAAAGAAAGGCCGGCATACGCGGGATTCGTTTTCGCAGTGTCAGCAGTGTGCTTGAAGAAATCAGCCTGTGTTTAAGACAGGGTTATAAGGAAATCAAGTTTATCGATGATACCCTGGCAGCGGATTACAACAGGCTAATGACACTGTGCAGGGAAATCCAGTCTCGACGACTGGATTTCAGCTGGTTTGCCTCAGCCTGTGTCAACCAGGTAGACAAACCGCTGTTACGAGCCATGAAACAGGCCGGCTGTTGGGCCATTCTTCTAGGCGCCGAAAGCGGTGTACAGAAAAACCTTAATACCTTGCGTAAGGGAAGTACGCTGAAGCAGATCCGGCAAGCGGTTGCGGCGGCCAAGGAGGTCGGTTTGCAGGTGAGTACGCCCTTTTTGTTTGGCATTCCTGGAGAAACCTTTGAGGAGGGGCTTAAGACCATCGAATTTGCGATTGAGCTCGATCCTGATCTGGCCAATTTCCACGCCTTGACCGCTTTTCCGGGTACTTATCTATATGACCACCTGGAGCAGTACGGTCGCGTGTCCAGTGAGTTAGGTGATTACACCTACCAGGGAGCGGCCTTTGTACCCTACACCATGAGCCGCAACCAGATTCATGCATTACGTCAGCTTGCGTTACGCCGTTTCTATTCCCGGCCGGTGTTTCTGTTACGCCGATTTTTGCAAATCCGTAGTTGGGACGATTGCCTGGTTGCGATGCAGGGCATTAAGAGTCTTTTCTGGCTGTGGACGACGAAAAATCTATTTCATCGACCCGGTAGGCACAAGCCGACGACAACAGGAAGTGGTTAATGAGTAAACTGGGCCAGGTATGGCTTTGCCAGTGCGGGGTACAAGCCCGGGTTTAGCAGGATGTTGGTCATGAAGTAGCATTCGTGGCTGCAAAAACATTGTTGTGCTTTTATCGAGGCAATGCTTTGCCGGGCCTGCTCGGTCTGGGTAACCCGACTGATATCGTATCCATGATCCCGCACATTACCAAAACTGCTGGATAGCATTTCGCAGGGGTAAACCTCGCCGGTTTCGCTTAGAACCAGGTTTACGCGTCCCGCATAGCAGGGAATCTGACGTTGCTGTTCAGTCAAGGTGCGATAAATCAGGCGATGTTGCAGAACATCCTGCGCTGCCTTGAGTTTGGCGCCTTTAAAACGATAGATACCGGCTTTATTATTTTTGATACTACTGGCAAGGCGCTCTACCGCGCGCGCATATTTTGTATAGTCCACGGTCTTGTAATGATCTTGCTTAAGGTTACCCCGCACCATGGATATGGTATGTGTATTTACATACTCCAGTCCGCCGACAAAATCGATAATCGCGTCCATATTATGTTGATTCTCAGAACAAAATACGGTGTTGACCCCTAATTCAAAGTTGGGAAATCGTTCCAGTAAAGGGCCGAGCAGACGACAGGTTTTCAATGTTTTTTCGAAGCTATGGGGCGTGTTACGTAAGCGATCATGTTGTTCACCCAGTTCATCGATGGACAATTTCACCGCAATGACGCTATTGGGACAGTGGTTAAGTATTTGTTCGGTTCGTCGCCGTATCAGATCAGGCATCAGTCCGTTGGTAGGGTATAGCATTATCACCGGTTTATTCTGTTTGTAGAATTGTCGGCTGATGTCTACCAAATCCTTGCGTAAATAGACTTCGCCACCGGAGAAAGCCAGCCACAGCAACTTGCCCAGGGATCGGGAAATACGCTGTATTTCTTCGAGTGACAATTCTTCACCTTCGCACGCATCCTGGTTATTGTTTTCCAGGTAGAAGCAATACGGGCAGCGGGCATTGCAGCGGCGGGTTAGGAAAAAGCTAAGCTGAATCGGTTGACGTTTGCTGAATAAAGAAGTGATATGACGTAATGGTGAGTACATTTAAGAGTATCCCTGCTTGCGCACAATGTTATGCAGGAAGTCGGAAAACCCTGCTATCGATCCCACGGCGACAGGGAAGGGGTAGGCCAGTAAATAATATAAACCGGCACCCAGGCTAAATATTGGACCATTTGCATCATAGAAAGCCTTAAATAAATTCCGATTGATAAATACATTAATGATACACAGGAATATGACCGCAGCGAGTGCTGTTGTATTGCCTGGGGCATGGCTGAATAGCAGTAACAGACTAATAAAAAAGACGCAGACATTGAACTTGAGTTCAATTGAGGCGGTACCGGAATCGACAAACAGATCCTGGTTTCTCAGCGAATACTGTATCCAGTAGCGTGTCTTGCGTACCGCATTTCTGCACGAATCGAGCAAGGAGAAGTTGAAAATATGCTGCACCTGGATGGCCGGCTGCATCACCAGTGTAACGCCGGCCCGTCGTAAGCGGTGGCTGAATTCCACGTCCTCCAGAATAGGCCACTGGTCCTCGGCAAAGCCTCCGCTGCTGTGAAACAGTTCGGCGTTAATCGCCATGGCGTGGGTGGCAATATAATCGGCCTGCAGTGGGTTCCTGGTTTCGAAGTAATTGATAAAAACCGATTGAAAACGACCGAAAAAACCCGGGTCATAGGGCTGCGGTGTATAGGTTCCACCGATGATCGTGTGCGAGTCAGTCGATGACAGCATGATACGCAACTGTGAGAGTGTATTCTCCTGTAGCAGGCAGTCGGCATCGGTAAAAAATAATATATCACCCCTGGCCTGTTGCGCCCCAAGATTACGCACCCGCGAGGCGCCAGCATGTGGTGATGACTCAATAAGTGTACAGGGATATCGTCTGATTATTTCTCTGGAGCGGTCTTCTGAGCAGTCGTCGACAACGATAATCTCGACTGCTTCATCCTTAGTTGAGGTTGCGGCTGTCAGACACAGATCGAGTGTCTTTTCTCCGTTATAGTTGGGAATAATGACGGATATCAGAGGAACCATACTATGCTACCAATTTTCCATTAGGCGAACCTATAAAACCTCTTTGCGGCATCTTAACTTACCTTTGAATATCATAAGCCTTGTTATGACTCGATTCTACAACCGGGACTCATGGGATACCGGTTGTTCGGTTTAACTTATCTCTTCGTGAGTTGGATTACAGGTAATGCTAATCCACTATACTAGTGCAGGTTCGAATTAAGATAATGCGAATGCATCATTCCCATGTTAGAAAATTCAGTGTAAATAGTACCCTATGTATAGCAATATGCATTTCTGTACGGGTTTATAAAGCAGCATTTTAGCTGTTCAATCCTTGTGATATGTAGCTAATTACCTATCGCCAAAGTGTCCGGTCTCCTTTGACCACCCGGACCCTGGAGGGCACACAGAGTCTGGGTACTCCTACCAGGATAGTGAAAACTATGGCAAGTAAGAGCAATGGAGAAAAATATGAACCACTCTAACAAGAATTATGGAGAAGAATTATGAATAAAATAATGAAAACCAATGTCCTACTGACTATCCTGCTGTCTATTTTCTATAGTGTAGTGGCTTCAGGTGCTGCGAAGTGGGCCAATCCGGAGTTGTTAGTCGGCTCGGATACCGTAAAAGCAAATATTGATAAAGCAGATTGGGTGGTGGTTGATTGCAGGAGTCTTGGGGACTATGCAAA
>JADFVZ010000066.1 GCA_015222805.1 Pseudomonadota bacterium
GAATAAGCAAGTCGATTCCACCCGGCCTGTCCACAGGCGTATAATATGCCACCCTCTACCGAAACAGGAGTTTCCCATGCGCAACATCAACATTTTCTTGCTATCAGGCATATTGGGGCTGGCTGTATTCGGAGCCGGAATGTATCCGGCACCCGGCTTTGCAGATGTACTAGTGATACCTGATGTGGTCACCAGCACTGATCGTGCTGAGCTGCCACAGAATGGATTAAGCATGGCACAGGTACAGCAGCAACATGGCGAAGCCCTGGTAGAACATGCAACAGTGGGCGAACCACCCATTACCCGCTGGGACTATGCCGATTTCAGTGTGTTTTTTGAATATGACCGGGTAATTACGGCAGTACAGAAACCTGCATCCGCAGCTAAGGAAAATAAGCAGTAAACATTACTGCAGTTTGAGAATGATCAACAATGACGACTGAAACCGCTAACGAAGAACCCATTAAAATAATTCACCGGGATGGTATTGAATACACCGTCCTGGGAACAGCGCATGTATCAAAAAATAGTGCTGAAGAAGTAAAACGCCTGATCAGGGAGGGTGATTTCGATACCGTCGCGGTCGAGCTTTGCGATGCCCGCTATCAATCGCTCACCGGGGATAAACGCTGGCGGCAGATGGACCTGTTTAAAGTCCTGCGCGAAGGCAAAGCCGGGCTGGTGATGGCTTCCCTGGCATTGGGCGCATATCAGCGCCGCCTGGCAGATCAGTTCGGCATTGAACCGGGCGCGGAAATGGTGGCTGCTATCCAGGCCAGTAAAGACACTGATGCTGAACTGCAAATTATCGATCGCGACCTGAACACTACCCTGAAACGTGTTTATCGTTCCATCCCCTTCTGGCGACGCTTCGTGCTTTTCTCAGGCCTGCTTGCCAGCATGTTCAGTAAAGAGGAGATATCAGAAAAGGATATCGAAAACCTGAAACAGGGCGACATCCTTGAATCCACCTTTACCGAGTTTGCCGAGCAGTCACCAGAGATATTCCACAGCCTGATTGCCGAGCGTGATGAATACATGGCATCCCGACTGCGTTTACTGAACCCGAAAACAGACAACAATAAAGATAAAAGAGTACTGGTAGTTATCGGTGCCGGGCATATGTCCGGGATGAATAAACACCTGCTGGAAGACCAGCAGGATCCGCAGGCAAATATCGAAGCACTGGATACCCTGCCAAAACCAGCCAAATGGCCCAAAATGATCCCGTGGCTAATCACCGCACTTGTGTTGACCGGTTTCGCTATCGGCTTCTCGCGAGAACCGGAACTGGGCTGGAAGCTTATCGGCCTGTGGGTCGTCATCAACGGTACCCTTTCAGCCCTCGGCACTGCGATTGCCCGCGGGCACCCGTTGACCATCCTCAGTGCATTTATTGCCGCACCACTAACCTCACTGAACCCTGCTGTCGGTGCAGGTATGGTTACCGGACTGGTCGAAGCCTGGATTCATAAACCCACTATCGAAGAATTTGAAAAACTGCGTGATGACGTCACCAGTATCAAAGGCTGGTTCCGCAACCATGCCACCCGTATCCTGCTGGTATTTTTCTTTGCCAATTTAGGCTCCGCCATCGGCACCTGGGTTGCTGGATATAAAATCTTTACCGCACTTAGCTAAGGAGCCTCTGACTAATTCATGAAAATCGGTCCCTGGAAATGGCCCAACCTGATCGGTCTGGCACCAATGGCCGGGGTGACCGATCGGCCTTTCCGGCAGCTATGCCATAAACTCGGAGCCGCTTACACCGTTTCAGAAATGGTGACTTCAATCCCCGAACTGCGGCAGACTAAAAAAAGCCGTTGGCGCTCTGACCACACCGGCGAATCCGAACCCATCGCGGTACAGATCGTTGGTACAGAACCTGCCCTGCTGGCGGATGCAGCATGTTATAACCGCGACATCGGTGCCCAGATCATTGATATTAATATGGGCTGCCCGGCAAAAAAAGTCTGCAAAAAACTGGCAGGTTCAGCATTACTGGGCAACCCCGCTTTAGTAAAAGAAATACTTACTGCTGTTGTTAACGCGGTAGAGATTCCCGTTACCTTAAAAATTCGCACTGGCCTGGGGCCTGAACACAACAATGCAATCGAAATCGCTCAGATCGCAGAAAACTGCGGCATCCGGGCACTCACTATCCACGGCCGCAGCCGGGTACAAAAATACAAAGGCAGTGCGGAATACGAAACCATTCGCCGGGTTAAACAGGCAGTCTCTATTCCTGTGCTGGCCAATGGCGATATCAATTCACCGGAAAAGGCCAAACTGGTACTGGAGAAAACCGGGGCGGATGGTTTGTTGATAGGCCGTGCGGCCCACGGAAACCCCTGGATATTCCGGGAAATTAATCATTATCTCAATACCGGCGAACAGCTTCCACCACCTGATAGCGAAGAATTCAGCCGAGTCATGATTGGGCACATCGAAGCACTGCATGAATTCTACGACCAGCATAACGGCGTACGAATTGCCCGAAAACATATAGACTGGTACCTGCATGGCTATGCCGGTGTAAAAAACCCGCTGGCGAATGAAATCCTGGCCGTGAACATGAGAAAATTACTTACGATTGATGATGCCGGTTTACAGCTTAACGAACTGGAACAGTGCCTGCGAAAACTGACAGCGTAACGCGTGGGCATAAATGCCCACCCTACCCCCGGCTATTTGTAGGGTGGGCATTTATGCCCACGCGTATACATTATCATTACATGGTATTAAACTTTGAAACCATAGATCATATAAATTCGGATAGATAAAATGAGCTGGAAAGCGAAGATATTTAAACCCAACTGGGAATCCCGTAAAACTGAAAAACGCCTGCAAAGCGTAAACAAAGATAATGTTCAGGGCTTGTGGAATGCCCTCCCGGGAATTATCAGTTCAGATCCCGATTACCAGGTCCGCCTGGCAGCACTCAAGCGCCTGACTTCAAATAAAGCACATGACCCGGTAAAACGCTTTGAGTTTATGCTCGAACGCTTAAATTCGCTGCCGCTTGAGGGTGAAGCAGATGATCGTGAGCAATACCAGTATTTTGAGAAATTCAAAAACCAGCTGGCACAGCATATACAGCGTGACTTACTTACATTAACCATAGACACGGATGTGGCTGCAGCCTACATGGAGAACAACGCCAGTGCAAAAGAAATAGAAACCCTGGCTAAACGTGCCAGCAGCATCAATGTACGCCTGGCGGCTATCAACCAGATCAGTGCCAACGGCTTGTTGGGTGACCTGGCGATAAAAGAAAACGAAGCCAGCTTGCGCCGGCTCGCTGTCAGCCGGATTGAGCAGGTATCAACTCTTGAACGCGTCGCTAAAGCGATCCGTACACGGGACAAAAAACTGTATCATCAGATCCGCGAACGCCTGTTTGATTCTGCAGAACACAACGCCGCAGAAACAGCAGACCATGAGGCTGAAGAAATATGCAGACAGCTGGAGCAAATGCTTAAAGCTGCAAGTTCCGGGGTACACCCCGCGCCTGCTGCATTGCAAAAACAGTGGAATAACATGCAAACAGCGGCAACCCCCCCACTACAGCAGCGCTACCAGACCCTGTTGAAAACCATTACCACTACCATCGATGGCAGTGCGGTAAAACAACCCGTGGCAATTAAACCTGTAGTTGAAAACAAAGTTCAGGATAACAGGAAAACTGATCCCAGCGACGGAAAACCAGCAGCCAAAAAAATAGCAGAAGCAAGCAGGACAGAACCGGAAAAAGCTGAAATTGATACTGCACAGCTGCAGAAGAAAAAACGTGAAGAAGAACGCAATCAGCGAGCCCTTGAGGCGAAACTGGCAGCTGATAATATTCATACTAAACAGGATGAATTAGCTATTGCGATCGAAGCAGTGGATCTCAAAAAAGCAGTGAAACTCCTGCAGGAAATCCGCAAAGACCTTTCCAGCCTGCGCAAAAACCGCATGGCAAAATCGCATCTACCGGCACTGGAAGGACGCCAGTCGCGTTTACATGGAAAGGTAAAAAGCCTGCGTGACTACCAGCACTGGGCAAATAATAAAATCCGTTCCGAAATGATAGAAGAACTGCAATCCATGTCTACTGTTGATATGCATCCGGACGCCGTTAAAAACCTGATTTCAGACGCACGTAAAAAATGGCAGGCACTGGAAACCAGTGAGCAGTTGCCCGGGGATAAGTATTTCCATGCTCCCGCCAGCCTGTGGAGGGAGTTTAATCAAACTTGTGACCTGGCATTCAAACTAATCCAGCCATACCTCGAAAAACGTCATGCGATACAGGATGATCACCTGCATGAAGACCAGCAACTGCTGGCCGACGGAAAAGAACTGTTACTGGCTGAAGACAGTAACGCCAATAATTTGATACAGCATCAGCGCAAACTTCGAACTGCGATACGGGAGCTGGATAAAATTCCGGCAAAACAGCGAGGCAAAACCGCCAGGCTAATTCGGGCACAGCTGGATAAACTGCAAACCCGGATAGATACTGCCTTTGAGCAAATCGAAACCGAAAAATCCCGCCTGATCCGTCAGGCTGAACAACTGGTTCATATTGAGGACAAGCAAGAGGCGATTAACCAGGCGAAACAACTGCAACGCCAGTGGCAGGCGGCAGGTAGCGGCAACCGTAAAAAAGAACAGCCCATGTGGGAAAAATTCCGCAGCCATATTGATCCTCTGTTTAAACAACAGGCAGACCGACAAAGTGCGGAAAAAGAAGCCTCGAAGAAGCAGCTAGCACAGCTAAAGGAGCTCTGCTCCCAGCTTGAAGGTATTGCCAAACTTGATGCCGGTGAGTTGAGCCTACAAAGTGGCCGGGTCCAGAGCCTGAAGCACGACTGGCAGGAACAGGGTGGTTCCGCCCTGCGCCACGACAACAAACTAAATTTGCGTTTCCAGGCCGCTATTGAACTATATAAACGCGCATTGCAGACATCTAAAAGCCAACAGCTTTTATTGCAACGTAAAAACTGGCAAGTCAAAGATAAGCTGTTGATGAAACTGCGTACAACAATATCCGAAAAACCTGAAAAAGCTGAAGCTACGATAACTAAAACTGTCAACAAATGGCCGCAAACGGAAGCCGGTAATAACATCGACAAATTGCTCGACAGGCAACTGCAGGACATCAGGCAGCAAGTGACAGACAACAGCTTCCAAGTCGCCCCTGAGGCCAACGAAACCCATCAGGAACAATACCGGGATTTGTGCCTAACCCTGGAGTACCTTGCCGGACTGGATTCACCAAAGGCTGAGAAACAATACAGGATGGACATGCAGATCAAGCGTCTTGCTGAAAACCTCTCAGGTGAAGTCTTACGCATGCCCCTGGCGGAAGAAGTCGATAAACTCGAAGCCTCCTGGTATCAGCTACCAATGATCACGGAAGATAATCGCACAGCTTATTGCAATCGCTTTGCACTTGCAATTGATGAACTGCTTACTCAAATCAACAGCTGAAACAGTAACAATAAATATGCATAAAAAAACCTGTTATTCAATCACCGGGGTTATTTTCCCTGGCCTCATCCTGTTGCTGATCCCGGCATTCGCAGGCGCTGCTGATACTGGACTGGAAAATAGCGGCTGGATCTCAATTTTGCCACCTCTGCTGGCAATTTTCCTGGCACTCTGGTTTAAACGGGTTATCCCTGCCCTGTTTTCCGGCATCTGGATTGGTGCCTGGGCAATTAATGGCGGCAACCTCTTTGCCCTGTGGACAGGCCTGCTGGATACCTTTCAAAAATATATCCTTGAGGCGTTGGCAGACAGTGACCATGCGGCAGTGATCCTGTTTTCGATGATGGTTGGCGGCATGGTCGGTATTATCTCCCGCAATGGCGGCATGCAGGGAATCGTTAACCATATTGTGCGCTGGGCGGACAGTGCCCGGCATGCCACCATCGCTACTTACGCTCTCGGCATGGCGATATTTTTTGATGACTATGCCAATACCCTGGTTGTCGGTAACACCATGCGGTCGGTCACCGATCGATTTCACATTTCCCGTGCCAAGCTTGCTTATATCGTTGATTCAACAGCGGCTCCGGTTGCAGCCATTGCCATAATCACCACATGGATAGGCGCTGAAGTCGGTTATATAGGGGATGCTATCAGCAAGTCGGGGGTTGAATCAGAATCTGCCTATATCATTTTCCTGCGCACCATCCCCTATAGTTTTTACCCTCTGTTGACCTTGCTGTTTGTAGGTTTTATCGCCTTCGGACGGCGTGATTTCGGCCCCATGCTGAAAGCCGAACGCCATGCGCTGGAGCATGCTGCAGGACCACAGGCAAATGTTAACAACCCGGACCTGGTTGAGCCCATGGCCGGCAAACCACAACGCCCGATCAATGCAATCATCCCGGTTTTAGTCCTGATAGTGAGTTTAATTGGTGGGCTTTTTGCCACCGGTGAAGGTGATTCTTTGAAGGACATTATCGGTTCATCCGATTCTTATAAAGCCCTGATGTGGGCATCCATGCTAGCAGTCCTGGCCGCTGCCCTGATATCCATGGCCCAGCGCATACTTACTCTTGAGGATGTTATTGAAAGCTGGTTCTCCGGTGCCAGGGTGATGCTGATGGCAATGGTCATTCTGTTACTTGCCTGGGCGCTGGGCAAAACGACAGAAAGCCTGGGTACAGCAAACTTTCTGGTTTCGCTTTTGGGTGACGGATTCCCTGAATGGATACTACCAACACTGGTATTTGTACTCTCCGCTGCAACCGCTTTTGCTACCGGTTCGAGCTGGGGCACCATGGGAATACTGATGCCGTTGGTGGTACCACTAAGCTTTGCTATCCTGCAAGTCAACGGTATTGAGCAGCCAGTTGATTCACCCTTGTTTGCCGCAACCATCGCCGGTGTGCTGGGTGGTGCAGTATGGGGCGACCATTGTTCACCGATTTCTGATACCACCATCATGTCATCGATGGCAACCGGCTGTGACCATATCGAACATGTACATACCCAGCTACCCTATGCTCTACTGGTTGGCTTTGTAGCTATTGCATTCGGCACCCTTCCCGCCGGTTTTGGCGTACCCTGGTGGATAAGCCTGCTTAGCGGTGCGGTTATGCTTGCTCTTGTATACCGGTTTGTAGCCAAACCCATAAGCCCTGCTGATTGAACAGTACTGTGGCACATATTTGTTCACCCCCGTTGACTACCAGCGGTAGTCAAACATGGCAGGGGCTGTATGGCAGTGCTGCAGCACTAGCTATCATTAATTTTTCACAATCAGCCAACCAGCCGGTCCTGGTCATTACCGCCAACGGCCGCCGGGCTAACCTGCTGGAACGAGACCTGCGCCTGTTGGCAGAAACTGAATTTCCAATCCTGCATTTTGCCGATTGGGAAACCCTGCCCTACGACCCCTACTCCCCGCATCCTGATATTGTTTCGGCCAGGCTCGCAGCACTGGCCAATTTACCGCGTCTGAAAAAAGGTATAGTCATTCTGCCGGTGAGTACACTGATGCAGGAAATCGCACCGCTGGAGTATGTGCTGGGACGCAGCATATCCCTGCATACTGGCCAGCGCCTGGATTTACAGAGCTTCAGGGAAACCTTGCTGGATGCCGGCTATGAGGCAGTTGAACAGGCTGTTACTCCGGGTCAGTTTGCCCTGCGCGGCTCCGTGCTTGATCTGTTTCCCAGCGGCACCCGACTACCGCATAGGATCGAGTTGTTTGATGATGAGATCGAAACCATTCGCAGCTTTGATCCGGAATCCCAGCGTTCGATTGAACAATCCGACGCCATTCGCCTGCTGCCGGCACGCGAGTATCCCACTGACAGTGAAGCATTAAAACAATTCCGGCGTGAATTCCGCCTGCGATTTGATATTGATACCAGCCAGTGTCCTTTGTACCAGGATGTCCGCCAGGGTCTGCACCCACAGGGCCTTGAGTATTACCTGCCATTGTTTTTTAAACACACCAGCAACCTGCTCGACTATTTAAAGCAGTCTGCAACAATAATTCAGGTAGGTGAAGTTGCGGATGCTGCCGCTGCTTTTCACCTGCAACTGGTCGATCGCTATGAGCAGCGCAGGCACGACACCCAACGCCCTATCCTGCCACCGGATGAAATTTATTCAAACTGGACAGACGTTGCCGCGAAGTTGAACCAGTACAGCAATATCATTATTTCAGATAATGATACCTCCGCAGACAGTCTAAATTTCAATAGCAGCCCACCGCCGGATCTGTTTTTCCATGACCGGGCGGGTGAACCCGCCAGGCAGTTAGAGGAGTGGCTGCAACAGCACCCGCAGACCTTGATCGCTGCAGACTCTGCCGGCCGCCGTGAAGTCCTCAGTGATACCCTGCGGGTTTTTAAACTACCGATTAAAACCGTAACTGACTGGCAGGCATTCCGCAAAGGTAACGCAGCAGCACTCACTGTACTACCGCTGGAAACAGGCTTTACTGCAGATGGTCTTACCGTATTAACGGAAAGCCAGTTATTCGAAGGACGTGTTCGCCAGCAACAGCAAAGCGAACGGGTCGGGCAGGATCCGGAATCTATTATCCGTGACCTGGCTGAACTGCATATCGATGCTCCTGTTGTGCACGCTGACCACGGTGTCGGTCGCTATAAGGGTTTGCAGGTACTGGATCTCGAGGGACAGCAACATGAATTCCTGACACTGGAATATGCCGGTGGCGACAAACTCTATGTGCCGGTTTCATCTTTGCACCTTATTTCACGTTACACCGGTGCCGACGATGAACATGCGCCACTGCACAAACTCGGCAGTGAGCAGTGGAGCAAGGCGAGGACAAAAGCCGCCAAACGGGCACGTGACGTTGCTGCTGAATTGCTGGACCTGAATGCCCGCCGGCATAGCAGGAAAGGTATTGCCCTTGAGCTGGATAAAAGACAGTACGCTGATTTCGCCTCAACCTTTGAGTATGAAGAAACCACTGACCAGCAACAGGCCATCGACACTGTATTAGCTGATTTACGCAGTGACACGCCAATGGACCGGGTGGTCTGCGGCGATGTTGGCTTCGGTAAAACTGAAGTTGCCCTGCGCGCAGCTTTTGCCGTGGCTATGGCCGGACGCCAGGTGGCTATGCTGGCGCCTACTACGCTGCTAGCACAGCAACATTTTGAAACCTTCAGCGACCGCTTTGCCGACTGGCCAATTCGGATTGAAATCCTGTCACGTTTTGGCAGCGGCGTGCAAACCCGGAAAATCCTCGAAGGACTAAAGAACGGGACGGTTGATGTGGTTATTGGCACGCATAAACTGGTGCAGCCTGATATCCGCTTTCGTGATCTCGGGCTGGTGATTATCGATGAGGAACAGCGCTTCGGGGTCAAACAGAAAGAGCGCATGAAAGCCCTGCGTGCAGAGGTAGATATCCTGACCCTGACCGCGACCCCCATACCGCGCACACTGAATATGGCTATGGCCGGTATTCGTGAACTTTCTATCATTGCTACACCACCGGCCCGCCGTATTGCGGTAAAAACTTTTATCTGCCAATGGGATGACGCCACCATCCGTGAAGCACTGCAGCGGGAAATCCAGCGCGGCGGCCAGGTTTATGTGCTGCATAATGAAGTCCGCACTATTGATAGGGTCGCAAGGGAGCTGCAAGAACTGGTACCCGAAGCCCGTTTGCAAGTGGCTCACGGGCAGATGAAAAAAGGTGAACTGGAAACGGTAATGCGTGATTTTTACCGCCAGCGTTTTAATATTCTGATCGCCACAACCATTATCGAGTCAGGACTGGATGTGCCATCAGCGAACACCATTATTATTAACCGCGCTGATCGCTTCGGCCTGTCACAACTGCATCAACTGCGGGGTCGTGTTGGTCGCTCCCATCATCGCGCCTATGCTTATATGATCGTCCCGGATAAACGTGCGATGACCCGCGATGCCCGCAAACGGCTGGAAGCCATTGCTTCGTTGGAAGAGCTAGGCGCCGGATTTACCCTGGCAACCCATGACCTTGAGATCCGCGGTGCCGGTGAACTCCTTGGAGAAGATCAATCCGGGCAAATTACAGCTGTTGGTTTCAGCCTGTATATGGACCTGCTGAATCGGGCGATAGATGCGCTGAAATCAGGTCGGGAACCGGATGTAGAAGATCCCTTCGCGCTCACCAGTGAAGTTGAACTAAATACCCCGGCATTGATACCCGACGACTACCTGCCGGATGTGCATACACGCCTGTCACTGTACAAGCGCATCGCAGTTGCCGCCGATAAGCCTGCACTGCGCGAACTCCAGGTCGAGATGATCGACCGCTTCGGCCTGTTGCCGGATGCTTTGAAAAACCTATTCGAAATCGCCCGCCTGAGACTGCAGGCACAGCAGCTGGGTATTCGTAAAATAAACCTCACCGAGAGTGGTGGAGTGATAGAATTCCAGCCTGAGCCCAATATCGAGCCAATTAAATTAATCCGCCTGATCCAGTTGGCTCCGGGAACCTATCGACTCGATGGCCCCGAAAAATTGCGGATTACACATGATTTCCCGGAAGCCCTGCAACGATTCGACTTCCTGCAGAAGTTATTTTCAAAACTGACCAATACAGACTGAATATATGTATACAAACAAACCTGAAACCCCGCAATGTGCCAGGCGCGTCCTGCAAGGTATGTGGTTGATCACTGTTTTATTTACATCCTGTAGCTTCGCCCAGTCAGCTGACCCGGCAACGGATCAACTGGAAAACACCCCGACAGACTACTACCGCATTGAGCTCATTCTCTTCAGGGTTCTCAATGGCAGTAATTATGGCCGGCTAAGCGGGACCATCAGTGATTACACAGAGCCTGTTATTCTGGAAGACCTTACCGAGCTCGACCACCTTGGTGTCGAATCAGATAAGCTCGATGAGGAAGAAGTCAGTACAGAGGAAATCGGTATAGAAGAAATCGGTATAGAAGAAATCGGTATAGAAGAAATAGAGATCCTGCGCTCTGAGGTTATGGAGAATGCATGGAAGCGCCTTAACGGTAGCCACAACTTTCGCCCGGTGGCTTACCTACAGTGGGATGAACTTCGTGCGGACACTGTCTCCCGGCATTCCCCGGGGGGGGTTGAGGGCATTGCAACCCGGGCGCATGGTGAAGACATCCTGCTCGAAACAGCTGAAGAAATTCCCATAGTGGAAGATGAAATCCTTCAATACCTGGAAGAAAATATTCTTGAAACCTTGATTGAACCCGAACCTGTATACAAGCTTGATGGCCGAGCTACGTTTGGCCAGGGACGCTTCCTGCATATCGAGCTTGATTTCGAGTTTCGGAGTTTGAATGCTGATGTTGTTACGCTACTAAATCAGCTGCCAGAACCAGCTGAAGTTCAATTTGACCATCGACTTGACGCAGAAGGAACTCTCGAAGACAAAACAACAGTACCTTCATATACTATTTTTGCAGTTAAAAAATCCCGGCAAATTGTGCCGCAAAAACCGGAGTTATTTGATAATGAGCAATTTGGAGTGCTGGTCTACCTGGAAGAAGTCAGCATTACAGAAGAACTGCTCCTGAATATCGAAATCGGCACAGATGAAAACCGCTGAAGCCATATACCTGGAATTAAAACAGGGTTCGCTGGATCCGAATAGTTTTACTCACTCAAAACATATACGTCTGGCATGGTTTTACCTCAACCGCTGGGATGGAAATGAAGCGATTGAGCGCTTCACCAATGACCTGCAGGAATATCTCAGGCAACTCGGCGCAGACAACAAATACCACCACACCATTTCTGTTGCATTACTGCAATTGATAGCCAGTCATTTTCCAGGGCTTGATGACCCGCAGGACTGGCTGGAATTCAAACAGGATGCAAAACCCCTGTTTACAGACGCCCGGCAGCTCATGCAGCGATACTATTCTGATGAACAGCTGAACTCTACCACTGCCAGGAATCACTGGGTGGAAGCGGATATTAAGCCACTCCCCGGTTACCATGACTTTCGGCCATAGATGCCAATACGATAAACAAAGATAATGCTTGGTTGAAATACCTTAACCGACCATTAATCCGTCACTCGTTAAACAGGAAACAAGATGAACATATTTAAACTTTTACTAAGCGCCAGTGCGATTTGCCTGCTTGGCTTCAGCCTACCAGCCGCTGCCGCTACTGATGTCGACATTCCTTTTGACAAATTCACCCTCAGCAACGGGCTCACCGTTATCGTGCACGAAGACCGTAAAGCCCCGATTGTGGCGGTCAGTGTCTGGTATAAAGTCGGTTCGAAGGATGAACCTGTAGGAAAAACCGGATTTGCGCACCTTTTCGAACACCTGATGTTCAATGGCTCGGAAAATTACAACGACGAGTATTTCAAACCTTTCCACCAGGTCGGCGCAACAGCAATGAACGGTACTACCTGGTTTGACCGTACCAATTACTTCCAGAATGTACCCACACCGGCACTGGATATGGCCATGTGGATGGAATCAGACCGTATGGGCCATCTACTCGGCGCAATTGACCAGGATAAGCTCGATGAACAGCGCGGCGTGGTTCAAAACGAGAAACGCCAGGGTGATAACCGGCCTTACGGCAAGATCGAGTACAGTCTCCTGGAAAATCTTTTCCCTGCAGGCCACCCCTACCAGCACAGCACCATTGGTTCGATGGCCGACCTGGATGCCGCATCCCTCGAAGATGTGAAAACCTGGTTTAAAACCTATTACGGTGCTGCCAACACGGTATTAGTCCTGGCGGGCGATATTGATACTAAAACAGCACGTGAAAAAGCCGAAAAATATTTTGCTGATATTCCCGCAGGACCACCGGTTACCCGAATCACCTCACTGGTTCCGGATCGTACTATTACAACTTCAGAAGTTATGTTTGAGCGAGTACCGCAAACCAGGATCCTGCGCTACTGGGCAGTTCCGGGGCGCACCACCCGTGAGAATGCTAATTTAACCCTGGCAGCCTATGTTATCGGTGACGGTAAAAACTCGCCGCTTTACCAGGAACTGGTCTACAAAACCCAAATAGCAAGCAATGTAACCGTTGATCTTGAGCAGCATTCCCTTGCCAGCATCATCAATGTTGATGTGATGCTCAACCCCGGTGCAGACGAAGCCAAAGCCAACACGATAATTGATAGAGTGATGGCAGATTTCATGGCCAATGGCCCAGGCAAAGAAGAACTGGCACGTGCGGTCACCAAAATTCGCGGGCGGACCATTCGCGGGCTCGAACAGATCGGTGGATTTGGCGGCAAAGCTACAGCCCTGGCCCGTGGTGAACTCTATGCCAACGATCCGGGCTTCTATAAAACCCAGCTTAACTGGCTGAGCACAGCAACAACCACCGAGGTTAAACAGACAGCTAATAAATGGATGACCGATGGCGCCTATCACCTCACCGTACGCCCTTTTGATAAATTTGAAACCGTTGCCAGTACAGTTGACCGCAGCAAAGGCCTGCCAGCCGTTGGCAAACTGCCGCAGGTTCGCTTCCCGGAAATCCAGCGAGCCACTTTGAGGAATGGCATTAACGTAGTACTTGCTGAACGCCACACCGTACCCATCGTAAATGTTGCCCTGCAGTTTGATGCCGGCTATGCAGCTGATTCTACGGGTGCCAAACTAGGTACTTCCAGTTTCACCATGGCAATGTTGGATGAAGGCACAAAAAACCGTTCTGCACTGGAAATTTCAGAACAGGCTGAAACCCTGGGAGCCAACATCAGTGCCAACAGCACCCTCGACACTTCAGTAATTCGACTGAATGCACTTAAAGAAAACCTTAAACCTTCTTTAAACCTGATGGCTGATATCACCCTTAATCCGACATTTGATCAGGAAGAAATCGATCGCCTGCGTGGCCGTTGGCTGGCTAATATCCAGCAGGAGAAAATCCAGCCGGTACAAATTGCCCTGCGCATGCTACCCCCGCTGCTCTATGGCAAAGACCATGCCTATGGAATTCCATTTACCGGATCGGGCACAGAAGACAGCATCAAGTCGCTTCAGCGCGACGACCTGTCCCGTTTCCATGCAAGCTGGATTCGCCCGGATAACGTCACCATATTTATCGCCGGTGATACCAGCATGGACGAAATACTGCCAATGCTGAATAAAGAATTCGGCAAATGGAAAGCCAACCGCATGGCGGTACCAAAGAAACAGTTGCCCGTAGTAGCACTACCTGAAAAGGGCCGTATTATCATCGTCGACAAACCGGATGCACCGCAGTCGCTGATTCTTGCTGGTTCACTGGCACCATCAACGCGTGCGGATAACAATCTCGCTATCGGCGCAATGAATGACATTATCGGTGGCAATTTCAATGCCCGCGTGAACATGAACCTGCGCGAAGATAAACACTGGGCCTACGGCGCCTATACTTTTATGAGCGACGCTGAAGGTCAGCGCCCCTATATGGTTTATGCCCCTGTGCAAACTGACAAGACCGCAGCCTCCATTAACGAACTGGTCAAAGAACTGATAAACTATATCGGGGACAAACCGGCAACCCCGGCAGAACTGGATAAAACCATCAAAAATAATGTCAACAGCCTGCCCGGAGAGTTTGAAACTGCCAGAGCTGTACTGGGATCAATGATGACTAATGCACGCTTTGACCGTCCGGATAATTATGTTTCCACACTGACCGGACAATACAGCAAACTTAACCTGGAAAACATCCAGGGTGCGGCAGAAGAAGTTGTGCATCCGGATAAATTGACCTGGCTGATCGTTGGTGACCGCGGCGAGATCGAGAAACAGCTGAAAGAAGCTAAAATTGACCTTGGTAGCATTACCATTATGGACGCTGATGGGAATGTGGTTAAATAACAAATCCCTACGTCATCCCGGAATTGCGAGTAGCAATATCCTCAACCGTCATCCCGGAATTGCGAGTAGCAATATCCGGGAACCAGCCAACATACTGGTTTCCGGGTTCGGCTATTCGCTACCCCGGAATGACGATTTTTTAAGAGTTATTCTATGAGCATCTGGAAAAAACAATTCACCATCGAGCAACTGAATAAAATGAGTGCAGGCAATATGCTTGAACTTATCGATATACAGTTCACTGTAAAAGGCGACAATAGCCTTAGTGCCAGCATGCCGGTTGATCATCGCACCCATCAACCCATGGGAATACTCCACGGCGGTGCCACTGTAGCCCTGGCAGAATCGGTGGGTAGCAGTGCAGCCAACCTGTGTGTCGACGACGATCACTATTGTGTCGGCCTGGAGATCAACACCAACCACATCAGCTCACGCCGTGAGGGCCGGGTAACAGCAACCGCTACTCCCTTCCACCTTGGGCGTACAACCCAGGTCTGGGAAATCCGCACAGAGGATGAGCATAATAAGTTGGTAGCAATTACCCGTTTAACCATGGCTGTGTTACGGCATAAGTGAATTTTGCAATCCCAATAAAAATAAACCGCTATCCCAACCAAAACAAACTCAACACCCCACCCAAAAATATTTGTCATCCCGGCCAAAATAAACTTGTCATCCCGGCCTCCGAGCCGGGATCTCATCATGCACAATACAACAATTGAGGAGATCCCGGAGCAAGCCCGGGACGACAAGTCGAATTTGAACTGGCATCAACCCACATAAAGCATTAACCTATACACAGCTTTCTTTTGGGGAAAACCATGAATCTTGAAAAGGTCTTTTTTGCGTTCTTTATCGTTCTGGCGTTAACGCTTAATTTCGGTTTCTTTACCGGAGAAATTGATAACCCTGCACACCATCACTCCATGGAACTCATTGCAGCAATTATTATTAACCTGATTGCGACCATCCTCAAATTTGGTGACCGTTCACAAATGGGTGCGGTACTGCTGGCAACCAGCCTGGTGGCAGATGTGCAGTTGATAATCGCGGCCGGTGTCTGGGCAGTAGTGGTCTTTGCCAATAACCAGATCATGACCGGCGACACCATGGCCAGCATCGTTTCCCTCTCCGGTGGCGCCCTGCTCGCCAACCTGGTCTCGGTAACCCTGCTGGTCGCGGAAACCATCGTTATACGCCGGTAGCTATACACAATGAATGACATCCTATGGCTGACCATGCGGCGGATGCGCCTGCCGCTGATCCTGCTGTTGCTGGTATTCGGTATCTCCATGTTCGGGATGATGCTGATTCCGGGCATAGACGCCGAGGGTAATGTCTATCACCTGAATTTCCTTGAGGCAGCCTACTTTGTTGCCTTTATGTCTACCACTATTGGCTTTGGTGAAATCCCTTATGCCTTTACTGATGCCCAGCGCTTATTTGTTTTTAGCGTGATTTACCTGAATGTCGGTACCTGGTTGTATTCTGCAGGTACCATACTGGGCCTGTTTCTTGACGCACGCTTCCGTGCGGTTATGACACGCTCACGCTTTAGTCGCAGGATTGAATGGCTGGGCGACCCCTTCTACATAGTCTGTGGTTTAGGCGATACCGGCGAACAAATCATCCTCGGACTGGAACAGCGCAACCTGCATGCCAGCATCATTGAGATTCGTGAAGACCGCCTGCACAGCCTGCAACTCCACCAGACCATAAGTGACTTCCCGATGCTTAATGCAGATGCTGGTAACAAAGAAGCATTGATGGCCGCCGGCCTGAAAAAAGATAACTGCCTCGGTGTTATAACCACAACCAACGATGACCATACCAATCTTAAAATTGCGATTACGGCAAAGTTGCTCTTTCCTGATAAGACTGTGCTGGCACGCTGTGAGTCCGAAACTATCGCCGCTAATATGGAATCATTCGGTACCAACTATGTTATCGACCCGTATGAAATTTTTGCAGAACGACTGGAGCTGGCCATTCACTCATCAGTGAAATACCTGGTTCAGGATTGGTTGATTGCAGTACCCGGGACAGAACTTCGTAAAGAAATAAAACCCCCTGACGGCCGTTGGATAATATGCGGACTCGGGCGTTTTGGTAGCAAAGTGGCCAGGCGAATGCTCAAAGCCGGGGTCGATATCACTGTTATCGATGTACGTGAACACCTGCTGGAAGAGTTCCCCTCCTCAGTGCAGGGCAGGGGAACCGAAGCACATACACTACGTGAAGCGGGCATTGAAGATGCTGTCGGTATTATTGCCGGAACAGGTGATGATGTAGATAACCTTTCGATCATCATGACAGCACGTGATTTAAACCCGGATTTATTCTTTGTCGGCAGACAGGAAAAGCGCAACAATGATGATTTATTTAAAGCCGCAAAAGCGGACCTGATCGCCCGTCGCAGCCATATTGTTGCCCGCCGAATACTGGCACTGGTAACAACCCCCCTGCTGCGTCCCTTTCTGGAGTTTATGATTCACCAAAAAGACAGCTGGGCACAGCGCCTGGAGCATCAGCTGAAAGCTGTATTGAAAGGTCATGCACCCAACCTGTGGCTGGTTGATATCAGAGGGGTTGATGCAGAAGGCCTGCGGATTTGCCGCAAGCTTAATATCAGCGTTAACATCGGCGACCTCAGCCACAATACCCGCCTGGAAGAAAATCAGCATCTGTCCTGCCTCTGCCTGGTACTGGAACGCGGTAGCCAGCGCATCTTCCTGCCCGGCGATGATTATGAAATAAAAGAAGGTGACCGACTGTTGTTTGCCGGCCGCAGTTCAGCCCGCAAGGAAATGTTTTGGACCCTTTCTGACCCGAACCGCCTGCTCAGCTATTCAGCCGGGGTAAACTTGCCCAGGGGCGCTATCTGGCGCTGGTGGTATAAGAAGAAAAACCTAAAATAACACATACGCGTGGGCATAAATGCCCACCCTACCGAGCAGGTGTTTGTATTGTGACGTTACAATTTATACTTCCGGACGCATATAAGGGAAGAGTAAAACATCCCTGATTGAAGCAGAGTCGGTAAACAGCATCACCAGTCGGTCAATACCAATGCCCTCGCCCGCCGTTGGTGGCATGCCGTATTCGAGCGCGCGGATATAGTCGGCATCGTAGTGCATGGCTTCATCATCACCCGCATCCTTTTCAGCCACCTGGGCGCGGAAACGCTCGGCCTGGTCTTCGGGGTCATTCAACTCAGAGAAACCATTCGCCAGTTCACGGCCGGCAATAAACAGCTCAAAACGATCGGTCACTTCCGGGTCGTTATCATTCCGCCGTGACAGGGGGGATACTTCGGTTGGGTAGGCGGTGATAAAAGTTGGATCCAGCAACTGTTCTTCGGCAACCGCCTCAAACAGCTCCATTAACAACTTACCCAGGCCCCAGCTGGATTTAGTGGCGACTTTATTTTCTTTACAGGCTTTTTCAAGTACTTCACGATCACGCAGGTCAGCATCAGCCAGTTCAGGCAGGTAATGGCGTACTGCCTCTTCGACAGTCATCCGGGTAAATTTCTTGCCAAAGTCCAGAACCTGCCCCTTGTATTCAACTTTCTCGCTGCCGTATATTTCACTGGCCATACCACGGAACATTTCTTCAGTCAGGTCCATCAGGTCGTTGACCTCAGCATAGCCCCAGTAAAACTCAAGCATGGTGAATTCCGGGTTATGCCGGGTGGAAACACCTTCGTTGCGGAAATTACGGTTGATCTCATATATCCGGTCAAAACCACCGACAACCAGGCGTTTCAGGTACAACTCCGGAGCAACTCGCAGGTACATTTGCAAATCCAGGGCATTGTGATGGGTGACAAATGGCTTAGCGGTTGCACCACCCGGAATCGGGTGCATCATTGGCGTTTCAACCTCAAGAAACTCCCTGCCCGGGGCTTCCATAAACTTGCGAATATAACTGATCATTCGCGAGCGGACCTTAAACACTTCACGGACCTCAGGATTCATGATTAAGTCGACATACCGCTGGCGATATCGAGTTTCTGTATCGGTTAAACCATGGAACTTTTCAGGTAAGGGCCGCAGGGATTTACTCAACAGACGAAACTCTTTAACCCGAATAGAAAGCTCACCAGTACGGGTGCGGAATACTTCACCTTTGGCAGCAATAATATCGCCAATATCCCAGCCTTTGAATTGCTGATACAGGCCTTCTGGCAGGTTATCCCGTCCAACAAACAACTGGATATCACCGCTGCGGTCACGCAGTTTCACAAAGCTTACCTTGCCCATCACCCGTTTCGCCATCATCCTTCCGGCAACTGCAAATGTGTCGGTGATGTCGGCAAAAGCATCATCTTCGACTTCATCATATTGCTGGTGCAGTTGGGCAGTTGTGTTACTGGTACGAAAATCATTCGGATAGGCATTGCCTTCGTTACGTAGCGCTTTCAGTTTCTCGCGGCGTTCTGCCACCAGGCGGTTATCTTCAGTAGGATTATTGTTGTTTTCTGCTTCAGTCATAATGTTTTCGCTTAGAGTCCCTGCTTGAGGGAAGCTTCGATAAAGGGATCCAGATTACCATCCAGGACCGCCTGTGTGTTGCTGGTTTCATAGTTGGTGCGCAGATCCTTAATACGTGACTGATCCAGCACATAAGAACGGATCTGGCTGCCCCAGCCAATATCAGATTTTGTATCTTCAAGGGATTGCTGTTCGGCCATGCGCTTTTGCATTTCCAGTTCATAAAGTTTGGCACGTAGCTGTTTCATCGCATGGTCTTTGTTTTTATGCTGGGAGCGGTCGTTCTGGCATTGCACTACCGTATTGGTGGGCACATGGGTGATGCGTACCGCAGACTCGGTGGTGTTTACATGCTGGCCACCAGCACCGGATGCACGGTAAACATCAATCCGCAAATCTGCCGGATTAATATCAACTTCAAAATCATCATCGACTTCGGGTGCTACAAACACAGCAGAAAATGAGGTATGCCGGCGGTTACCGGAGTCGAAAGGCGATTTACGTACCAATCGGTGCACGCCAATTTCTGTACGACACCAGCCGAAAGCATATTCACCGTCAACGTGAATAGTGGCACTCTTGATACCGGCAACATCGCCCGGGGATACTTCCATTAGTTCGGCTTTCCAGCCGTGTGACTCGGCCCAGCGCAGGTACATACGCAGTAGCATTTCAGCCCAGTCCTGTGCTTCTGTGCCACCGGAACCGGCCTGGATATCGATAAAACAGGGGTTTGCATCCATCTTGCCGGAAAACATCCGCTGGAATTCAAGCTCAAGCACCTGTTTTTCAAGTTCAGCTGTATCCTCGATAACCGATGACAGGGTTTCTTCATCGTTTTCTTCGACCGCCAGCTCGAGGAATTCCCGGTTATCACTGACACCTGAGCTTACACCATCCAGGGTTTCAATAATCTTTTCGAGTGCCGCCCGTTCACGCCCTAGAGTTTGTGCCTTTTCCGGATTTTCCCAGATTGTGGGGTCTTCAAGCTCCCTGCTTACCTCTTCCAGCCGGTCTTTCTTTTCAGCATAGTCAAAGATACCCCCTGAGCGCTTCATTGCGGCACTCGAGGTCGGCTAGTAAGGTACTGATCTGGTTTGTTTCCAAGGTGTTTACCGTCTTTTATTTATAGATAATCAATTTTTGATTTTAACACCAATACACAGCAAAAGAGAGTCATTAGAAATAAAGTAGTTTGTTGGATGCTGTTAGCGTAGGGTGCCGTTGGCCGCAGGCGTAACGCACCGAAAATTCGGCAAACCTTCAAAGTTCAAAGTAATGGAAAAGGCCGGTGCGTTCGCAAGCTTAACGCACCCTACAGAATATGCTCGATCATCAACTGTAGATTTGACTGACCCCTGAACTCATTTACATCCAGGCGGTAGACCACTTCAATTTGTGCACGTCCATTTAAGGCGCTTTCATCCTGGAAAAAAGCAATGGCATCGATAATATCCCCAGCCTGTGACTGCAACAGCATTTTCAAATGGGCACCACCTACGAGACGTTTATTTACCACTGTAAATTGATCGTGGAATGTCGGCTCAGGAAAAGCCTGCCCCCAGGGGCCTGCATAGCGCAACTCCTGTGCAGTTTCCAGGTTCAAATGCTCGGCTGGAAGACTGCCATCAGTTTCAATCACATTGGTAAATACCAGTGGATTAACCAGAGCTTGCAGGGAGAGATTAAATTGCGCCTCAAAGCGGCCCAGGTTTGCTATTGGCAAGCTCAACCCGGCTGCCATCGAATGGCCACCGAAAGTATTGATCAAATCAGGCTGCTGCGCATCCATATGTGCAAAAATATCGCGAATATGAATACCCCTGATCGAGCGGGCTGAACCTTTCATCAAGTCACTACCCTCACCTTCAGGGGCAAAAGCAACCACGGGTTTATGCAGTTTATCTTTAATCTTTGATGCAACCAGCCCAACCACGCCCTGATGCCAGCCGGCATCATACAAACAGAACCCGAAGCTGCCTTCAGACGTGTTATCAAGTGTTTGTTGGGCGTTTTGAAGGATCTGCAGTGCTTCGGCCTGCATATCATCCTGCAGCTTACGCCGGTCCTTATTTAATTGATCGAGCTCAGCAGCAATAGCTTTGGCGGTTGCCAGGTCGTCAGTGAGCAAACATTCTATCCCGCGCCCCATGTCCTCCAGCCTGCCGGCGGCATTCAAGCGTGGCCCAACGGTAAAACCCAGGTCTGAGGCGACGGCACGACAATGATGGCGATTACCTGCATTAAGCAATGCAAGTATGCCCGGTGCTGCCTGACCGGAACGAATGCGAGCCAGACCCTGAGCGACAAGAATCCGGTTGTTGTGATCCAGAGGGACCACATCAGCGACCGTACCCAGGGCGACTATATCCAGCAAGCTGCCAAGATTTGGTACCGGTTCCGGCAGCCTGTTGTCAGCTTTCAGCCGTGCGCGTAAGGCCAGCATCAAATAAAAAACAACCCCGACACCCGCGAGATTTTTACTCGGAAAGGTATCCCCGGGCTGATTCGGATTGACCATTGCATAGACTGCAGGTAATACTTCCCCGGGTAAATGATGATCTGTAACGATCACATCCATACCCAGTTCAGCTGCCCTGGCCGCACCAGCAATACTGCTGACGCCGTTATCTACAGTAAGGATGACTGCCGGCAGGGGCTTGCTGATATCGTTGACCAACCCCTCGGTAAGGCCGTAACCATATTTAAAGCGATTAGGTACGGTATAACTGACATTGCTTGCGCCGAGCATACGCAAAGCCCTGAGCGCAACTGCAGTACCAGTGGCACCATCGGCATCAAAATCACCAATAACAAGGATACTTTCCGCTTGCTCGATGGCAATTGCCAGACGCTCAACCGCCCTGTCAACCTGCGCTAACTCAGCTGGTCGTGCCAGGTACTGCATGGATTGGTTTAATTCATCGGCATCAGTAATCCCACGATTCGTGTAAATTTTCCGAAGTAGAGGATGCATATCAGCCGGTAAGGCGTTTTCTGCCAATGCTTCTCGCTGTTGAATCTTGATTAAGGGCTTACTCATGTATTGCAGATTCAAGGACTATTACCCGGGCACCCGCCTGCTTTTTCCACGGCCATTTTAGCCGCTTGCGAACCGTCCACCGGCCTGCATCCGCAGCAATAAACGTAAGTTCAGCACCATTACTTACCGCTTCAAGCAATGGCGAAAAAACCTGATCTTCCAGTTGCTTTAATTGTTCAACAGCCGTACCCGGTTGATCACCAGCCCAATGAATCAACTGCTTTGAGGCTGTACTGATATTTGCTTCTGCCTGCCAGGCAGATTCCGCTGATAGTGCCAGCCCCTGGAGTAAAGCGCTGTTGCCTGAACAGTTGAGCTCCCGCTCAGGCTCAGGGCCTGAACCCGGTAATCCCCCACCCCATAACCACAGCCCTGAAATGGGTGACTGCCCCCGTATTTCGCGGTCTTGTCTATGTGGCTGTGCAAACAGCAGCATTTGTATTTCAGTAAAACAGCGTTGCCAGAACTTGCCCATCACCGCCGTATCTATAGATATATCTTCACCCAGGAGTTTCCTCGGTGGCGGCAACAGCTCGGTTTGGGCCTGCGGGTGCCCGCTATCAAGGTGGATATACCAGCGGTTATTATTTGGCAGCAAGAACTGCAGACCGTCTTCAGCAAAATGGAGATTCAGGCTGTCCTGCAACGCGGCTCGCTGTTGTTCTGGAAATTCAGGTGATCCGCTGGCGACTAAAAATACCCGGCTCATCCCTGCTTGCAGGCTGACCGGGTCCGCCCGCATCCAGTAATCTGAGGAGGATGGCCGCAGCTCATCGGCTATTGCTGTATAAAAGGCTGCATTTCCTGATATGCCAAATGTACTGAGCAAGATTTCTTCAGCTGTGTTTTGCGGGAAAGTTACTAACTGGCCCCAGGTGAGCAGTTGATCCAGTGATGTTGTTTTCACGCCTGGCCCGGCAGATTTTAACAGGGCCTTAAGCTCATCGATCTGAAGGGTGATTTCCAAAACTACGGTCTTAGGGATCTAATCAGTAACTGACTTCGACAATTTCCAGCTCGCGTCTGCCACCGGGTGTCTGGAATTCAGCAATATCACCCTCTTCCTTGCCGATCAAAGCGCGCGCCAGGGGGGATGAAAGAGAGATCAGGTTAGCTTTGATATTGGATTCAAGATCTCCAACAATCTGGTAGCCCTGCTCTTCGCCAGTGTCTTCATCGGCAACGGTGACTTTGGCACCAAACACAATTTTCCCAGTGTGTTTAATACTAGCAACGTCTATTACCTGGGAAAGTGACAATCCCGATTCGAGTTCTTTGATCCGGCCTTCAGTAAAGCTCTGCTGTTCACGGGCAGCATGGTATTCGGCATTTTCTTTAAGGTCACCATGCGCGCGGGCCTCAGCGATAGCGGCGATAATTTCCGGACGTTTAACCTGCTTTAAATTCAACAATTCAGCACGCAGGCGTTCTGAGCCTTCTTTGGTAATTGGCATTCTACTCATAGTAATTTATAACTCTGCTTGTTACGGTTATTCTGATTGATGCAGTTCCTGTAAACTCTGCACGTCTGTATTATGCTCGTAATCCAGCGAGCTTAATACTGCAATTGCACCGGCTATGGTGGTTGAATAGCTGATATTGTGCTGTAAGGCTTCACGGCGAATAGAAAATGAATCAGAAATCGCACCGCTGCCTTCAGTCGTATTTACAATATAGCTTATTTCACCATTTTTTATCATATCAACAATATGCGGGCGGCCTTCGGTAACCTTGTTAACGTGCTCGCAGTATAGTGTCTGGCCGCGGAGGAAATCACAGGTTCCTTCTGTCGCCACCAGGCTGTAATTACGTACCAGCAGGTCTTTTGCTACCTGCAGCAATTTTTCTTTATCTGCATCGCGTACACTGAGGAAAGCCATACCCGGGGTCGGCAGGCGGTGGTTTGCTGCCTTCATCGCCTTGGCACAAGCCTCACCGAAGGTATCACCGATACCCATTACCTCACCGGTGGAACGCATTTCCGGCCCCAGGATAGGGTCGACGCCGGGGAATTTACCAAAGGGATAAACCGGTTCTTTCACAGAATAGAATTCAGGTATCTTTATTTCTGTAATCCCTTGTTCTTTAAGACTAACACCAGTCATAACCCGGGCTGCAACTTTTGCCAGGGGCACACCCACAGCCTTGGAAACATAGGGTACGGTACGTGAGGCACGTGGATTGACTTCAAGCACATAGAGTTCATCGCCACGAAGTGCAAACTGGGTATTCATCAGTCCAACCACACCGAGTGCCAATGCCATCTCACGCGACTGCACGGCAAGCTCATCCAGCACTTCATCACTAAGGGTAAATGAGGGAATACTGCAGGTCGAGTCGCCCGAGTGTACACCGGCCTGTTCAATATGTTCCATGATCCCGCCAACGACTACATCCTTGCCGTCACAGATAACATCTACATCTATTTCAATCGCATGATCCAGGAAACGGTCCAGCAGCACTGGTGAATCATTGGATACCTGTACGGCCTCTTTCATATAACGGCTGAGTTCGGTGGCGTTATGGACTATATCCATTGCCCTGCCGCCAAGCACGTAAGATGGCCTGACCACCAGTGGATAGCCAACCTCTTCGGCCAGTTTAATCGCCTGTTGAGGGTCTGTAGCCGTTCGATTCGGGGGCTGCAGCAGGCCCAGGTCGTGAATTAACTTCTGAAAGCGTTCACGATCTTCCGCCAGGTCAATTGAATCCGGCGAGGTACCGATAATGGGCACCCCGGCCGCTTCCAGCTCACGCGCCAGTTTCAGCGGGGTCTGGCCACCATACTGAACAATCACCCCTGTGGGCTTCTCCAGGTCTACAATCGCCAGCACACTCTCGAGTGTCAATGGTTCGAAATACAGACGGTCGGAAGTGTCGTAATCCGTTGAAACAGTCTCCGGGTTACAGTTAACCATAATGGTTTCATAACCATCCTCACGCAATGCCAGCGCCGCGTGTACACAGCAGTAGTCAAACTCAATCCCCTGGCCGATGCGGTTGGGGCCGCCGCCGAGCACCATGATTTTCTTCCGATCTGATGGAGCAGCTTCGCACTCTTCCTCATAAGTTGAGTAGAGATAGGCGGTTGAGGTGGAAAATTCTGCAGCACAGGTATCCACCCGTTTATATACCGGCCGGATATTCAGTCCCAGTCGATAATTGCGGACTTCGGCTTCACTACTGCCCAGCAAAGTAGCCATGCGCTTATCTGAAAAACCTTTGCGCTTAAGCCGGCGCATACCGATTTCGGTCAGCTCGGTTAACTGCATTCCTGTTAATTCCTGCTCTACTTTCACCAGGTCTTCAATCTGGGCGAGAAACCAGGGGTCAATTTTTGACTGTTTGAATATTTTTTCCAGGCTCAGGTCCTGGCGAAATGCTTCAGCCACAAACAACAGCCGGTCAGGGCCCGGTTCACGCAGTTCGCGGTTCAATTCTGCCCGCAGGTCCTCATCACTTGCATCCTCCTGACGTTCACCGATAACCGGATTGAGACCATCGAGGTCGGTTTCCATGCTGCACAGGGCTTTTTGCAGGGATTCCTGGAAGGTACGGCCGATGGACATCGCCTCACCCACCGATTTCATTTGCGTCGTCAGGCGGTCACTGGCAGCGGGAAATTTTTCAAACGCAAAGCGTGGAATCTTGGTAACTACATAATCGATACTGGGTTCGAACGATGCCGGGGTTTGGCCGCTGGTAATATCGTTGCGCAGTTCATCCAGGGTGTAGCCCACCGCCAGTTTGGCGGCGATCTTGGCAATCGGAAAACCAGTAGCTTTGGATGCCAGAGCCGAAGAGCGGGAGACCCTTGGATTCATTTCGATGATGACTACACGGCCGGTATCCGGACAGATTCCGAACTGGACATTGGAACCACCAGTATCCACGCCGATTTTGCGCAGTACTGCCAATGAGTAATCGCGCAGGCGCTGGTATTCTTTATCCGTCAGGGTTTGTGCCGGGGCAACGGTGATCGAATCACCGGTATGTACACCCATGGGGTCAACATTTTCAATCGAGCAAACGATAATGCAGTTATCTTTATGATCACGCACCACTTCCATCTCGAATTCTTTCCAGCCGAGTACAGATTCTTCGATCAGCACCTCAGTAGTCGGTGAAAGCTCCAGGCCGTGGGCGATGATCTCATCAAATTCTTCACGGTTATAGGCAATCCCACCACCGGAACCGCCCATGGTGAAGGAAGGCCGGATAATTGTGGGAAAACCGACTTTAGGCTGCAGTTCCCGGGCTTGCTCGATAGTATGTGCTAGATATGAGGTAGGTGTTTCCAGGCCAATATCCGCCATGGCTGCGCGGAACAGGTCACGATCCTCGGCCATATCAATGGCTTCTTTGGATGCCCCGATCATTTCTACATTGTGCTTTTCCAGTACCCCCATGCGGTCCAGGTCGAGCGCACAGTTAAGCGCGGTCTGCCCACCCATGGTCGGTAGCAAGGCGTCAGGTTTTTCTTTTTCAATAATGCGGGCAACGGTTTTCCATTCGATCGGCTCGATATAAATCGCATCAGCCGTTTCCGGATCGGTCATGATGGTCGCCGGATTGGAATTTACCAGGATGACCCGGTAGCCCTCTTCCCGCAGTGCTCGGCAGGCCTGCACTCCGGAGTAATCGAATTCACAGGCCTGGCCGATTACGATCGGACCGGCACCAATGATCAGGACACTTTTAATATCTTCTCTTTTCGGCATCTCAGTGAGCTTCCTTCATCATGCCAATAAATTGGTCAAACAACGGGGCAACATCGTGTGGCCCTGGACTGGCTTCCGGGTGCCCCTGGAAACTGAATGCCATCTTGTCGGTGCGGCGAATCCCCTGCAGGGAGCCGTCGAAGAGTGAACGATGTGTAGCCACCAGGTTTTCCGGCAGGCTGGCTTCGTCCAGGGCAAAGCCGTGGTTCTGGCTGGTAATCATAACGGCATTGGTGAGCAAGTCCTGGACCGGATGATTGGCACCGTGATGACCGAATTTCATTTTCAGGCTTTCGGCACCGCTGGCCAGCCCCAGCAACTGATGTCCCAGGCAAATGCCGAATATGGGAATATTGGCATCGAGGATCTGCTGAATGGCGTAAATGGCGTAATCACAAGGCTCCGGGTCACCGGGACCGTTGGAAAGGAAAACACCATCAGGTTCCATCTCGAATACTTCTTCAGCCGGTGTTTCAGCGGGTACCACAGAAACCCGGCAACCGCGATCTACCAGCATCCGCAGGATATTACGTTTAACCCCGAAATCATAAGCGACAACATGCAATTGTTCATCCACGCTATTCCAGGCCTGCTCATCCAGGCCCCAGCTGCCTTCTGTCCATTCATATCCGCTGCTGTCAGAAACTTCTTTAGCCAGGTCCAGACCTTTTAGCCCAGGGGAATCTTTCGCTGCCGCCAGTGCGGTATCGAGATTGATATTACCTGCCATCAGGCAGCCGTTCTGGGCGCCTTTTTCACGCAGTATTCGGGTCAGTTTGCGGGTATCGATATCTGCGATCGCAACAATACCGCGTTCTGCCAGCCATTCATCCAGGTTTTGCTGTGAGCGCCAGTTACTCGCTAAAAGAGGCAGGTCACGAATCACCAGTCCGGCTACAAAGCTGCAATCTGCTTCCGCATCGACACTGTTGGTGCCGGTATTGCCAATATGGGGGTAAGTCAGGGTGACTATCTGGCTGGCATAGGATGGGTCAGTGAGGATTTCCTGGTAACCGGTCATTGAGGTATTAAAGACCACCTCACCGACACTTAAGCCATCGGCACCAATGGACTGACCGTGGAAAACCGTACCATCCGCCAGCACCAGGACTGCGGGTTTAACTGTTGCATTAATACTCACTTAATCTCCACCCTGGCTCCAAATCTATCGCATTATTCAAATTGCAGATACAAGAAACGGGACAGACCCTGGTTTTATCCGGATCAATCCCGCTTAGATTCTTACTCTGTGCGACTTTCAGGAAAAGTCCTTAAAGCCGCTCTTCCAAGCCATAAGATTTTACTTGATAGCAGGCTTTGTGTCTAACGGAAAACAGTGATTTGCAAGCTCAATACTTAAACTGCATGAATGGCTAACACGCTACAGACGCAAGGACATACCAGGCTGCACTAACCCGTACTGGTAATAGCTTTAATCGTATTCGAACCTGAAACCTTCGATTATGGAGCCATCTTCTGCCTCAGCGAAGAAACGGGAGTCACTGAGGTTACCAATCGGCATTAGGTAACTCACCTCTTCAAAAATGACCTCACAACCTGGTTGCTGTGTAGTTTCATCAAGTTGACAGATAATTTCGCCAATCGGTGGGGGCTGGGGTGAAGCTATGGGGCCATGTGGATCCAATACATGCAGAGAGTAAGACAATCTTATATCTACGCCGGAGCCAGTCACCCGGACCTCCGGTATAGACACATGATAGCTGACCCAGCGATTATCCTGTGTTGTATTGACTGGCCTGAGAGAAACAATAAATCTTGAGCCCTCCTGACCAACACCAAAAAGAGGAAATAAATAAGGCGTTTGCTCGCTATAAAAGGCTTTTGCTCCTGACCCGTAGATAAAAGGTACAAAAAACTGATCAAAAACCCCACCGATGCTTATACGCAGGTAGTTGCGCTGCAGAAACTCCAGTCGAATAGTCATGCCTTTTGTAATTTGATCCGGAGGAGTGAAAACGCAGCTGATACAGCGACCACCTTCAACCCGAATTAGACGGGTATCCAGCTCCCACAGGACGCCTGCTTTTTCTGAACGCACCAACTGACCACTAAGCATTACCCAATCCGGTTTACCAATACCGGTATAAGTGTAGAGAAAACCTGTCAGCACACCGTTCTGGATCTCGAAATTCAGGCCGGAACCGGGGGATTGCTCTGGATTAGACCAGAGGCCAGCTTCAGGGTATGGCGCCTGGGTCAAGTTTTCGCAGCCAACACAGGGAACAATGGGGCCTTCTGTCGGGGGTGCTGGTGTTGTGGCCACTACGATAGCTGGCAGCAAGAATAAAATTATCAGCAGGATTAATCTGTAGATAGCTTTCATATAAACACCCCCGAATTGAGTAATTAGCATACTCGGTTTCAATCTGAATCACTTGATTTGCGTCAAATTATTCCTTTTGCAGTATATCAAGGGGGGGGGGATTAGATACTCATTTGTGATATCGGTACTTTTGAAACCTTCAGCACAGGCTGTCAGGTCACAGAGGTAGTGGTCACTGAGTACGCCTATGCCGGGCCCAGTCAGGAAAACATCCTCTCAAAATCCAATATCAAAACTGTCGGTAATGTCTCAGTTGAGTCCACAGCAGATGTTTATTTTGCAGCCGGTGCCAGTATCGACTTAGGACCGGGTTTTATAGTTGCGAACGGCGGCCAGTTGCTTGCCGAAGTAACATCGGTAGGGTGCCCCTAGCTACTGGCCAGCAGATCCCGCATATCATAATAACCTGGGCTCTGGTGATTGAGCCAGCGGGTTGCTTCAAGTGCACCGCGGGCAAAGCCATCACGATCTGTGGCGCGGTGAGTGATTTCCAGGGCTTCACCGGGAAGTTGAAAGAGCACTGTATGGTCACCAACAATATCACCGGCTCGAATGGATGAGATACCGATTTCACCATCGGGGCGTACACCGCAATCACCTTCGCGACCACTCTTAACAACCGCATTAAAATCCTGCCCGCGGGCGCTGGCAACAACTTCTGCCAGTTGCAGGGCTGTGCCGGAGGGAGCATCTTTTTTATACCGGTGATGGGCTTCAATAATTTCAACATCTGCCGTCATGCCCAGGCTATGGGCTGCTGTGGCTACCAGTTGAGCGGCCAGGTTAACGCCAATACTCATATTGGGTGCCCAGAAAACGGGGATTTTGGTGCCCGCACTGCGTAAAGACACCATTAATTGTTGACCAATGCCTGTAGTCCCGCTTACCAGCGCCGTTCTAGTTTTTAGACACCATTCCAATGCCTGCTGCAAGCCTTCCGGCTGGGAAAAATCAATTAATACATCTGCAGGCTCTAAATCTTCCAGTACAGTGGAATTATCTCGATCAATGCCGGCAATTACCTCAAGATCCGGACTTTGCCTGCAAAGCTCAGCAATCGCCTCCCCCATGCGCCCGCCAGAACCGTGAATGATGACTCGAATATTACTCATTAGGCTACTCCTTCTGAACTCAATGTCATTATAAATGCTTTCTCAGGACCTGGCTTTGCTAAAAAAAGACTTCAAACCATCCAGCCAGCTGTTGCCGTCGGGGTAATGGTGCTTATGTTCACCCAGGCTTTCCTGAAAGTCGAGCAGAGCAGCCTTTTGCTTTTTGTTCAGGTTGACCGGGGTTTCAAGGCGCACCCGGCACATCAGGTCACCGTGACGCTGACTGCGCACAGATTTCACGCCCTTGCCGCGCATACGGAACATTTTGCCGCTTTGTGTACCCGCTGGTATTTTTAATTTAACCTGGCCTTCAAGTGTCGGCACTTCAAGTTCGCCACCAAGGCTCGCCATGGCAAAATCAATCGGTGCTTCGCAATACAGGTCGTCGCCATCCCGTTCAAAAATGGGATGGGTTTTCACATGAACTTCTACGTAGAGGTCACCACTGGGAGCGCTGCTTTGTCCGGCTTCACCTTCACCGCTGAGACGGATGCGATCACCATTATCCACGCCCGGAGGAATTTTCACCGACAGGGTACGGGTTTCCCGCAGCCTGCCCTGACCGTGGCAGGATGGGCAGGGGTTGCTGACCTGTGAGCCCTGGCCCTGGCAATGGGGACAAGTTTGCTGCATGGAAAAAATCCCCTGCTGCATACGCACCTGGCCGGCACCATTACAGGTGGTACAGGTTTCACGCTTGCCATCCTGCGAACCACTGCCGTTGCAGGTATCGCATTCTGACAGGGTTGGGATCTTTATTTCGCGCTCGACCCCGCTTACAGCCTCTTCAAGATCCAGCTCAATTGGATAACGCAGATCGGCTCCGCGTTGCTGTTGCGGACGTCCGCGACCACGACCGCCACCACCAAATATATCACCAAATATATCACCGAAAATATCGCCGACATCCCCATGGAAACCACCAGGACCGGCACCCTGGCCAACACCGGCATGACCATACTGATCATAAGCAGCACGTTTTTGCGGGTCTTTTAAAACCTCATAGGCTTCTTTACATTCCTTGAATTTTTCCTGGGCAGTATCATCATCGGGGTTTCTATCCGGATGAAGTTTCATTGCCAGGCGGCGGTAGGAAATTTTTAGTTCCGATTCGGTCGCCGTTTTGGTGACACTCAGGACTTCGTAGTAATCGCGCTTGCTCATTTATGCTTTCATCTTTAAGAGTTCTATTTGTCCTGAATATTGGGTGGCGCATAGTCATTTTCAAGCAAATGGAGTGACTTTTAAGCACATTTAAGGGAATCGCGGGGGCAATTGCTTAGTTAAACGGGCTTGAAGTACAAGCTGGCTGGAAATATCAGCTAACTGTCAAGCCATGAATACAAACGCGCATATCATAACTGTGAATATAGTAATCCACTAATTCGCCCGTAGTTTTATCGATCCGTACTATTGTTGCAGGTGAGAAACCCGCAAAAATATAGTCCTGGTTAATAGCCAGGCCTCGCAGATACAATGGGCGAGCTGTTGCTTTTCGTTTACTTCCGAAAAATGAAACACCCATTTCCTTGATCGCCAGAGCACTACTTTTTAATATCAGTGATTTGATCCCGCGCATCTTTTTAATATTTATGGCCTGAAGCTGTTGCCCGGTTTCAATATCGTATTTACGCACCACAGTTCGACGAGTGTCATTTACATAGACGACTCCTGGCTCTTCCATAATCAGATTATGCGCATGTTTTAATTTTTCATCGTGAATGATAATTTCACCCTTGCTCAAGTTTACAACCACACACTTAGCATGCAACAAAGCGAAAACTTCACCTCGAAATTCACACACGGCATTTAGATGTAAGTGTGAAGAGCCCCTGTATTTTTTCTTTTCAAGGAACTGGGTACGATTATCCACACTCTTGTCTATTTCAAGTGGTTCGAGATCCAGCGCATGTTGAAATTCAGGCATTTCCCTCGGCCAGCACGACTCTTCCAGCAGTCCATCTTCTATTCCGTACTTAAGTGCTGCATCAATCGCTGTAGATGTAACCCATATGGATGAGCCGGTAATATAGGTTTCATGCAGACCAACCATCAAGCCATGAGTCAGTTTACGTTTATGATTCAGGTCCCGATCAAAAACATTAAGCGTATGGTAATCAGCAGCTATGACTTCATCATTTACAATACCAATACCCCTGCATCCACGTACATTTCCGCGTACATTCGGGTCATGGAATAGTGTCGGCTCAACTGGGACAATTGGCACCTCGGAAACAATTGTTTTGGTATCCCAATCTAGTTTGAACAGGCTGCCGCCTTCCTTTACCGGCGCTGCCCTGACTACCGTTCCAAAAAAAATATGCATTGTGTCTATCCTGCTTTGTGACTACTGAGTATTGGTGATGATAGTGTTGACTCAGCTTATCGAAATCTTTTTACACCTTGATCATATTAGCCTGAACACAAATATTTACAATGCATCTTCAAAGCTGTAGTTAAAATTTGTGATATCTGAACTATAAAGCTTTGTCACATATTCAAGTGTTTCGGTATCATAAAAATCAACATAGCTTTTCATTCTGTCTTCACCATTCTGGAAAAGGAAATTCCTGGCCTTACGCCTAAATTCCCTTGATGGTTTATTTGAAGAGTTAATATGCGGCAGTTTATGATCAGCGAAGCCTAATTGCACACACACTTTTTTAAAATCACTTTCAATTTGTTCAAACTTACCTACAAAATCAACTAACAATTGCCCGTCTGAATCAAAAAGCATCTCCGACTGTGGCATTACATGCCGATAATGGTCATCCCAGCCAGGTGATGGAAGCTTTTTCATAACAAAATCTTTGAAACTCTTATGGCTAATGTAGCTCCTATAGCGATATTCTGATACCAGCCGTGCCCAGGGGTTTCGAACAAAGCTGAACTTGAAATAATGATCAAAGTCATGTTGTGAAATATGTCCACAATTGACATATTCTGTGGCACTAAGGTGTGATAACTTTTCCGTACCGCAAGAATTATCTTTATTATTTACCAATAATAATTCTTTGCGATCCTCCTCATTATCACGATTCAAGCCCAGCTTCTGATAAAAATAAAACTCGATACTCTGGCCGGCGACTTTAGGAATGTGTACAAAGATACATTTGAACTGCTTACTAATCATTAATCACTAAACCCTGCAAAGCTGCTTTAAACAGCACATAAAATTCACATAAACTTGAAGAAGCAACACAGGCCAGACCGTTGCTACTTCTGCATAAATACAGTCTCGAGATACATTTAATTTAAATCATTCGATCAATCAGTTAACAACTCATACCCAAAGTGATCCATTAAATCACGATCAAGGTATTTATTTATGATTGATATGGCTTCACTGGAGATGTCTTCTCGCCACTTTTCCTCTAGGTAATAATTTTGGTAGTATAAAAAATTCTTTGTCTCATCTTTTGTTGATTTGTCATAATTGATAAACTTTTGCGATTTTTTATCAATCCCAAACTTGTTGCTTATCCGATTAATCACGGCCTCAGGGTCTTTTAGGATACCTTCGGTAGTTAAATTCAATCCATTATATTTTTGCAATGGAAGGTAAGATGAATTTTTGATATTCCACAGCGTTACAGGATTGATAATAACAGGATCCGTGTTTTCTCGGGCGGTAGTCTGCCAGGGTGTATTTATAAATTCCTCAAACGCCAGTTTCTTTTTCCTGGATTTATACTGCTGAATATACGGTCTTCTATGAAGTGACAAAAGCCATGAATATGGGTTTTTTGTGATTGTAATAAATATAACCTTCCGCCTAAGCACCGCGTATTCTTCCAACTCATCAGCCGCCAGAACCTGCATATGCTTCCAGCCTAAATTATCAGCATACGAGTTTTTAAAATACCAGTCCCGAAGCCACTCTTTACCCAAAAGCAGTTTTTGTATGCTCCTGATCCTGCGAGGCGCTTTTCCAGGTAACTGTTCAGCCACGAGGTTAAGCGTCAAGATTTTCTCAAAATAATTTGTATTCGTGTTTCTTTCACCATATATTTTAATTATTTTTGACATGGAAGTATTATCTTTCACTCAGAATCCTCACATTTTTAGCAACCCTAAAAACAGGCTCTAACACACCATCTACGCTGGATATTTATTATCGATCTAATGCGGTAGTTCCTGATTATAAAACTATAAGCATTATGATGCACAACCCTCAAAACATATGCCTGAAAATTACAAAGACGACCTGACGTTCCTGTCAGCCTCATTCATAATACATATCAAAGAGTGTAGCTCAGGAGAGTTCAAAGCTTAACGCAGCCAACCCAAATACAATTATTTGCAGTCACAAAAAACCCCGCGAAAGCGGGGTTTTGCTTACTGACTTGAAGATACTGGATTATTTATCTTTATCGTCCACTTCTTCAAATTCGGCGTCAACCACATCATCACCTGCATCACCTGCATCATCTGGGGCAGCTTCTTCAGCCTGTCCCGCGGCAGCTGCTGCTTCAGCATCTGCCTGTGCCTGCTGGTGAATTGCCTGACTGGCTTCTGTTAAAGCTTCGACACTGGAGTCGATAGCCGCTTTGTCATCAGCTTTCATGGCTTCTTCAACCTTGTTGATAGCGTCTTCGATTTTCTGTTTGGTATCCGCATCCAGTTTATCGCCCATTTCTTTCAGGCTGCTCTGGGTAGCGTGGACCATACCATCTGCCGTATTACGCGCAGTCACCAGTTCCTTGAACAAACGATCTTCTTCAGCATGTGCTTCAGCATCGTTGACCATGCGTTCGATCTCGTCTTCGGACAGGCCGGAGCCGGCTTTAATTTCAACCTTCTGCTCTTTGCCGGTGGCGTTGTCCTTGGCAGATACATGCATGATGCCATTAGCATCCAGGTCGAAAGTTACTTCGATCTGCGGCATACCACGAGGTGCCGGAGCGATACCGCTGAGGTCAAAACGGGCCAGTGACTTGTTGTCAGCAGCACGTTCACGTTCACCCTGCAGTACATGCACGGTAACCGCGGCCTGGTTGTCTTCAGCGGTTGAGAAAGTCTGCGATGCCTTGGTAGGAATCGTGGTGTTTTTCTCAATCAGCTTGGTCAAAATGCCGCCCATGGTTTCGATCCCCAGCGATAACGGGGTTACATCCAGCAGCAGTACATCTTTAACATCACCAGCAAGTACACCACCCTGGATAGAGGCACCCATGGCAACCGCTTCATCCGGGTTTACATCCTTGCGGGGCTCCTGGCCAAACAATTTGGCAACCGCTTCCTGCACCATCGGCATACGCGTCTGTCCACCAACCAGAATGACATCATCCAGATCGGAGATACTCAATCCGGCATCTTTCAATGCGATCTTGCAAGGGCCGAGTGTACGCTCAACCAGGTCACCAACCAGTGATTCCAGTTTGGCACGGGTCAATTTAATAATCAGGTGCTTGGGACCGGAAGCATCAGCGGTAATATACGGCAGGTTAACTTCAGTCTGCTCGGTTGTAGACAATTCGATCTTGGCGCGTTCGGCTGCTTCACGCAAACGCTGCAATGCCAGCGGATCTTTGCGCAGATCAAAGCTCTGGTCTTTCTTGAACTCATCAACCAGGTAGTCAATGACACGCTTGTCGAAATCTTCACCACCGAGGAAAGTATCACCATTGGTAGATAACACTTCGAACTGGTGTTCGCCGTCAATATCAGCAATCTCAATGATGGATACATCGAAGGTGCCGCCACCGAGGTCATAAACCACCAGTTTACGATCACCGACTTTCTTATCCATACCGTAAGCCAATGCTGCTGCAGTAGGCTCATTGATAATACGCTTGACTTCGAGACCAGCAATTTTACCGGCATCTTTGGTCGCCTGGCGCTGGGAATCATTGAAGTAAGCCGGAACAGTTACAACAGCCTGGGTGACATCTTCACCGAGGTAGTCTTCTGCGGTTTTCTTCATTTTCATCAGTACCAACGCGGAAATTTCCGGTGGTGCCATTTTCTTACCATTGGCTTCAACCCAGGCATCACCATTGTCAGCTTCAACAATTTTGTAAGGCACCAGGTCAACATCTTTTTGTACCACGTCTTCTTTGAACTTACGCCCGATCAAACGTTTGATCGCATACAGGGTGTTTTCCGGGTTGGTAACCGCCTGGCGTTTGGCCGGTTGGCCCACCAGTACTTCGCCGTCTTTGGCAAAAGCCACGACTGACGGAGTGGTACGATCACCTTCCGCATTTTCAATAACTTTGGGTGCTCCACCTTCCATTACTGAAACGCAGGAGTTAGTGGTACCCAGGTCAATACCGATAATCTTGCTCATTTTAATTCTCCAAAATATAAACTTTCGATAACATTAAATATGGGGGCATTGGTTCGCAGTTCAAGCAGAAAACCAATATTAATCAAACTTTTAATCTGTTATTGGGCAACAATAACCATGGCGGCCCGCACCAGTCGGTCATTGAGTTTGTAACCCTTCTGGATGACTTCGATCACACTGCCGGACTCATAGCCTTCCATCGGAACCATGCCAACCGCTTCATGAAAATCAGGGTTAAAAACTTCACCCTCGGGATTGACTGATTCAAGGCCAAATTTTTCCAGCGCTTTGCTGAACATTTTCAGGGTCAACTCGCTGCCTTCACGCAGGGTTTCTGCTGTAGCATTTTCAGCTTCAAGCCCACGCGCAAAGGTATCGTGAACCGGCAGAAGTTCTTTCATGAATCCATCCAATGCAAACTTTCGTGCCTTGTCTATTTCACGCGCCGCACGGGTACGGGAATTCTGCACTTCAGCCTGTTGGCGAAGTAAAGCATCTTTATGCTTTTCCAGGTCTGCCATGGCCTCTGCCAGCGCAGCTTCGAGTTCACTCAAGCCGGTATCGGCAGGCGCATCAACAATCGTTTCCACCTTGCCTTCGGGGATCATTTCTTCATGTGCGTTTTCAGACTGGTTTCCATCAGCCGCTTGCTTATCATTATTCATGCTTATGCCTCGATAAGATGTTCAAAATTCAGATGTTCAAAATATGGGGTTGAGTACCACAGATTCAAGGGTTCAGGTGCGACAGGTTAATTTACCAATTGCCCGCGCAATCGGTTCATGCTAATTTTGGCGGATGCTACAGCACCTGCATATTCGTAATTTTGCCATCATCGAGACTATCGAGCTGGACCTGACCCCGGGTTTCACCACTATTAGCGGTGAGACAGGCGCAGGAAAATCAATTATGGTCGATGCCCTCGCCTTCCTCCTCGGGGCCCGCGCGGAACGCAACTGGGTACGCAAAGGCAGTAAGGGTGCCGAGATTGTAGGTGACTTTGATCTCAGCACAAACCAGGAGGCGCAGGCCTGGCTTCAGGAAAATGAGCTCGAAGAAGACCAACAGTGTATGTTGCGACGCAGCCTGCTGGCTGCTGGTGGTTCGCGTGCCTGGATCAATGGCCGGCCGGTTACCCTGAACCAGCTGCAAAGCCTTGCCAGCCGTCTGATTACGATTCATGGACAGCATGAACATCAACATTTACTTGATCCTGCCCAGCAGCGCCGCTTGCTTGACCACTGGGGCCAGTCTGACAAACAGGCCATTGTTGTCGCCAACATTTACAGTCAATGGAAAAAACTGCAAAGCCGCCTGCAAACAATAATAGACACACCCGCTGCTGACCCGCAGTACGTACAGCTGATACGTTATCAAATTGATGAACTGAAGCGTGAAGCTTTGAGTACTGAAGAATATCGGCACATATCAGCAGAACATGAACGACTGGCCCATGCAGAGGACTTACAACAGGGCCTGGCAAGTGCGTTATCAGCAATAAATGATGAAAACAGCGGTGCCAGCGATGGCCTGCAGTCTGCATTAACTAGCCTGCAACCTTTGCTGGAACTAGATCTTGACCTGGGTAATGAAATTCGTGAAGTCCATGAGATGCTGACCGAAGCTGCTATTAACCTCGAAGAAAGCCAGACCAGTTTACGCAACACCCTGGATCAATGTAATTCAGACCCACAACGGCTGCAGCAGCTTGATCAGCAGTTATCCCAACAGCATAGCCTCGCACGCAAACACCAGGTAGAGCCTGTCCAGTTGCAACAGCAACTGGAAGTACTTAAACAGCGTGTACAGGAACTTTCACAAAATGATGAACTGCGCCTGCAGCTGGAAGGTGAGCTGGAAGATGTATTAACAAATTATCACCAGCAAGCTCGAAAGCTCTCAGTTCAACGTCAGAAAACCGCCACCATTATCAGCAGTAAAGCCACCAGTTTACTGGAAACCCTGGGCTTCAATGGTGCACAAATTAAAATTGAGGTTGATGAAGACAAACAGGCAGAACCGCGCGGCCATGGCCAGGATAATATACGCATCCTGGTGCGGACCAATCCTGGACAGCCTGACGGGCTCTTACAAAAAATCGCCTCCGGTGGCGAGCTTTCACGGATTTCCCTGGCCCTGCAGCTAGCAACCCGGCAATTGAACTCCAAACAGGCTGAACAGGCCGGTATTACCCAGGTTTATGATGAAGTCGATGCGGGGATTGGCGGTGATACCGCAAACAGGGTTGGTGCAATGCTTTCTGAACTGGCCATTCATGGACAAGTGCTCTGTGTCACCCATCTTGCCCAGGTTGCGGCCAGGGCCAACACCCATTACCGAGTCAGTAAAAGCAATGACAAGGACAGCACCAGCGTGAACGTACTGGAATTACCCCAGGTAGAACGCGTGGATGAGATCGCCCGCATGCTTTCAGGGAAATTGTCTGCAAGCAGTCGCGAACACGCAGAGGAGTTGCTCGCCGGCTAAAACCTTATTTCCTGGGACGTACGTATATCACCAGGCTGTGATCTACAATTTCATAGCCATGTTTGGCAGCAATTTTTTCCTGCAGTTTTTCGATTTCTGTAGAGATAAACTCAGTCACATCACCGCTTTCCAGGCAAACCATATGATCATGGTGCTCACCTTCATCGAGTTCGTAACTGGCCTGCCCGCCTTCAAAGTTGTGTTTGGCTACCAACCCGGCCGATTCGAACTGGCTTAACACCCGATAAACGGTTGCAAGACCGATATCTGAACCTTCGGCCAACAGCATACGGTAGAGGTCATCCGCTGTGTGATGACGTTTCTCACTGTTCGCGAGCAGCTCAAGAATCCGCAACCGCGGTTGAGTAACTTTTAATCCGGCATTCCTGAGATCTAATTTTTCCACAATTGGCTTCCAATTCTTGTTGTTTTCAACACAAAGGTCATATTCATGGTGTTATCGGTACCATGGTATTGTATTATTCACCTTCTGACAATTTGTAATTTAGACTGGAAGACAGAATTCATGCGAGTATTGATAATCAGCATCCTGCTGCTCAGCCTCGGCGGGCTTACAGGCTGCAATTTAATCTATAAACAATCCATTCAGCAAGGCAATGCTATCGAGCAGGAAGACCTTGACCAGGTTGATTTAGGCATGACCAAGCGACAGGTTAGCCTGTTGATGGGTACGCCAGCCATCCAGGACCCTTTTCATAAAGATCGCTGGGATTATGTGTATGAGTATCGCCCACGTGGAAACGACGGTAACAAGCGCATCGTAACCGTTGAATTTGAAAATAATAAGGTGACCGATATCATTGGCCTGATCCAGAACATTGAAGAATGGGACAATGTGAGAACTGCTGTCGGAACTAAATCCAGCAAATAAATTCAGCCTAGTAAGTAAATACAGGCCGTTTATTGATAGGAAAGTATATCTAAGCCCGGGATTCCCGGGCTTTTTGTTTTTCAGCTTTCAGCCGTCGGGCTTCCTTTGGATCAATAATCAGGGGACGGTAAATCTCTACCCGGTCATTCCCTTCAAGCACATAATCCAGTGGCTTACGCTGGCTGAATACCCCGACATTTTTAGCATCCCAGCTTAATTCAGGAAAATCCTCTTCGATTAGCGACAATTTTATAGCTTCTGCCAGCGTGGTGCCCTGCTCGACTTCAAGTTTGCGAATTAACTGTTTATCCGGCAGTGCAAAAGCAACTTCCACATAAAATTTTGATCTTTCCTCATTCATACAGGTCTTCTGCCCGGTGTACAAAATCATTGACCAGGCGATCGATCACCCTGGCAAACCCACGCTCAAAAGCTACTGAGAGCAGGCTATGGGAAAATTCAAACTCCAACCGCAATGATATCCGGCAACCCTCAGCGGATAGATGCACAAAACTCCAGCCACCAGATAATCGGGTAAAAGGCCCGTTCACCAGGTCAAGGCTGATAGATTCACCTGCGATCAACAGGTTGCGGGTCTGGAATTTTTTACGAATACCGGCGAGTGCTATCGTCAAACTGGCATCCTGGGAGTACTCATCCTGAGCCAGCACAGAAGAATCAATACACCAACTAAGAAACAGCGGATAACTATCCACATCTTCGACCAGGCGATACATTTTTGCGGCTGAAAACAGCACCAGTGCAGAACGTTCAACAACAGGCATCAGTAAAGCTCAAGATTAAGTTGCGCCAAGGATAACATTACTGCTGCAGACTGGCATACAATATGCAGCCTGCACAATTGCATTTTATTTGCACTATGGCTAAAAAGAAGAAAAAAACCAGCTCAGGCAACACCATTGCGGTGAATAAACGCGCGCGCTTTGAATATCAGATTGAAGAACGGATTGAAGCCGGGCTTTCACTACAGGGCTGGGAGGTCAAATCCCTGCGTGCGGGCCAGATCCAGTTCGGGGACAGCTATGTCCTGCTCAAGGATAATGAAGCCTGGTTGTTTGGTACATTAATCCCACCCCTGCCAACTGTATCTACGCATTATATTCCCGATCCAACCAGGACCCGTAAGTTGCTGATGCACCGCACTGAGATTAATAAATTAACTTCTGCGGTTGAGCGCCAGGGTTATACGGTAATACCGACCGCCATGTACTGGTCAAAGGGCAAAGTAAAGGTTGAAGTGGGCATGGCCAAAGGTAAAAAGCAGCACGACAAACGCAAAGTTTCTAAAGATCGGGACTGGAAAATTCAGCAGGGTCGGATTATGAAAGGCCGGCATTAATCGGTATAGTTTGAGTTATTATTCGAGATCGCTGAGAAGAAAAGTATCGATCTCAGCTTCCATCCAGTAATAAAACGGGTTCCAGCGCAGACGCATCAACAAAGCTGCCGGTGTCGCCAGCACCCCGACTTCACCTTTGAATTCCAGGTCACCCAGGGCAACACCCGGGCTGGCTTTTGTTGCAAGCCCACCGTAAAGGGTGTCATCTGGTGGAAATGGCAAGGACACATGTGAGAGGGAAAATATATGCTCAGGCCAGCTCATGCTCATTGGTATACGCTGTACTGTGGGGTTTCCGGGTAATTTCCGACGCAATTCAATTTCCAGCGTCGACGGGTTTTTATTGGTGAGCAAATCAAGCCCGAAAGCCAGGTCGTTGCGCTGGAACAGGCTTGCTATTTCCCTCGCAGGACTCTTTTTCAACAGTCCTGCTGAATCTGCTTCCCGGTTAAGGTCCAGCAACACCAGTCGATCACTTTGATTATTCAGGTGCAGGTACAATTGGTCTATCACCGCGGTGGCTGACACTGTGTTGTCAACCACAGACTGAAATGCCAGCATTGGCGGCAGGGTTGACATTAGCCCCCGCGCCTGCATTTTTTTAATTTGTTCCTTTACATGATTGGTCAGGCGATAAACCTGGTCACCCGCATTGATCGCAAACGAACCATATTTGAACGGGTCATATTCCAGGATGACATTCTGCCACTCAAGTTTTTTTAGACCAAGCAAATGCGCGATCCGTGCCTGCCAGATAGCGAGCTTTGCCAACCCGGTGATTTCAATGGATGGGGATAGCAAAACCAGCTTATCCACTGCCGGTAAAGTGCTGTCCATTTCTGCATCCAGTGCGTAATTGATTGCCAGGGTGGCACCATTGGAATAACCGATGATATGGATAGGCACACCCGGATTATTGTCCTGCAAATACTGCATCGCCAATACCAGGGCAGCAGCCATATCTTCCCACTTCACATTAACCAGTCCCGAAGGCAGGGTTCCGTGCCCCGGCAATCGCAGGCCGAGGGTTGTAAGCCCCAGTTGGTGTAATGATTCGGCCAGGTGGCGCATACTATAAGGCGAATCTGACATGCCATGCAGCAGCAATACCACCGCTGATGGGTTATTAGCGGTCAATTCAAAACTGCGATTCCAGTTATGCGGCCAACGACCAGGGCTGGATACGGCTTCTTTGTAATAACGGTTATACCGCCCAACGCCAATGGCCTGACCAGATGCGGAAAAAGGGTCAACAACTTCATCTTCAAGTTGTTTGAATAAGCGGTCTTCAAGCTGCAGGTACTCCCCGAAACTGCTTAATTCGAGTTTCCGGGTAAACTCCTTATCGAGGATGTGAGTATGCCAATCAAATAAATCCGGTTTACTGTTCAAAAACAAGATAATGATTATCAGTAAAACCACACTACCACCAAGCAAGCTGTATGCAACCGGCTTATAGACGATACGTATCAGGGTAAGAGCAACTAAAAGCAGCTGCCTGGCACTCCATTTCAGCTTTTCAAATAATGCCTGCAAGTGATCATCCTTTTCTGCTTTCAGCATAATAACAAATCAACAATACCCCGTGGGAACTTGAATCCTTTTGATATGTCTATATAATCGCCAGTCTCGATAACGCTTGTCGATATAAGCTTAACGAGACTGGATTAGTGCGATCTAATCACACTATCCAAACCTGGGGGCGACCTGGATTCGACGTGGGTCAGAAAACCCAAGGTGCATGCCGAGCTGTAGTTACGCTCGTAAAACCAACTACAAACTTTTAGTTGCCAACGACGACAACTACGCACTAGCAGCTTAAAAACCTGCTCAGCGCCTTCTGCCCGGCTTGTGCCTGTACGACCGGATCCCAGGAGTCACCCCATACAGGATCGTGTTGAAGCATTTCCGCTGCCGATACATTAAAACTTAGCCGGAATCGCACCAGGTTTTCCCTGCTCTTCGGGTAACCCGGTGCTAAATTAATAGAAGAGATAAGCATGTAGAGCCGAAGGCAGACTACTTACGGACGCGGGTTCGATCAACAAAGGTCGCATCTGTCCGCAAGGATAGAATGAAAACGGAGCTCACATCGGTGAAACCTAAGGTCGCAAGACTACGGCAATACCGAGGGGTAGGAAGAAGGCCAACTTCAGGCCTGCCCTGTAGAGACTTATAGACCTGCTGAACCATGTAATCCATGGCAGAGCAGATACTAGGATTCACATGAAAACTAGCATGTGAATAACACGCTCCGCCCCATCACAGCTTGTGATGGGTGAAGGTATAGTCCAGCCGCTGTCGAAAGACAGGGAATACGCTGTCCCGCCGCCTCCACCAATTGGTATCTCCCGGCTCACTGAGCCGGGATTTTCCATTGTCTGGGTCTGGATAAAATCAAGAATATGGCTATCTATAAAAAAGTGTCAAAACTTATGGAAATTGATGCCGCATATATTGCTGGATTTATTGATGCTGATGGCACCATCACTCTTTCAAGAAGACATAAAAATGAGAACCGGCAACTGGTTGTCAGTATAAGCAATACCGAACACAACCCGCTTAATTACATCCTTGATACCATTGGTGCGGGAAAAATCACAAGAAAAAAAGCCAGCCAGGAGAACCATACTCCTAGCCTCACCTATAGTATCAGTAACCGGCAGGCCCTCGCCCTGCTGAGTCAAATCAATCCCTACTTCAAGACCTACAAAAAGCTACGCTCGCAATTGGTACTTGATAAATATGTTGAACTGACACCTCGAAACGGCAAATACACTGACAGCATGCGGGAAAAACGTAAGCAGTTTATCCGTCAGTTTTTTCAATTCCAGCCAGGCGATTTCATATAAACCATGCTGCAGGGATTACTAACAAAAAACCTCTGGTGTCGGGGTCAAATGTGCTAAAACTGTGTGAAGCACAGTAATTAAGTGAAAGTCATGGGACAGCCAGATCATAATTCATATTGTGGCCAAATCAGTCACAATGAGTGAACTTACTCGCCTTTCTGTCAGAAATCTTCAACTTTCACTCGTGGCAAAAACGGGAATGACTCTTTCGAGTGCCTGTCCTACCTATTTCTATATATGCTTACTTGCATGGTTTTTCCTGATTACCTCTGAACCTCAGCCAACGTAGCGAGACGATTTTAAGCTCATCCATGCTGTGTTTTTTTTAAATCACGGTAAAAATTTTCATGAAATCCAACAGCCAATAAAGTGATTTCTTCTTCATTGTAAGTGTAAGCCAGTAAATAGAGCAGTACTTTTAATTTATATTTGTAAACCCAAACACGCCGCAGATCACCTGATTTTTGTTCTCCAATTTTAGGGTTACCTAAAATTTGTTTAACTGCCACATCCAGTGCTTTTTTTTCATTTGTCTTAAATTTTTTTATAGCTCGTTTGAAGTTGTTAGTCTGTGAAACTTTCATTAACCAAACTCATATTCCGAAACTTGATCACTTTTCATTTCTTCTAAGCTAATCAATGTAGCACTTACAAATGCAAGTGGTAAGTCGGGATTTTCCTCCGCAATTTTACCAATAGAAGCCCAATGTTCTATTTGCTTTGGTGGGCTTCTATGGTTCACTAAAGCATATCTTTGAGCATCATCGATAAGCTGATCTGATAATTTAATAGCTTTTGACATAATCAAGGTTCCTTTTTAATTAGAAGGTTTCATATTAACTCTAAAGGTTTTAGTTTGCAACCTTAGCTTAGCCCATCATCCACCTGAAGATGTGGGTGGCATATCCGGTTACTTTGAATTCTGCATTGCACTGAAGGACCCGCACCACCAGGAGCATGAAAGCTATATGCAATGGTCCGGTGGAGAATTCGACAGTGAAAACTTTGAAACCAATGCCGTAAACTGGGACTTAATGAAATACTTCAACTGGTCTCGAGACAGGTATCAGAACTAGGGTGGAATTGAATGAAACAGAATAAAAATAAAAATATACAGAAGTCGCGGGGAAACGAGACACCTAAGACATCTATTGTCCGTTCATCGGCAGCGGAATATCTGACCTTTGTCGCGGCAAGTGGTATGGGAGGTGTCGAGGCTGTTTATGTGGATGAAAATATCTGGTTGAGTCAGAAAATGATGGGCGTTCTTTATGATGTTGAAACGCAAACCATCAACTATCACCTGAAAAAAGTGTTTGCTGATAGTGAACTGGAAGAACATTCAGTTATTCGAAAATTTCGAATTACTGCCGTAGACGGTAAAAATATTTTGAAGAGCAGTTATAGCGCATTCGGGAAGTCAGACTGAGCGAAGGCATTGAAGTTCATCAACTAGACCAAGCATATGGCGCTTTCGGCTGCCTGTTCTGCCTATTGCAACAACATGTCATCGACATGTTATTTTAATTAATAGTCTAAGTTAAAATAAAGAATTTCTTAATTCAATAAATGAAATAAGGCTTTTTCGGGTGCTGTCTTGGCTCTTGCTGCCTATTGCTCGCTAACCTGTACATTGCGCTTATTATTACCTATTGGCCTATTACTTTATTGCGCACAGCACCGTTGTGTATACTTAACAGCTACACTATAATGTATATCTATTAACTATACATGGAAATTAATCACTATGGCTAAATCCGCCGCCATCAATATGCGTGTTGAACCCAGTCAACATTCCCTACTTACTAAAGCAGCTCAAGTGTTAAATAAGGATAGAAGCGTTTTTATTCTGGATGTTGCCTGCCGGGAAGCCGAGAATGTGTTGCTAGACCAGCGCTTTTTCCAGCTGGATGAAAATGCATTTTCAGCTTTTGACTCTGCCCTTGAAGCTTCTATACCTGACAATACCAAATTAAAATCTCTGCTTGCTAAGCCTTCACCATGGGAATAAGCACGCACCCGGTTGTCTTAAATGAAAATCATAGTGTGTCTAAATTTGACTGTGGCAATGATACCCTTAATGACTGGCTTAAAAAGCGCGCCCTGAAAAACCAGAAGAATGGTGCTAGCCGCACATTTGTCATCTGTCAGAAAAGTCTGGTGATTGGTTACTATGCACTCGCCAGTGGCAGTATTGAGCGAGTGGCATCCCCGAAATCTGTTGCCCGTAATATGCCGGAACCCATTCCAGTAATGATATTGGGTCGGCTAGCTGTTGATACACACATGCAGGGGCAAAAATTAGGCTCGGCATTATTGAAGAATGCCCTGCTGCGCACACTTTCTGTATCAAAAAATGTGGCTATTCGTGCGGTATTGGTACATGCCATTTCTGTAGATGCCAGGCGTTTTTATTTGAGCTATGGATTCCAGGTCTCGCCTATTGACCCAATGACCTTGATGCTTCCTATCCGACACATTGAAAATCTTTTGTAACACAAAAAGAAATACCCTGATGGTCAAAGGAGCAATACGGGACACACACCTCATAGCATTTTTCAATGAAAACAAGCCCTTAATCAAGGGATTGTTGGTCTGAATTGGGCTCGCTAAGGCACGATTTTAGCCCTAAAAATCCAGGCAGAATCACCATTTTGATTTATCGACTACACTCCGATGAATATCGTTTTCAACAAAAAAAAGGAGCAAATGATTTATTGTATCGAGTGCGGGGCCGCTGAATTCGAGGTCCTCGATCATATCCCCACCGATATCTCAGGCCTGGTAGTGATAGAACAGAAAACTGTTCAGCCGATCCCGCTAGGCATCCCGTTGTTCCCTCCTGCCAATCCATTTGGCCAGCGGGTTTGCGGACATACCATGCACAACCAGGCTCAGGAACACCGTACAGGTAACAACCAGTGCCAGGAATTCCGCCCCCGGCACTTCAGCGTTGATGACGATGATGGCAAATACAATGCTGGCCAGCCCACGTGGTCCAAACCAGCCCAGGAAAAGTTTACTGGGCACACTTTCTCCGGTACCCATGAGTGACAGGAATATGGGCACGACACGGATCACAGTGAGACTGAGCAACGCGTATAGTACGACCTGCCAGTTAAACAAATTGAATGCATGGCCAATGACCATAGCCCCGAATAGCATCCACGTCATCAGTGCCAGTGTTTCCCCGACACCCTCGGCTGCCAGTACCAACTTGTGGGTAGCATCTTTGGCCATGCGACCGAACAGCATGCCACCGGTAAAGGCAGCAATGTAGCCGCTACCGTGCAGGCTTTGTGCAAGTGCAAACGAAGCAAAGGCGAGACCCACAACAGTGACCTGCATCCAGACTTCGGTCACCCACCCCTTTTTCCAGCACCAGCGCGCCAAGGCCACACCCAGCGCTGCCAGGCCCAGCCCTACAGCAATGCCAATTCCGATTTCCTGAGCAACCAGGGCCAGGGCGGAAGTTGAGCCGTCACCGTGCCCTCCGCTACCGGCCAGTGCAACGAAAAACAAAACAATAGGTACGCAAATGCCGTCGTTCAGTCCACTCTCAACATTCAGGCCTTCACGCAAGCGCGCTGGCACA
>JADFVZ010000067.1 GCA_015222805.1 Pseudomonadota bacterium
GCGAATGGGTTTGTGATCCTTGTGAATCGCAGCGAACAGGGCATCATGACCTTTGTCTTCCACACCCAGCATTTCAGAGGTCAGGTATGCGCGTCCCAGTGGTTCCCAGGCTGCACTGAAGACCGCGGGCACGCGGGAAAACTCGACATTTTCCGGTAATTTCTCCTCCCAGGCAGCAACAAACGGCTGAAAAGAATAACAGTGGGGGCATAGATAACCGAAGACTTCATATACTGCAATATTGTCGCCGGTGGATGCTGCAGTAGCATCATTAATACGGGTGTAGTGCAGACCTTCCTGGAAGGCTTCATTATCTTGTGCGAAAGCACTGGTACTCAAAAGAGCAATAAACAAAAATGCTAATCGGTTCATGCCGAATCCTCGTTATTATTAGCTGCCCGCGAGATTACAGGCAGCATGTGTGACTATGAAAATCGCGGCAGGTTCCGCAGATCTGAATTATTCAGCCGCGTGCAAACCCTGGATATAACTGGCCACTGCTGCTATAGCATCATCAGAGAGCTGCTTTGCAACCCCCGGCATAATCATTCCGGTATCATCTTTGGCAAAACCATGCCCGCTGCGGAATGTCTTTAATGCCTTGGCTGTATAAGTTGCATGCTGGCCAGCAAGCGCAGGATAACCAGAGACTGGATTACCAGCACCGGTTGGCCCATGACAAGCTATGCAGGCAGCAACGCCGGCATCGGCATCGCCTGACCGGTAAATACGACCACCCAGGACTACCAGGTTCTCATCAGCACTGCCCGGCTGGATTGCGTTGCTGTTAAACCAGGCTGCCAAATCGGCAATATCCTGATCCGATAAGTTTGCCACAAAACCTGTCATTTCAGGCACATTGCGTTCACCGGCTTTGATCAGGCTGATCTGCCGACCTAAATATTCGGTATGCTGACCGGCCAGCTTCGGCCACATTGGTACCATGCTGTTTCCGTCTGCACCATGGCAGCCAACACAAACAGCAGCCTTGGCCTGGCCCGCTTTAGCATCGCCTTCGAGCGCATTGGCGTTAAACGCTATAACCAGTAACAAACTGAACAGGACTGAAATTCTCATTTTTACTAACTCCTCTCTCACCCTGGTGGAGGCAAATGTCATTTGCCGGAACGGGTAAATGGTAAAATAACACACATCAAGGTGGTATTATCCCGCTTTCAGATAAGCTAATCCAGCACAATGCAGAATAAATCAGGTAATACTATGCAAAAAACCTACCCCGACCAGGATTATAATGCTGCCCGCTATACCCTCAGCGCTGCCAGGCTGGCGCAATTACCCGAGGACAGCGGCTTTGAAGTCGCCTTTGCTGGGCGTTCAAATGCCGGTAAATCCAGCGCAGTTAACGCCCTGACACGACAAAACAAGCTGGCACGAACCAGTAAAACCCCCGGCCGTACCCAGCAAATTGTTATTTTTGAGATGAATAACAATCGGCGACTGATGGACCTGCCCGGCTATGGTTACGCAAAAGTTCCGGAAGCATTGCGTAAAGACTGGAAACAACTGATGGCAGAATACTTTGCCATCCGTAAGTCGCTGCAGGGCGTGGTTTTACTGATGGATGTACGCCACCCGATGAAACCCTTCGATGAACAAATGCTAGTGTGGAGTGTCAGGAATATGATCCCCTGCCATATCCTCCTAACCAAAGCCGATAAACTAAAACGCGGTCCGGCACAGGCCGCCCTGCTGAAGCTTAAACGCAATCTGCCAGAACTTGCCAGCGCACAGTTGTTCTCCGCCAAAACCCGGGACGGGGTTGGACCGTTGATCGAAAAATTGAATGGCTGGCTGCAATTACCATATGAAAAATAACGCGGCTGATTCATACTGGACAATCTAGTCAGCAAGGAGTTTTTTAATGTTATCCCCGGAAGTAACCCTGTGTATCCCCGCATGGCAATCAGAACAGTTTATCGAGGAAACATTAGGCTATGCCCAGCGGCAAAGTTATCCGAATTTGCGGATACTGGTGTCGGTTGACCAATGTGATGACAATACGGCTCTCATCTGCCAACGCATTGCGGACAGTGACCCAAGGGTAAAAGTCCTGGTACAGGAAAAACGTTTAGGCTGGGCAGGCAACGTTAATTTTTTATTGCAGCAGGTCAGGTCGCCCCTATTTGCGCTTTACTGGCACGACGATATTATCGGGCCGAGGTGGGTTGAGATACTGGCTCGGGCAATGATTGGTAATTCCCAGGTTGTTGCTGCATACGGTAGCACCAGGCACTTTGGTAGCCATGATTATCACGACTTATCCGGCAGGCCTTTACTCGGACAAACAGCAGAGCGTTTAATTGAAGTATTAATAAATCCAGAGCTTTTAGGGCTAACGCGCTGCATGATCCGAAAAGAGATTATTGACCTGGGCCTGACGATTCCACAGCTTGATGGCAGGGACTACTTCGAAAACAACCACCCCTACTGGCTTCAGATATTGGCCTCAGGCCAAATACTCTATATCCCGGAAGCCGAATATAATCGCAGGAACGGCATCGGTTCTTCTGTCGTTGATGGCTGGCTTCGCCTGCCGCAAAGCCAGGTATTATTGGACATGCGGAAAAATGTCAGTGATTGCATGCAAATCATCACTGATAGCATTAGCGACCCGACAGAACTGGTGGCTGTGACTTATTGCCTGTATCTCTTCATTTTGCGCAGGCTTCGCCTGTTTGAACTTAACCATAACCAGGCATCTTCACCAATAGAAATGAGCGAGCTCTCTGAGGCATTCAAAGAACTTCAGCAAATTGAGCTGGTAGATCAGTTTGATCAACAGCAATTAAGGGGAGTGACAGAGGCTTTGTCGGACATATTCTTCCTTGAAGGCAAGTATTGGCAGGCAGCGAAAGCATGGAATAAAGCCTTAGCGAAATTCACTGCAGCCATGGCCATACAGAACCATACCAACAACTGCAGCACCGAGATCGCTGACTGCTTGCTCAATCTGGACTATACCGAAGAAAGCAGGGCAATTACAGCCCAGCATAAAAGTTTCGGGAATGAACCTTGATGACGGATTCTCAGGTAACCATTATCGGCGCCGGGATTTCAGGCTGCCTGACAGCAATTAATTTAACTGACGCCGGCATTAAGGTGCAACTGGTAGATCGCCACCCGGAACCGATGGAAGGAGCCAGCCGCTGGAATGAAGGCAAGATTCACCTCGGCTACTGCTACCTGGGTGACCCCAGCTTTGAATCAGCAAAATTAATGTTATCCGGAGCCGCCTGCTTCACAGAAGAAATAGAAAGACTCACTGGCGCTCCCCTGCCTGGGCATTGGTTTACACGTCCCGTGGTGTACCTGGTTGATACAGAGACACAATTTCCTGCTGAAGTTTTGTGGGAGCGCAGCCAAAAGCTCGCACGATTATTGACTGAGCGCGCATATTCTGAGACGGGGTTGCGTAAATTTGTCAACACTCCGCCCGTCCTCCAACGCCTGGACCTGGAAAAAGCCGCAAGCATGACCGGTATGAAGAATTTCACAATGGCATGGGAAACCAGCGAAGTGGCCATAGCGCCGGGGCCGGTTGCTGATCTAATCAGGCGCGCTGTACAAGAACGAAACATCCCCTACATTCAGGATACAGTCATCTCGATATCACCTGGAGATGCAAACTGGAGCGTCAATACCAAAAGCCAACGGATCACATCCCGGGCTGTAGTTAATGCCAGCTGGGAATCACGGGTGCTGCTCGATCGGGGTGTTATCCAAACCGACGCACCGTGTTCAATCCGTTACAAGTATGCGTTATTTTGCCGCAATCTAAACTCAGTCATTGCCCCAGCACCCAGTACTCGAATTATTGGTCCCTATGGCGATGTCACTCCCTACGGAAATGGTGAGGCATTCCTTAGCTGGTACCCGGCAGGATTAGCCGGTCTGTCTGACACTGGAATACCACCTGCCCTGCCGCCACTGGATCAGGAAAGGCTTGCGCTGGACACGCTTGCCGGCCTGGGCATGCAGCCCGGCATTTTAAACCAGCCCGGAGCCTCCTGGGAGGTGAAGGGGGGCTATGTTATCGCCGAGGGTCATGGCGACATTGATCATCCCGGCAGTCCGTTGCATTCGCGCAATCGTGTATTCACAAAAGAACTTTTACCAGGATACATTTCCGTGGACACCGGCAAGTATTCACTGGGACCATTGATGGCAAAACGCACAGCTGAACTGGTAAAAAACTATTTGGCTTAAGCGGCCACCTTGAATTCAGGGATTCAGCCGCAGCACAATCATCTCTGAATCATCGGCTGCCCCACTTTCCTCGTGTCGCCCCACACTGAAAGGATAGTTATTGTCGTTGATTATCACCAATGTTTTCGCATCGGGCATCACCACACTTTCAATGGTGATAAACGGGTAGCGGAACCGCCCGTTTCCAGTCGCCAGGTGCAGCGGGTCATCAATTGCTAATAAATCCACTATCTCTTCTGCATCCCCGGTATCCGGGTCAAACAGGAAAACCTTTTTATAGTCTGCCGCAGCACCCTGCTTACCATCCCGCTCAATCAGCACAAAACCGCCATTCGGAGCTTCTGTCATAGCGCCGACCCGATTCCCGTTCGCATGCAATCTATATTTCCATACCGGACCTGTATATTTTCGAGTTGTTAAATCGAAACGGTAAGCATAGAGAATTGGCTCATCTACATCTGTTAGTGGCTTTTCCAGCAGCAGGATCAAAGCTTCACTATTCCCGGCAAGGGCCATGCTTTCAAATCCACCACTGGCTGGTACTTTTGCATTATTCGGATCCCTCAACGGGTTATTGGCTGTCCACAAGCCAGGCAACTCAATCGGTGCTTCCAGCAACTCCCCGTGTGCATTGGTATGTAGCAGGAAGGGTCCAAACTCATCGCCAAACCAGAAACTGCCGTCAACGGCCACCCGAAAGGACTCAATATCAAAGTCCGCGCCGGTCAACAGCCGCTGCTCACGAATCCGGGGGTCAACACGAACTTCTGTACCTGGATAACTATCCCCGTCAGCGACAATGGGAAACGGTACCTTATGCCCAGGGTCTGAAAGCGTAAAAAACAGCTCGGCCCGGAGCACCCCGCTGCCGCCATTGGCTGACTTCCATCCCGGATTCAGCCGAAATACCATCAACAGGTGATCTGCGGAGTTTTGCCTGGCACCGAAACCGTTATCAGCAATGCCCAGCCATTGTTGTTGATAAAAGATCAGGTCGGAAAAGCCCTGTAAAGGCTGGCTCAAGAACGGTACAGTAACTCCATTTGCCGGTTCAATCTGATGGCCACTGGCAGGGCCATCAACAAAACTGTTGGCTGGTAGGATGGCAATATTACGTAATTCGGCGGCCTCTGATGTTGGAACAAGCAGAAAAATAAATAACAAGTACAGTGCCCCTGTGACTTGCCAGCCAAAAAGCTTCAAGTGGACGGATTGCATCATTAGTTTGCTTAGGGTTTTAATTCCGGATGTTGATTTCATATAATTGCCTGTCACCAGATTTATTGTTCATTGTCCCTTTTACCCCACGCCTCTATTCAGCACAAAGATCGACAAGTAAACCGCAGGATACACCATCTGTACAAACAGAAAGTCGGCGGCAAGCACCTTGACCTGTAAATAGCTAATTTAAGTCCAACAGGCTATTATTTCGGCCTATGACGAGTTCCCAGGCATTTAAAGGTTTCAAACCCGCGTTCTTCAAGTTCTTTCGTGAACTGGCAAATAATAATAACCGCCCCTGGTTTATGGAAAACAAGCCGCGCTATCAACACGATGTCGTTTTGCCAATGCTGGCATTCATTAAAGCCATGCAGGTACCCCTGGCTGAACTGGCACCGCGATACCGCGCCATTCCTAAAATCATGGGTGGCTCCATGTTCCGAATTTATCGTGATGCTCGTTACTCACATGACAAACGCCCTTACAAAGAACATGCGGCCTTCCATTTTCGTCATGAACAGGGCAAAGATGCGCATGCGCCAGGCTATTACCTGCACCTTGAACCGGAAAAAGTTTATTTCGGCGGCGGCATCTGGGTGCCTCCTGCGCCAAAGCTGACCACAATTCGTGAAACCATCATGGACAGTCCTTCGGCCTGGGGACAGGTAAAAAACAATCCCAAAATCCTCCAATACGGCGGTATCCGTGGCAAGGGATTAAAATCAGCTCCGCGAGGCATCGCCAGGGACCACCCGCAAATTGAAGACCTGCGGCGCAAGAGTTTTTTTGTTATGCACGAAGTCAAACCTGCCGTATCAGGAAATGCCGATTTTGTTGACCTGGTTGCTGAAACCTATAAAGACTGTGAACCGATGATGGATTTTATCTGCCATGCGCTAGAAATCCCCTTTTAACCCCAGTGGCAAATAAGACCAAAAAATCCAACTCCGGTTGCATGACACTCTTTGCCGCGATATTTTTTTTCGCCGGGCTGATTCCGGGATTCATGGCCCTGATTAATATTTACCATGCAGTTGAAGCCCGAAACTGGGTGGCAACCCCTGCCACTATTACCGCAACAGAGCTTGAAACCCACCGTGGCGATGATGCTGATACCTATCTGGTTACCGCCGAATATCACTATCAGTTCAACGGTCAGTCGTACACCGGCGAGCGTGTGGGTTTTGGAAAAGGTTCCGATAATATCGGCAGTTTTCACGAGGATGCCCACCGCGAACTCAGCCGTTACCAAAGCCGGCAACAAGTATTTACTGCATGGGTTAATCCGGATGATCCCGGTGAAGCCGTGCTCTACAGGAACATACGCTGGCTTTTATTTGCATTCCAGATGATTTTTATGCTGATTTTCTCCGGTGCAGGTGCGGGTTTTTATTACTTTGGCAAACGCAGCCTGAAGCTGGAAAATAAAGCCCGGGAGCTGGAGCAAAAACATCCGGAGAAACCCTGGAAATGGCGTCAACAGTGGCAGCAGAATAATCTTAAATCGCTATCCAGCCCAAGCCGTTGGTTCGCGACCATTTTCGCGATCTTCTGGAACCTGGTTTCTTCACCCATTTGGTTTGTTCTCCCGCGCGAAGTCTCCAGCGGAAACCATATAGCACTTGTGGCTGCACTTTTCCCCCTGGTGGGGATCGGCATGGCAATCTGGGCAATCCGCCTGTGGCGGCAGCACTGGCGTTTCGGTGACAGCGAGCTGCTGCTTAGCCGTATCCCGATTGACCGGGGTGGCCTCCTCAATGCCAACCTGCAATTACCGGTAAAGGTTCCCGGCGGTATAGAGCTGACCATCCGCCTCGACTGTATCCGCAAAACGACCGAACGATCCGGTAACAAGCGAAGCACAAGGGAAAATATTCTCTGGCAGAATGAGCAACGAATTATTATCCCGGATGTCGGCGGTAGTTACCGACTGATACCCATTCGTTTTCACCTGCCTGCAGACCAGCCCGCGGCTACGGCCCTCGTTGGAAAAAGCGGCATCATCTGGCGTTTGCATATCAGCAGTGATATTCCCGGGGTTGATTATGAGGCAAGCTTTGAGCTACCTGTATTCGATACCGGCCTGGCTGCTGATGCAGTAGCTGCTGCTGATTCCATCCAGTTTTTTAAAGCTGAAACAGGGATTGCCGGTGATCCTTCCCGCAGCGGTGTAGTAATCCAGGGAAACCAGTACTATTTCCCGGCAGCCAGGCATAAGAGTCTCATTTTTGGACTGTTTGTGTTTAGCTCAATCTTTGGGGGTAGCGGTGCTGGCATGATGATAGCCGAGCATGCTCTTTTCGGGGGTGTTTTTGCCCTGGTAGGTTTACTGGTTTTCTGGGGCGTCTTATCCCTGCTGTTGAAACGCTCTGAAATTCGGCTGGAAAATGGAAGTATTGTTGCTTGCAGCGGCTGGTTCCGACTGAAAGAAAGGCTGCGCTTACCCAGTTTCCAGGTGAACAAAATCTGGATAAAATCCAATATGAGTTCAGGTAATACTAAATATTACGATTTATACCTGGACGATCACAACGGCAAGAAACACACGCTGGCAAGTAACCTGATCAGCCGCCGGGATATTGAAGCCCTGATTACCCACCTTAAAAACGCGCTGGGGATTAAATAATTCATCCGGGTTTCTTTAAAATAAACCGGTGTTGATCCGGCTGATAGTGCCGATTTTCAATTTCAGCGGCATCCTCACCGGATAAAACAGCCTGCAAATCAGCAATGACCTGTTTATTTTGCCGATAATAATCATGTTCAACCAGGCCACTGACTATGCGTGAACAATCAATCTGGCAAACTTTGGCCGGCACTTTAAAGGGCAGCTGCAAGCCTTCCTTCCCCAGGCGCTCAGGATTTCCTTTTGTCAGGTCGGAGATGGCCATGGCCTGGTCCTGGCGATTAAAGTAAACACTCACTTTATTTCCCAGTTGCGGCAGGGACTTAAGTTTATGCTCATGCTCGAAGGCATCGCTATCTTCATCGGCAGCAACCAGAATGATTTGATCGAGGACCTGCAACAGCCGGGCACTCTGGCCACGATAGTATTGCAGGGAGTGGCGCAGGACATATGCCCCCATTGAATGTGCCAGCAAGTGCACCCGTTGCCCGCAATCAGCTTTATGGCTTACATCGCATAAATAATCGGTCAGTTTTAACAGGCCCCTTGCCAGTGCCGGCCCGGAAGCTGACGCATCGTGGCGATCACTGGCATAGGACAGCCAGGGAGACATGGAACCATCGGAAGGCCATGAAAACACCAGGATGTTCATATCTGCAAAGTTTTCCGCCAGTTTAAACCCACTGCGCAGGCCATCCCGAAAACTGTTGTTGTATCCATGCACAAAAACCAGGGTGTCGCATTTATCATCGCGCATGCTTTCCTGTAATTCTGAAAAAACTTGCAGCGAACCATAGCGGCCCGCCTGCTGGTCTTCTGCAGTACCTGCAGCATTTTCCTTTAGCTTCTCCACTGCGGTTTTTACTATAATTTTTGATCCTTTTTTGTGTGCCGAGCCAAAACGCAGGCAGGCCATACCATCAGGATTAAAAGTACGCCCGAAACCAGTAGGCTTTAGCTTCTGGTTCGGGTTTCGATTGGTAACAAAGTATATTTTCCTCATTACCTATTAATACACCATGGCAACAATTTTTCCAAATTATAATTTAGTTCTAAATATATCTGTTTTTAGATTGACAAGGCCTATTGATACTAAAGATAATAGCAACTATTAGTACAGTAAAGGACAGGACAATGGTTGAAATTACTTCAAAAAATGCAGCTAAACAAACTTTTATGCCATTGATGCGTGAACTCGTTAGAGCTTATCAGACATTCTCACATTATTCGGCTGACGGCTTCCGCCTTTCTGGTAGCAGCCTGACCCAGCCACAGGGCGATGTTATTTTTACATTAGGTAATACCGAAGGTATGACCTTTAAGGAAATCGGCGATAAAACCCTGATTACCAAAGGTACACTCACCGGTGTTATTGATCGCCTGGAAGATAAAAAACTGGTAAAACGACGGACGGATAAAAATGACCGCCGGCGTATCATTGTCCGCCTGACACGCCGGGGCGAGCGGTTGTTCGAAAATGAATTTCCCCGCCAGATTACCTGGATGAAAGAGAAGTTTGGAAAACTTAGCAAAAAAGACCGTGATGAAGCGACCCGCCTGTTGGCCAAGATTCGCGAGGCTTTTGAAGCCGAGTAACAAATTGGTGCGTGGGCATAAATGCCTGCCCAACGGCCTGGTCAACGGTTGAACAACAACTGTAGGGTGGGCATTTATGCCCACCCTACGCCTTTAAATCGGTATATCCCAGTGAAGAATACAACTTCATTCAGGGCGTAATAAACCAGCCTTTATCTGCTGCTTTGATATCCAAATCCCACTGCTGCAGATCTTCAGCGAGCAGTAACTGGCCTTTAAACTGTTTTTTCACCAGCGCCACATTCACATCCAGGTCGGCCAGGCTGCGTGCCATAAAATGGCTCAGGAGCAAGGTTTTAACACCTGCTTTGGCTGCCACCTCACCAATTTTTGAAGGCAGCGCATGTAAATTACGGGCAACCCGTCCCGCGCCTTCCGGTATCGGCAGTGGCATCACCCAAAGATCTGAATTTTTTACAAAGGCTACAAACGCAGGATCACTGAGATTTTGATCACCTGATATCACAATCTTAATTGTGCCAATTTTAATCATATACGCCAACGAGGGTACAGGGCCGTGTGGAACCGGCAGCGCGGTAACACTAAAGGATTCAAAGCTTGTAACAGCGGACAACCTGCCCTCCTCCAGCGGAATTTCAACCGGCATCAGTACAAAAGGATCTGCATCACCGTCGATATAACCGGACAGATATGCATAAGCACCCTTTCCGGGTGCAAACAGGGCCGATAACCAGTCAATTAAGCCGGGGAATTTACCCTCTGCTGCCGGACCGGCAATATATAAGGGACTGTTTTTATCTCCAAAATATGCGCTTTTCATCAGCGCCGGAAAGTCACTGGAGTGATCAGTGTGGAAATGTGTCAGGCCAACAAAGGTAAGGTCGTCCATTTTCAAACCAGCCTCACCAAATCGCTGGAAAATACCTCCACCGGCATCGATAAGAATACGCCCCCGCCCATCGAGGCGGATCACATAACCTGAAGATGCACGTGCATCATCAGCAATCGGCCCGCCAGAGCCCAGAACCTGCAGGCTGATTTCTGTAGAGTATACAGTTGTGCTTAATAGCAAAAAAAGGATGGCAATAAACAAGTGTTTCATTATCTATGTTCCCCATGGGAATGCACATGTCCGTGTTTGGCACATTCTTCGCAATCCACCCAGCCTGAATCTCCGGAAACATAATATTCTTTTTTCCAGATCGGTACTCGCACCTTGATCTCATCAATGATATAGCGACAGGCTGAAAACGCAGCGTCGCGGTGGGCGGAAGAAACACCAACCCAGACTGCCAGCTCACCTATTTCCAGCAAACCGGTACGGTGTACGCAGGCCGCTTTGATAATTTCAAATTTATCCATGGCCTCATGGACTATTTTTCCGCCTTCCTTATTCGCTAATAGCGGATAGGCTTCATAAGCCAGCTTTAATACTTGCTGGCCTTCATTGTGGTCCCTGACCCAGCCTTCAAATGACACATAACCGCCGGCAGAATGATCGGTGAGCTCGTCCCGCAGCTGGATCAGATCGGTCTGGGTATCGATTAAAGCAAACACATAATTCTCCGGTAGTGGCTGGTTCCCGGATATTGCTATTCGCAATTCCGGGATGACGGTTGAGGACATTACTGTTCGCAATTGAGTGGGGTTTGACCCGTCTTCCCCATGCAGGCGGGGATTCAGGGGTTCTTGTAAAAAAGCTGGATTAACCACCCGCCATCGGTGGCATAAATACCACCAGGTCACCCTCATTAAGGGGGCTGTCCCAATGTGCAAAGCTGTCGTTGATAGCAACCCGTAACTGCGCCTGCTTCAGGCTAAAGCTATAGCGTGCGTTCAGCTCAGCAAACAGTTCTGCCGGGTTCAGGCAGCTGGTTTCTGTGGCTTCGCTGCCGCAACCCGCTTCATCCCTGAGTTGGGCGTAGTATTCAATTGTTAATTTCATTTCTGCTTCCGAATCTGCTGTAGTTCTTCCGGGTGGTTGATATTGTCCATTGAGCGCGGATCAAGTTGCTCGACCAGTCGAGTATCAGTATTAATCAGTATCTTTCGCGGGCAACGCCGGTCAATGGCGATGGCCTCATCTACAACAGACCGGCTTGCCGGCTCCCATATTGCACACAGGGGCTCCGGCAGTCCCGGATGATGCACGCTAACAAAGGCGGATGCCATAGCTGTCGGGGCACGCTCGCTAAGCAGGTGTTCTATACCGGCATCATCCAGCCACGGCAGGTCACAGGCAATCACCAGCCAGGCAACCCGGGGATGGGTTTGCATTGCCGAGACGATACCGTCGAGAGGACCGCTGGTAATGCCCTTGTCATGAATCTGCGGCAGGCTGGCACGTACGGGTTCGCCTTCCTGCTCGGCTCGAACAGAAAGATAGACTTTTGGTAAATGTCGCTGCAGTAACTCATAAGCCCACAGAATCTGGGGAATGCCGTGGTAATCAATAACCGCTTTATCATGCCCCATACGCCGGCTCTCACCACCCGCCAGTATCAGGCCATAAACTTCTACTGCCTTATCCATCGGAACCCTCTACAGCAGAGACATCCAGGAAATCAGATTTCCCGCCGCGTTTTTCAATCAGTCGGGTATCACGAATCACCATACCCTTGGTCACTGACTTACACATATCATAGACCGTTAAAGCAGCAATACTTACCGCGGTAAGCGCTTCCATCTCAACCCCGGTTCGGTAATTGGCAATTACCGTTGCATCAATTTGCAAATTGCCATCAGCCGTTTGCTCAATAGTAATTTTGCAATCGTCCATAGGGATGGGGTGACACATCGGAATCAGACCTGGGGTGTTTTTGGCAGCCATTACCCCGGCAATAATAGCCGTGGCGCCCACAGGACCCTTTTTAGTCTGCATATCCTGCTCGCGCAGGGCCTCAGCAAGCACCGCTGGCAATTCAACGATACAACGCGCATGGGCGGTCCGGCGGGTTACTTCTTTATCACCCACATCGACCATCCCAGGTTGGCCGTCTTTATTAATATGGCTAAACATTTTATCCACCAATGTAATACATCTCGACTTTGTTAGAGCGTGCCACGCTGGCCTGATTGCGAACTTCAGAATAACGATCCCGGCGAATTCGCCAGGCTTCACTAATCATATCAGCCAGCTCATCATCACTGGCGCCTTCACGCATTGGACTACGTAAATCCAGGCCCTGGGTAGCGAACAGACAATTATATAACACCCCGTCTGAGGATAAGCGGGCGCGGGTACAGCTGCCACAGAAGGGCTCACTGACAGAAGAAATTAAACCAATTTCACCCTGGCCATCGGCATAGGCCCAACGCTGGGCAACCTCGCCGTGATAGTTTTCCTCTACTGGCTCAAGTAGCCATTTATTTGAAATCAACTCGAGCAAATCCACTGAACTGACTGTATTTTCCGGCTTCCAGTGATTGAGGTTGCCAACATCCATATATTCAATCAGGCGAACAATGATCTCTGTCCCACGAAAATATTCCAGTAACTCCAGCAGGGTATGGTCATTTGCGCCTCGCTGAACAACGACATTAATTTTAATCGGTGTCAGGCCGGCTGCCAGGGCAGCTTCTATCCCCGCCAGCACCAGTTCAACACTGCCACGGTGGCCGGTCATTAGCTGGAACACCTTAGGGTCAAGCGAGTCCAGGCTGACAGTAACCCGACCCAGGCCCGCCTGCCCGAGGCTTTCAGCATAGCGCTCAAGCAGTGAGGCGTTGGTTGTCAAAGCAACGTCATTAATCCCTGGTAACTCAGACAAGCCTGCAACCAGCTCATAAAGATTTTTACGCAGCAACGGTTCACCCCCGGTAATGCGCAATTTGTGCACACCCAGGTTGGCAAAAATGCTGGTTAATCGGATAATTTCTGCGAAACGTAAACGGTTTGGCGACTCAAGGAAGTTTAAATCCGGCTCTGGTGCCTCTTCCGGCATACAGTAAGGACAGCGGAAATTACAGCGATCCATTACTGAGATACGCAGATCACGCAGGGGACGGCCAAAATGGTCCAGTAATTCGTTTTCGCGTTTATTCATGTGCTCCCACCCCAGGGGTAAAAATGCGCCCTGTAACCGGCCGGAAAATGCTGCTGATCAGCCGGCAGTTCAACAATACCGTCGGAACCTGAAAGCCCGGCAAAATCCCCCGATGTATTGGTGGGCTGAGGGATGGCTGTCAGCTCACCATTTTCGCTCGATGCCAGCTGAACTGCGAGCAACCAGCCCAGTGCCGGGGGAAAATCAACAGCCTTCGCAAGCGGCAATTGATACGGAGGCGAGTTATCCGCACCACGCAATAGTTCCAGGGCCGGAAGCAGATAACGGGCGGCACATGCCAGCACAGATACGGGGTTTCCCGGCAATGCAAAAACCGGTTTGCCATTTGCCGCAATTCCAAACCAGAAAGGTTTTCCAGGGCGCTGGGCGATACGATGAAATATTTTCTTCACGCCGCATTCTGCCAATACAGTGGGAACAAAATCAAACTTTCCCTTACTGACTGCACCGCACAACACCAGCAAATCATCTTCTTCCAGGACTGTTTTTATTTGTGCGGCAACTTTATCAGGGTCATCAACCACGGGATAACAGTGCGCGCTTAGATCACTGCGGCTTTCAAGTGCCGCAGCTACAGCCTGGTCATTGGATCGACGAATCTGATGAGCTTCGATAGGCTGACCCGGTTGGACCAGTTCGTCGCCCGGGGAAATTATACCGGCACTGAACCTCGGGCTCACACACACCTCAGCCAGCCCGGCGGATGCAATCACCGCCACTTCAGGCGCGCGGATCAAAACACCGGGTTCCAGTAACAGTTTAGCCCGGGGGTAATCCGATCCCCGCGGGTGGATATGCTGGCCGGCGCTAACCGACAGGCCTTCTTCAAGTACAGCACTTCCATTAGAAATGGAAATCCTCTCGACGGGAACCACCGCATCACAAGCTGTTGGCAATACCGCGCCAGTCATTATTTCGATACAGGCACTGTTATCTGCCAGCACCAGCGGGGCCTGGCCCGCTGCCTGGGTGCCGGTAATGGTAAAACTACGAACCCCGGCAGCAACGCCAGCACTGTCAATCGCAATACCATCCATCATCACCCGGTCAAATGGGGGCTGCTGGCGTTCGGCAATGACCGGCTCACGCAAAATCCTGCCGGCAGCCTGTGCCAGGGGGACCCGGATGGACGGCATGGCACTGAGTGAATCTCGGATAAAAGATTCTGCCCGGGCAATGCTGATTAGTGGCTCGTCTGTTGTCATCAATAACTGGTATATATGTTGGTTAGTGGTTGATTATAAAACCATAGCCTGCTTAGCGCATGGATTTGTCGAAGATAAAATTATAAAAAGCCCTGCAGGTATCGACCCTGCAGGGCTTTTGTCTTTCTAATACAGAGGCTCGCTAGATATTAAATTTCTTTGGCAGCATCCAGGCACCCAGCATAAACACAACTGCAATAGCTCCTGCAACCCCAAACGCAGGCAGGTTACCGGTTAAGTCTCCAAACTTTTCAACACCGGTATTAGCTACTGTGACCTTTCCACCGGCCATATTTGCAAATACCCCGGGGAATGAATCAACCAGCCAGCCATAAGAAAGGGTAAACAAAACAGCTCCCAACAGGCCGCCGACTATGAAAAATAAGGCGTCTTTCCTGCCGCCGCCAACACCAACCAGGCAGGTGCCGGGACAATATCCGGCGATGGCGAAGCCAATGCCAAAAATCAGGCCACCGATAATCACGCCACCATAAGCTGCTTTAATACTGATATGGGAGTCGTTAATAGTACCTGTTGCCAGTAGTGCGAACAGGATAAGGCTGCTGAAACCGATGGCCAGGAGGATTACCTTTGCCAGGTGCAGGTCCTGCAGGCGCAGCATGTTAATCAAATTCTGCGGGTTGCCGGCACCCACACGGTGGAGTACAAAACCAAACAAACCACCGGTTAATATTGCTAGAAAGAGAGTATTCATCTTATTCAACTCCTTTGGCGGATTTTCTATAGAAGAAAATAGCAACGGGAATTCCCGCAGCAAAGGTACCAAAGGCAAACAGGTATCCACTGAGTGATGTCTGCATCATCCCGCTCATCATGTGTCCACTGGTACAACCCCCGGCGAGGCGAGCGCCAAATAGCACCAGTACGCCGCCGATAAAGGAAACTAGGTAGCGGTTGCCATGTCCTGATTCACGAAAAACTTTCGGTGCGGATTTATCTGCAGCAGCAACTTTACCTTTCTGCAGCATTACCGATAGAGCACCACCGCCAATCATTGCAAGGACAAAGACAAAGCTGTAATTCCAGGGGTTCGCAATATTTTTCGCATATTTACCGTCACTCTTATCGAGATAGGCATTGTTGCTGCTGTAGCCGGATTTGCTGGTTTCATCCACCTGCACTACATCACCTGTAAACATATTCCAGACAATCCCGTCAAAAATGACAAATTGGGTCGAAACACCAATTGGCTTGACTAGAACAACCGCAAGCAGGAAAACCGCTCCCAGGATCAAGCCACCTTTTAACCAATTCCATTGAATCTGCTGCATATATAACCTCATGTTTAAACTACGTTAAAGGATAGTACATGACATTCTGTTGAATGTTCTTATATTATAAATAACTCATGTTAACTTTTTAAGTTACCGTTTTTACGCACAAAAGTAAAGGTCGGAGTGAACAACAAGGTCATTGTTGCTTACCAATCAGGCAAGCTAGCTGCCGGTTTGGTATCCTCTTGGAAAGCAATATTAAAATGCGGGAAACAGCCGGCTATGAACAGCCCTGAGAAGAATTTAAACAGCAACACCGCCAGCGAACTGAAGGCCATTGCACAAACCATCCTGGAGGGTTTTAACAAGCATTATGGCCTCTTCAGGGGATATTGCCATGAAGCCTGGGGGTGTTTTGAGAATGCCGACTGGTCACGCTCCGGCAAGGCGACCCGGGAACGAATCCTCAGTTATGAGGAGCGGGTTAACGAAACAGTTACCAACCTGAATTCGAACTTCCCTGACACCATTGAAAACACTGATTTGTGGCCGGAAATCAAAGCTGACTTTATCGCCCTGTTAATGGACCACCTGCAGGCAGAATGTGCTGAAACCTTCTACAATTCCGTTGCCTGCCGGGTACTCCACCGCGACTACTATAATAATAAGTATATATTCTGGCGTCCCGGCCTGAGCACGGAACACCTGCACGGATCGACCCCAACCTATCGAAGCTACTACCCCCCCGCAACCAGTCTCCGTCGCAGCCTGCTGGATATTATCAGCAGTTTCAAGCTGGGAAATTCATTCCAGCACCTGCGCCGTGATATACGCAATATTGAAAAGTCCATTGCTATTCACCGTGGTAAAAACTGGCGCTCCCATCAAAACGAGCAAATACAGGTCTACAGCTCCCTGTTTTTTCGCAACAAAGGTGCCTATATTGTCTGCCGCATGGTCAACGGCAGCCAGAAAGACCCGCTGGTGATTGCCCTGCTGCTGGATGATCAAAAACAACTTTATGTCGATACTGCACTGCTTAGACGCAAGGATGTCGATGTGCTGTTCAGTTTCTCGCGTGCTTATTTCATGGTTGATATGGAGGTAACCTCAGCCTGTGTCCGCTTTTTAAAATCCATAATGCCCGGTAAAACCGATGTAGACCTGAATGCTATCCTGGGACTGCAAAAACAGGCAAAAACCCTTTTCTACCGAGAGTTACAGCATCACCTTCGCCACTCCAGGGATAATTTCCAGATCGCCCCGGGAATACCCGGCATGGTGATGCTGGTTTTTACCCTGCCTTCTTTTCCATTTGTATTCAAGCTGATAAAAGACCGCTTTGAACCGCCCAAAACATCTTCGCGCGAAGACGTCCGTGAGAAATACCAGCTGGTTAAATTCCATGACCGCGTGGGCAGGCTGGCTGATACACTCGAGTTTTCCAATGTGGCCATCCCACTAGACCGTATCGAAGCTAACTTATTGGCGCAACTGCGTGACTATGCGGCAGAAACCATAGATGAGCATGATAATCAACTGGTACTCCAGCATGTCTATATAGAGCGTCGCATGGAACCTCTTGATCGTTACCTGGCCAAAGCTTCCGGCCCGGAACGGCGGCGGGCAATCCATGATTTTGGCAATGCTATCCGTGAACTGGCTGCTGCAGATATCTTCCCCGGAGACATGCTTAAAAAGAACTTTGGGGTTACCCGCAACCGACGTGTGGTGTTCTATGATTATGATGAAATATGCTATATCAGCGAATGCAACTTCCGCCATATCCCGCCGTCACGCTATGCAGAAGATGAGATGTCCGATACGCCCTGGTATTCCATCGGTGAAAATGATGTTTTCCCCGAGTCTTTTGGCACTTTCTTCTTTGCAAATACAAAGGATTTTGCCACTTTCAACAAAGACCATGAGGAATTGATGGATGCCGACTGGTGGAACAGCATTAAAGACACCATTATTGCCGGGGACCTGGCAGATGTATATCCCTACCCCGTAAACCGACGATTTTCTGTGCGCTTTAAAAATTAAATTCCTGTTATTCCATTACTTTGGTACATAACGGTATTTTTCGCTCATCCGTTTCAGGCAGGCATCAAAGGTACGACTGATGCGCGTGGTGTTCCTGATCCGCTCGATTTTAGGCCAGGTAGAGCGGCGTCCCTCGTGCATCATTTTTGTTGCCTGATCAGGTGTGAGGTTGGCCAGGATTTTACTAACCCTTATCAACTGGTGGTCAGGATAAATGGTGATATCACCACTGTAATTCTGGCTAACCAGCGCATGCGCCTTTTTGATAACTGAGCTCAAACCTGGGATTTCAAAGTGCTGATGGACCATTTCAAGGAAATGCTCGATCTGCACCACCGGTGCTTTTAGTACAACGTCCTGAATAAAGGGTATCAACCCGGTTTCTTCAATATCCCCATTCATGAAAGGAATAACATGCGGATTTGTCTGGCTGACAATATAGTGATTAACATTATGCAGGCGGTTCACCCTTTCTTTGGGAATATCTTCATGCACAGAGCCGTCAATCCAGCGATGCTGGGGCATATACACCACGGACTTCCCTGAAAAGTTTTTAGCCCTGAGCTGTACCGGTGGAAATAAACCCGGTATTGCAGATGATGCCAGTGCCGCCCTACGGATCAGAACATTAGGGGCGGTAAGGTAATTCAACAGCCGGGGGAACTGGTGTGAGTCTGCCGGTGATACAGAAATATTCAAGATACGACCAGTGTGTTTATATGCTTCAAGAAAAGTCAGATTAGGAATCGTATGATTGATGGATTTCAGCAACTGCTTTGGATCCAGCACACCTTTGCCCTTGATGATGTCGACAAAACCAAACATCTTGCTCCATTCAAATTCTACATAGCCCGGCTCAAGCAAGGCCTCAAGCTCCTCATCGGTATGTGTCGCCAGAATACCGGCAATAATCGAGCCGGCACTGGAACCGGTTATAACCCGTGGCAGTATGCCCTCAGCCTGTAATTCCTGGATGACGCCCAGATGGAATAATCCCAGCGAAGCACCCCCGCTGAGCAATAACGCTGAGCGCCCGAAACTGCGGGCCGACCGCTTCAGGAAACGGCGTTTGCGTATCGGTGGAAAATCTTTAATTTCACTTGCACTGAACAGGTTTAAACAGGCTGTAACCTCATCCAGGTAATCTGTGATTAGCTTTTTGGTACCGGTGCGAGCCTGCTGGTAGAGTACTGGATTGGCCATATTACCAATATTTCCGTGCAACTCTTCCCGCAGGCGAAAAATCAATTGCTCGAAATCTTTCTTGCGGCGCAAACGGCGGAACATTCTTACCCTGGAAGCCAACAATCGGTAGTCATAATCAGCTGACTGCGGTTCCTCGCGCCACCTGTCTTTTCCATCCAGTTTATCGAGCTGTTTAGCCGTTTCCTGCCACTCTTGATAACTGGTAGCCTGGGCCAGCGTTCTTTCTAATTTTGAATGTATACTCATCCGACCAAGATAGCAGGAAACTGTATATTTACAACTGTTTCATATCATTAAATGTGTTGTTTTTGACATGCCTGCTGATCACCGGCCCGCCGCCTTAACGGCCCAATCTAATTGATTTTTAACAGCTTGATTTTAATGCTTTTTTATTTATTCGCAGAGACATTAGGGACGACTACAGCTGGACTATAATTAGCGGGCTTTGACTTTATAGATATAGGGATAAATTTTACAGGCCAGGCAGAATCGAAAAGCCGCCTCAAGCGCTGCAAATAAAACCAGGATTGCTACCAAAGCCAGGCTTATTCCATGATATCCAGTGAAATAGGTTGCCATGATTGCACTTGCAAACAGCAATCCAATCTTTGCTGCAAAGACTTTCGGATCCGCATTCACCATTAATGGTTTGATCTTTATTGCCCTGGCTATTGTCTTGCTAATCGCACTGTAGAGGCTATAGGCTGGATTAATAAAACCTCGCAGGAAAAAATCAAAGGCCATCACTACAATAATCAACTTAAATGGGGTAAATACAAAAACCAGCATGCTGATAATCACCAGGATGGCATTCAATTGAGCGACTCTTTCATTCACTTGCTGATACGACACGGGGCAAACTTTATTCATAATATTTCACTTCTAATGCATAGGTTGATTGATAAACAAATACATATCTGCTTATACAGATAAGAAGATATGTAAGTTCGGATTCTGCATTAAAAGGAAATGAATTACAACATTTATCTTGCAAAAACATTACATTAGAATATTATACTTTTTTAACCCACAAATGAGATCCCGGCCTGGAGGCCGGGATGATGGAGAAAATATTATTTTTCCGGGGCTAGTTCGAAACTGCAACCTTAAGGTCTTATGTGTGTGTACCCACGGTGTATTTCATCAACCATAAAAGCAACACCGGTTTGTACACCGGTTGCGTGTTTGCTGATTTTAGGACGTTTACCGGTTTTCCGTTCACGGGTATCAACGGTATTCAGGCAAATATAGAAATTGACACCTGAATCAACCAGGCTGGAAATCCGTGCTGCATTAGGGTTACCCTCGAGCAGCAGGTCAATTCCCGAGGCAAAGGCAATAATCTCAATATCTACCATATCCGCACCACCATAATGCCGGGTCAGGTTGTTGGCAATATCAAGAACCAGCGAATGTTTCTTAGGATCTGCATCACTCAATTGCAAAATAATATGGGTTTTGGCGAAGGGCTTGTCTTCATTCAGGATTTTGCCATCCTGTGCAAACACTACGCTACTGAAGACCAGCAGAAATACCAGCACTGATAAACGCTTTAGTTTTTGCATCTTAAACATACATCACCTCATAGTTTGTAGGGGTCTAAACAACCTCTCCCTGATAATCGGCTAAACCGGGGTTGCCTGCAACCCCTTTAAGTTTTGGCTCAATCAGCTTTTCAACCTTGATCGTCTTTTTATCGCGCAGGTAGGTAGCCACTACATCCCAGATCGGTTCACCCGGTGACTTACTGCCAACGGTTGCCCAGCCGGCAACTTTGTAATCTTTATTGGCGTCAATCAGGTTACCTTTGAGGTCACGAATCTCTGAAATACGATTCAGGGATGGGCCATTAGGCTCACAGGCATAAGTCAGGCCGCCTACACGCACCATATCACCGCCCTGTTGGCGGTAGGGGTCTGCATTGAAGAGATTGTCACAAACATCTTCAAGGATAGCTTTAATCTGTTCGCCTTTCATTTCCCGAACATAGGTTTCCGGATAGGTCATGCAGGTTTGATCCAGCACCCGGTCCATGGTGATGGCTTCACCCGGAAGTACCGTTGTACCCCAGCGAAAGCCCGGTGAAAACGAGAACTGCGCATCGAGGACGTTGGTAAGTGAATCACAGATTACCTGGTCAAAGGTGCCGTTGAAGTTACCGCGCCGATACAGCAGGTTTTCTGCCGTCGCCAGTTCTTCATTCAATTTACCAAGGTAAGGCTGGCGAACTTTGGTGATGTAGGCAGCCATTGCCGCATCCGCAGGAATAATATTCGAGAATACCGGCAGCAATGAATATTTAAAGCCATTCACTTTGCCATTGCCCAGATCAAGGTCGAGGACAGCCAGGTACTTGCCGTTTGAACCGGCGTTTGTCACCAGGGTTTTACCACCCGGGTTTTCTACTACGATTGGCTCCGGCATACCGTCATGGGTGTGACCGCCCATAATGGCATCTATGCCGCTAACACGTGAGGCCAATTTAAGATCCACATCCATACCGTTATGGGACAGCAGCAATACCGCATCCGGTTTTTCCGAGCTACGGATCTCATCAACCAGTTCCTGCAGGTCATCTTCCTGGATACCAAAGGTCCAGTCGGGAATAAAACGCTTCGGATTGGCAATCGGGGTATAGGGGAAGGCCTGGCCAATAACTCCAACCCGCTTGCCCTGCATCTCCTTGATCACATATGGCTTGAAAACGTGGCCGCTGTCCTCATCATAAACCTCGATGCCTTCGAACAGTGCGTCTTCAGTAGCCTTGATGTTCTGGGCTACAAACTCACCCTTGAACAGCCTGGCATTTTCGAGAACTTCTGAATCCTTATAAGTGAACTCCCAATGCCCGGTCATAACATCGACACCGAGCATATTGCAGGCTTCAACCATATCCTTGCCGCGCGTCCATAGGGCAGTACCCGAACCCTGCCAGGTGTCGCCACCGTCAATCAGGATAGAGCGGCCGTCACCAGCCTCACTGCGGCATTGATCAATCAGGGTTTTTAAGTGTGCAAAACCGCCGACTTTGCCGAATCTCTCAGCCGCTGCTGAAAAATCAAGATAGGTATAAGCATGGGCCTCTCGCGGGGTTTTAATTTCCGGGATTTTCTTCAGCAGGTTCTTACCTACTACATGCGGCAGGCGTCCGTAGGCAGGGCCGACACCCAGGTTCACATTCGGCTCGCGAAAATAAACCGGCAACAACTGCGCATGGCAATCTGTAAAATGCAGGATACGGGTGTTGCCGAACATCGGTGGCTGCAAGTTCTCACCCGCCATTGCCCAGTTAGAAACACCGGGCAACATGCCCGCTACCCAGGCCTTGCTCAGCAGGCCGACAAATTCTCTGCGATCCATAATTATTTACCGATATTTAAGATTCTTTATCTTTACTTGAATGTACTTATTTTGGGACACGATCCTGCCACAGGGTTTTTTCAGCTTCTGCCTGGATTAGTGCCAGCTCTGCCAGTTTAATGGCTTCTTCTGCATTGGCAACCGCGTTATCCATATCGCCTTCTGAGGCCGACTGGCGTGCTTCCTTGAGGCGATCCAGGTTCACTGACCAGGCATGATTGGCCGCCTTGGTCTGGGCATAAAGATCTTCTGCCTGCTGTATCAAACTGGAAAAATCCCGGGTTTCAGCAACTTCGGCAACAACCGTTGTAGCTTGGTCCTGGGTTTCTGTTTCAGTAGTTGCAACGGCCTGATCCTGCTTTCCACAGGCAACCAGCGATAAAGCCATCAGGCTAAAAATAAATAGTTCTTTCATCGCCTGCTCCCCGGACCATTAAGCTCCATGCCGTTACTCATATAAGTAAGGAAGTACTCAAGATTACGGTACTCCTCGCTTTGCGGCTCAAACGGCACTGCACGAACCTGGATGTTACATTCCTGGAAACGCTTCTGGATATTACCAATATACTGCCAGCGACCGCGATATACCGGCCAGTGGGTGGCATGCCCCAATGACGGACTGATGCGCTCAGCGCGCAGCATATACCCAACATTTTGCTGATGACAACTGCGACACTCAAAATTCATCTGCCCCCGCCGGGTGTAGTAAAACTGTTTGCCGTGTTCGTAGGCTGCTATTGCTGCGGGTGAATCAATTTTAATTTCAAAATTGTTGCCACGGGAGTTGTACGCCATGTATGCGCTGATTTCGGCCAGTTCACCGACCAGCCAGGGCAGTGCTTCTTCACCATTTTCCTGGCGGCAGTTATTGATCGCTACCTCCAGGGTAACAACCTCTCCTTTGGCTTCATCAAACATCGGGTAGTTATGTTTTACTCCCGGATCTTCACCGAAACAGTCCGCGTAAGACTTGCCATTGGTAAACGGGGTGTTATATAGCTCCTCGCCTTCATCAATAGCAATTTCGTAGGGTGGGAAATCTTCCATTTCCACCCATTGCTCACGCATTTTTTCATCAATGGCATATACGCCATTTTTGAATTCTTCGAGGTCAACACCGGGAAATTTTTGCTCATATAAACTGCGCAAGGCCAGGCGCTCAGCTTCCGGGTCAGCCTGGACGGGACCGGCAAATACAGTTGCCAGCACCAGGGCGGTCAAATTAGTCCACTTCATAGATTATCCTCTGGCCTGGCCTGCGACCCAGTCGCCGGCCAGGCAACTAAGAGTTATTATTTCATTACGATTTCGTTAGCGCCAGTGGCGCCGGTGTTGTCACTCCAGCGGGCGCCCACTTTGTCGCCCGAGGCAGCGGACTTAATGATAAAAGCGCTGTACGGGTTCTTGGATACAGAGGTACCCCAGTAAGCCGTAAGGACATCATTACCATTATGAGTGAAAACAACTTCTTCAATATACTTCGCCGGAATCAACTCACCCGTATCTGCACTACGTCGGGTACCGGTTTCCATGGGATGGGAAATCAGTACTTTTACTTTAGCAACGCCTTCTTTGACTTTGCCGCGAATTTTTACACTTTTATCTGCCATTATCCTGAATCTCCTGGATTATCCGCCACAGCCGCCAATCGTTACTTTGACTTCTTTGGTGGTGAAATAAATTTTACCATTTGCCTTAACCATCGCCCGAACCGGTGAGCTCTTGCCCATTTTCACCCGGGTTGAAACCTCTGCCGCAACAGCATCGGTCAGGTTAAAGATAGCTGATAAAGGATTTGGGTTGTTATCAATCACCACACTGATGGACTCAACGCCTTCGATATCAGTGCTAATGGTAATTGGCACAACAGCACCATTTTCAGCAATTTCAGGTACTTTTAGATTGACCTTATCACTGGCTTCGACAACGGCATCACCAAACAGTGATTTGATGGAAGCATCAATTTCTTTTGAATCAAATGCCGCTTTAGGTCGAACCATCGCAGCCAGAAGGGTTGCCGGTAAAACCAGCAAAGAGCCAACAGCTATCAGACCTTTGATAAAACCGCGGCGGGTAGTTGAAATTTCCATGGAATACCTCACAAAAATAATGGAAACAAGCTCAATTGAGCTTATAGGGATTGAATAAAATCTACCAGCACATCCAGCTCGGTATCGGTTAACATCCGATGGCGGCCATAGGGAGGCATGATGGTGTCAGGGTTACGCAGGTTCGGATCATAAATTTGAGACTTCAGCGCCGCCCTGTCCGGCCAACGTGCTTTCATTGCAATCAACGGCGGACCGGCATTGCCGGGCAGTTCACCACCGATTACAAGGTGGCAGGAAAGGCAATTACCTTTCTTGCGATCTTCGAGGACCACTCTACCGGCCTCAATGCGTTTTGCCAGCTCAGGATTCACGCTATTTTCAGCACCAGAATCCTGGGCAGTCACAAGGCCTGTAACCAGCATCAGGCTGGCCGCAAGCCCGGCAATAACGGAGATATGCTTGAGCTGGAAGCTACCCATATTATTCGCTAGCCTGTGCAATCATGTATTTGACCGCGGCTGCAATAGCCTCATCCGAGATGTCCATGCGTCCACCTTTAGGCGGCATCATGCCTGCATCACCCTGAAAGCCTTCAATTGCATGTTTGACCAGGGTCTCTTCGCCCTTGCTTATCCGGTCTTTCCAGGCGGCAGCATCACCCACTTTGGGTGCGCCGGCTATACCGGGACCGTGACAGGCGGTACAGGCCGCGTTATAGGTGTCTGCGCCTTCATCGGCACTCGCCAGTATGGGTGCGGCAATTGCTATGACAGCGACAACAAACAGTTTATTCAATTTCATTTTGGAACTCCTCAATTACAATATTTTTTGATTAAAATCATTTATTTTGATTCAACCAGCATAAATTTAACGGCAGCAGTAACATCTTCATCACTCAGGTCCATACGTCCGCCTTTTGCCGGCATCATGCCTGCATCACCCTGGAAACCTTCAAGGGCATGCTTAATCAGTGTCTCTTCACCTTGTGCGATACGTGCTTTCCAGGCAGCTGTATCTCCCAGCCTGGGAGCTCCGGCAACACCGAGGTTATGACATGCCGCACAGGCGCCGTTATAAACACCGGCTCCTTCTTCATTGCCGGCAGCAGCTTTAACCACAGTATCATCAGCAGCCGCGACCTCTTCTGCCGAAATGGTTGGTTCTGAAACAATCTTGACTTCTTTCTTGCAGTCGCTCATGCAGCGTTTAGCATGGGTGTCCGGTCGCGGATCAGGTACAAAATTAGGATTGTTTGGCAATTTTGCAACTTCATCCCAGGTCTCCTGGCTGAGGACAAAATCATCTTCAACCAGGTCATTAAGGTACAGCACGTAGGCAGTAATCGCATAAGTCTCTTCGTCGCTCAGGGATTCAGGCTGCGGGAACGGCATCGCACGGCGAATATAATCATACAGCGTTGATGTATGCGCCCAGAAGCTGCCCACCGTTTTTTCCGGTCGCTCTTCTGTCAATGTATCCTGCCCACCGGCTAAAACAGGGTATTTACCCACGCCTTCGCCGAAAGAACCATGGCAGGAAGCGCATTTATCTTCATACAGCATTTCACCGTCTTCAACTGAACCGGAACCTGCCGGTAAACCACGCCCGTCGGGGCGGATATCAATATCCCAGCCGGCAATTTCTTCTGCAGTGGCGGACTTGCCATAACCGTAATGGCCAACACCCTTGTCTTTGACAGTATCTTTGGCCATCGCTACACCTGAGCCCATGGAGACGGTCAACAATGCGGCGAGGGATAATATTTTCAAGCTGCTCATATTAAGATACCTGGACATTGGTCACACTCCCATCGGCATGCAAACGCCAGGTATGAATGGCATTTTTGTGATAAATGGAGCTGGAACCACGCACTGCACGCAGTTGGGTATAAGTCGGCTGAACATAACCGGTTTCATCTATACACCGGCTTTGTATCAATGCCGGCGAACCATCCCAGTCCCATTCCAGGCCAAAGCGTGTCAGAGCCCGTGGCTCTACCATTCCGGTCAGGCGGGCCTTGCGCCAGCTAATACCGCCATCAAATGACACATCAACTGCTTTCACTTTACCGCGACCAGACCAGGCCAGACCTTCAAGCCAGTATTTACCTTTACCTTTAAGCGGTTTTTCCGGACTGGGTGAGGTAACCACAGAGTTGGCTTCCTGTACAAAAGTAAACTCACGAGCCTTGCCGTCCGGCATCAGGTCCGTATATTTCGATGTTTCTTCGCGCTGGTAATAGGGCGAGTCGCCAATTTCCAGGCGTCGCAGCCATTTAATGCAGGTGTTACCTTCCCAGCCCGGATTAATCAGGCGGATGGGATAACCCTGTTCACGGCGTAAAGCTTCACCGTTCTGTGCATAAACCACCAACGCATCATCCAGTGCCTTCTCCATGGGAATGGAACGTGACATATGTGAGCCATCTGCGCCTTCAGCAAGAATCCAGTTAGCGCCTTTCTTGACCCCTACTTCTTCAAGAATGGTTGAAAGCAGGACACCCGTCCACTCGCAACACGACAGCATACCGTGGGTAAACTGCAGTTTAGTCATTTGTGCGCCGCGCCATTCCATGCCGCCATTAGCCGGACATTCAAGGAAGCGGATCATACTGGTCGAGGGGAACTTCATCAGGTCATCCATGGTGAGGATGATGGGACGATCCACCATGCCGTGAATCATCAGGTGATGTTCATCCGGATCAATCTCAGGCCTGCCCGCATGGTAACGCTCAAACACCAGGCCGCTTGGGGTAATGATGCCTTTAAGGTCGGCCAGTGGGGTGAAACTGATGGATGCAATACGATCAGCAGTCAACCAGGGAACATTGCGCCGCACCACATCACTTTCAAAGGGTGAAGGAACGCCATAGGGATCGGCAATAACCGGGGCCCCCAGTGATTTTGTCCAGGGCGGTACATTGGGTGGCGCGTATTTTGCCGTGCCCGCAGCAACAGCGCTACCACCCGCTGCAAGTGCCGCAGCACCTCCCAGCATGCTAAGGCCGTTTTTAAGGAATTGCCGGCGTTCTACTGCAGGTAACTGCTCGCCCGATTTGGCAATTTCGGTCAATAAACGATCAGTTTCTTCAACTTTCAGCTGACGCATAAAACCTGGTCCTGTGTTAATTATCACTTATATTAATATAGTACGGCAGGGTAAATTTAACAGAGCTACAACAAACCGGACTGGATATGGTATATTAATTTTCTCTTACATACGAGCAAAACGGGTTAATCAATAGGGACTTAACACCATTTTCGCCAATAACTATAACAACATATTAGAAAAACATGATAAATACAAGCACTCCGACCAGCCAGCAAAATATCGATGACATGCAGCAAGCCGCTGAACAGGCCTGCACCCTGATGAAAACCCTCAGCCACCCGGACCGACTGATGGTACTCTGCCAGCTCAAAGAAGGCGAAAAGTCCGTAGGTGAAATCGCTGAAATGGTTGGCATTGCCCAGTCTCCATTATCCCAGCACCTGTCGAAAATGCGCCTGCAGGGTATCGTTAAAAATCGTCGCGAAGCCCAGTCAATATTCTATTCACTGGCCAATCAGGAGGTTGAACGTATTATCGACCTCTTGTACGTAATGTATTGTAGTGATGTGGTCGAGTGTCAACCAGAATGATCAATTCGGGTTCATAAAACCCGGCGATTTATTTGCCAGGACCTAGCAGTCCTCCCACACAGCAGAAATCTTCAAAAATCGACCTGTTTTACTTGTCCACGGTCAAGTAAAAGGCCGAAATGCTCCACCTACATTAATATCTCGTTATAATCTAATGTATTGAGTATTAGTACTTAGTTGAATTGTCTTAACTGAAATACGTATTTGTAATATACACGTGCCGATTCAAACCAAAATCCCCACGGAATATCTTTTGGAGATACCTTATGAGCTTTAGATTAAAACCACTCATTATTGCCCTCGCCTGTATACTCGCGGCCCCGGCAGCTTTCGCCACCAATGGCTACAACGGCCATGGGATCGGCACTAAAAACAAAGGTATGGCAGGTGCCGGCATGGCGCTGCCTGAAGATGCCATTTCCATGGCAAACAACCCTGCCAGCCTGACCGAAATCGAGGATGGCTGGGATTTCAGTGCCTCGGTATTCTCACCGGAACGGAAATACCAGGCTTCAGAAAGCCTGCTCAATGGCAACTTTGGCGCTTTTACCCTGGGTCCTGATAAACAAACCAGCGCCAGGAACTACTTTGTTATCCCCTCGATTGCCGGCAAATGGCAAATAGATGATGCCAGCGCCTGGGGCTTTGCCTTTTACGGTCGCGGCGGCATGAACACTACCTGGGATCGGGGATCGGCTACTTATGACCCGGACGGCCCTGGCCCGGCTGGCCCGATGACTTTCCCCGGTGTTTACGGCGGCGGTGCACCTACCAGC
>JADFVZ010000068.1 GCA_015222805.1 Pseudomonadota bacterium
GCCAGTGGCATTGCCGGGTAGCTAAGTTCGGAAGGGATAACCGCTGAAAGCATCTAAGCGGGAAGCCTCTCCCAAGATTAGATTTCCCAATCCTTGAGATTGTAAGGGCCCTTGTAGACTACAAGGTTGATAGGCCGGGTGTGGAAGCACAGTAATGTGTGAAGCTAACCGGTACTAATTGCCCGAGTGGCTTGGTCATATAACACCAAAGCTGATTGATGGAGAATAAAACTCCAGACATAAGCAGATTACAATATCTGTTGACACGAAAGATGGTCAAACATCTTACGCTCTTGATGAAACTCTTTTGAATGATGGTCAGGATCCTGATCGGGATAAAACCCGCGGGAGACCAAGCTGGAGGCAGTTTACTGCCGGCGGTCGTATCCTGTACCTTCACCAGCTTGCCTGGCGGCAATAGAGCATTGGTACCACCTGATTCCATACCGAACTCAGAAGTGAAACGATGCATCGCCGATGGTAGTGTGGGGCTTCCCATGTGAGAGTAGGTCACTGTCAGGCATTAATATAAGAAAACCGATTGAGCATACGCTTGATCGGTTTTTTTTTGCCTGAAATTTTATATGATTTTGTGCAGGCTATAATTTGCTGGTTTCTGAATAATGTTCAAACGTATCACGTATGTGATACACTTTACCGCATGAAAACAGCTGTTATACATACTAGAATTGATGCCGATCTGAAAGCTGGTGCTGAAAGCATATTGGAAAAACTTGGCCTTAGCTCATCGGAAGCCGTCCGCCTGTTTTATCGACAAATCGAGTTAAACCAGGGAATTCCTTTTGATGTGAAATTACCCAATAATCTGACTGCTACAACATTAGAGAAAAGTGATCGTGGTGAGGATGTGCATCCTGCATAGGATGTCGATGATTTATTCGAACAACTGGGTATCTAAATGCGCCAGATTGAATATTCTGTGCAGTTCAAACGGGATTTAAAGCGACTAAAAAAAGCGGTAAGGAGATGGGTGAAATCAAGTTGCCGATGAAATTGATTATCGAGGCTGATGACCTTCCCGACCAATACCGCGATCATCCACTTAAGGGTAACTGGAAAGGGTGTCGTGATTTGCACGTTCAACCAGGCTGGATTCTGATTTATCTATTGACCGAAAATATAGACCGTTTTGAGCTCACAGGAACTCATTCAGACTTATTTTAATGAATTTCCGGGCAGCCTGGTCACAACCTGTGGACTTTCAGACCATAGGTTGTTGAGTTCTCTAAACCCCTGGCTGGACAAATCTCTGAACACACAGGAGAAGGGGATTTGCTGGCTGAAATCATCAAATAACAGGAATAGTATGCAAGCATTTACCTTTGCTACAAGCCAGAATATCATCTGCGAAACCGGTGCTGCATCACGCCTGGCTGAGTTATGCCAACAGCAGGACGTCCAGTCGGTCATGATTATTACCGATCCCGGCATTCAACAACTGGGCTTGCATCTACCAACATTGGAAGGCTTAAACCAAGCCGGTATGTATGTGGAATTATTTACCGATGTGCAGGCCGATCCACCGGAAAGCGTGGTCCTGGCGGCTGTTGATATTGCCCGGCAGACAGGAGTCGATGCCATTATCGGTTTCGGCGGTGGCAGCTCCCTGGATGTTGCAAAAATTGTAGCTTTGTTGGCTCATCCCCAATGTATGCAGCAATTAGCCGATATCTATGGGGTGAACAATGCCAGGGGCCAGCGTTTACCGCTCTATCAGGTTCCAACTACAGCGGGTACCGGTTCAGAAGTCACCCTGGTAGCCATAGTCTCTACCGGGGAAACCACCAAGATGGGTGCGGTTACGCCATTGTTCCTGCCGGATTTTGCTATCCTCGATGCCGATCTCACCATGGGTTTACCCCCGCAGGTAACAGCAGCCACCGGCGTAGATGCGATGGTGCATGCAATTGAAGCCTATACCAGCAAGCTCAAAAAAAACCCCATGTCTGACCTGATGGCCAGGGAGGCTTTACGCCTGATGTCGGGCAGTATTCAAACGGCTGTGCATAAAGGCAGTGATAAAACAGCACGGGAAAACATGCTCCTGGGTGCGATGCTGGCGGGACAGGCTTTTGCCAATTCGCCGGTGGCAGCAGTGCATGCACTGGCGTATCCCCTGGGCGGTCATTTCCATATACCCCATGGTTTAAGTAATTCCCTGGTATTACCGCATGTTATGCGCTTTAACATTAGTGAAACAGCAGGTTTATATGCTGAACTGGCGCCGATAATATTCCCAGATGAGGAAATTTCTGGTGGTGTATTGGAAGTCAGCACCCGCCTGATCGAAAAGATTGAGGAGCTTATCCGCGACCTGGACTTGCCTGTGCGGTTAAGGGATATGGATATTGCAGAAGACTTCCTGCCCAAACTGGCAGAAGATGCCATGCTGCAGACCCGCCTGCTGGTGAATAACCGGAGGGAAGTTACTTATCAGGATGCACTTGAAATATATACGGCGGCTTATTAATTCCAGGGGGGGAGATGATTTCTTCATGGACCCAGCTAAATAAACCAATTCTTCTAAGAGAGCGCTATGGCAAACAGAGAAATCGAAAACCGGGATAATTACTATATATACAGCGATATCACTACTCGCTGGATGGATAATGACGTTTATGGGCATGTTAATAACGTTGTTTATTACTCCTACTTTGATAGCGCAGCCAATCAATACCTGATTGAAGCAGGGGGCCTGGATATTGAAAACAGCCCGGTCATCGCTTATGTAGTCAATTCAGGCTGTAACTACAACAGCGCCATTACCTATCCAGATAAGCTCGAAGCTGGTTTGCGGGTGGATCGCCTCGGTAGCAGTTCGGTGCAATATGGTTTGGCAATATTCAGGCAGGGTGAAGATGCAGCTGCGGCCCAGGGGCATTTCGTCCATGTGTTTGTGGACCGTAAAAGTAATCGTCCAGCCCCTATCCCTGAAAAAATTCGCGCGGCATTGAAAGACATCCTGGTTAAGTAGAAAGGGTTTATGCCTTTTTTTAAATTCAAAACCACTCATTTCCATTATCAGGAAATGGGTTCGGGTGAAGCCATTATTGTTTTGCATGGACTGAGTCAAAATACGGCTTACTGGATGGATACCGGAGTCGCTGAATTATTATCCGGGGATTACCACGTGATTGCCCTGGATTTGCGCGCTCATGGCAAAACCAGCGTTGACCCCGGTGATCCCGGTTATGACATTGAGACCATGCAGGCAGATATAGGGCGATTGGCCGATCATCTGGGCCTGGAAAAGTTCCACCTTTTGGGCCACAGCACCGGGGGCATGATCGCAGTACGTTATGCGATGCACCAGGCCAGTCTAAAGTCAGGTCGGTTGCTCTCCCTTATACTGACCAACTGCAGTTCCAGTACCAGTTTTGTACATAAAGACCCCGCAGCCAATGCCGCAGCCATGGAATTGTTGGCAGAGGCTTTTGAAACATTGTCCTGGCCAGAGCTGATTGCCGGTTTAAAACTCAATCCCGGGCTATTATTCGCAGGTGTGGCCGCCGCCGAAAACTCAGATGAGTTATTTGCTAAAGCCCTGGGATTAATGGCGGCAGGTAATAGTATGAGTATTGCCGCATTTTCTCGTTGTTTTTATAATGATCCGGACCCCATGGTTGAGGGTTTAAACAGTATTGAGTGCCCCACGCTGATCATTAGTGCGGAGCTGGACTGGTATTTCAGTAAATCCAGCGAGTTAATGACCCAGCAAATTCCTGATACAAAACATGTTATTGGTAAAGCACTTGGGCATATGACGGCACTGGAAGCACCTGAATGGCTCGCAGGGCAAATACTGGAGTTTTTAAGTCAAATTTCCAGTCGGTCATTAGCCAGGTCTGACATAAGTCAAGCAAGCAGTAAAAAGGGATCTTTATCCGGGTATTCAGTTAAATAAAACTTGCTATACTCCAGAGACACAATTGTTCTTACCGTATTAGTTGCATTAAGTCATATATTTCAATCAATCAATTTTACTAGTGTAATGCCTGTATCTATATGAATATACATATAAATAGTGCTTGAAACAGGTCTGATACCTGTTAGATATTCATAAGACTATTTTGAAACTAATCTCTAAGGAAACAACATACACTTTCAGCGAGGTTTGAGTTTCATGCCCCAGTTAGTTAACTATCAAGTCCACGATAATATTGTCATTCTTAGCTTAAATGCCCCTCCGGTGAATGGTTTAGGTTACGCATTACGTATGGCCATCCGCGATGGTTTTCAACAGGCTACCGAAGATAAAACTGTAAAGGCCATTATTCTAAGCTCTGCCCTGAAGCTATTTTGTGCTGGTGCGGATATCCGTGAGTTTGGTAGTGATAAAGCGTTTGCTGACCCCAGCCTGCCGGATTTACTGAATCTCATGGAAGAATCCAGTAAACCCATCATTGCCGCGATCAATGGCATGGCCCTGGGTGGTGGTTGTGAACTGGCATTGGCCTGTGATTATCGTATGGCTATACCACAGGCCAAAATGGGTCTGCCGGAAGTGCATTTAGGCTTATTGCCCGGTGCTGGCGGAACCCAGCGCCTGCCGCGGCTCGCAGGAGTGCCTTTGGCGCTTGAGATGATTGTTTCAGGTAAGCCCGCGAGTGCAGACAAATTGCATCAGGCAGGTGTTATCGATGAAATTTATACCCGGGATGGTGATTTCCTGAAAGCTGTTATCGAGTATACAAAGCAGTTACTTGATTCAAATGCGCCGGTACGCAGCTGTGCAGACCTGGATGTTGATACCAGTGAGTTGCCGGAGAGTTTTTTTGCTGATTTTCGTCAATCGATTGCACGGCGGACACGTGGGTTTTATGCGCCGGAACGCTGTATCCAGGCTGTAGAAGCTGCCTGTGAACTCCCCCTGGCCGAAGGTTTGGAAAAGGAATCCGAGCTTTTCATGACCTGTGCCAATACTTCCCAGGCACGGGCCCAGCAACATCTGTTTTTTGCTGGCAGTGCCGCCTCAAAAATCCCGGGGATTGATCCAAAAACCCAGGCTCGCAAGATTGGTCGTGTGGCCATTATCGGCTCCGGCACCATGGGTGGCGGCATTGCCATGAATTTTGTTAACGTTGGCATTCCGGTCACCCTGCTCGATCTGGATGAAGCGGCACTGGAGCGCGGTATTGGGGTGATCAATAACAATTATCAGATCAGCGCGAAGAAAGGACGCTTAAGCCCGGCCCAGGTGGAAGAACGCATGGCCCTGCTGGATACAACGACTGATTATGCAGACCTTGCAGATGCAGATATGGTGATAGAAGCCGTGTTTGAAAACATGGATATTAAGAAAAAAGTTTTTCGGGCACTGGATGAGGTATGCAAGCCCGGTGCAATCCTTGCCTCAAATACGTCGACTTTAGATGTTGATGAAATTGCGGAGAGTATTTCCCGCCCAGGGGATGTAATCGGACTACATTTTTTCAGCCCCGCAAATGTAATGCGCCTGCTGGAAATTGTCCGTGGGGCAAAAACCGCTGATGATGTCCTCGTAACCACAATCAAGATGGCAAAGGTAATTAAAAAAGTATCAGTTGTTGCTGGTGTTGCCTGGGGCTTTATTGGCAACAGGGTACTCGAGCCTTATGGACGTGAGGCCAGTCGCCTGATTCTCGAGGGTGCTACTCCTGCCCAGGTTGACCGGGTTCTGTATGACTTTGGTATGGCCATGGGTCTGCCCAGCATGATAGATATGGCGGGTATTGATATCGGTTGTTTAACCCGGCAGGGTATGCCCGATGCTTTTTACGGTCGCGACCCGGGGTATGCAGCAATTTGTGACAAACTTTACGAGTTGGGCCGTTTTGGCCAAAAAACTGCGCGTGGATTCTATATATACGAAGGCCGGAATAAAAAAGAAGATCCTGAGGTGCTGGAACTGGCAACAGGATTAGCAAAAGAACTGGGTATCAGCCAACGTGACGTCCCCGATCAGGAAATTCTTGAACGCACAATTTATATGCTGATCAATGAAGGTGCGCAAGTGCTGGATGATGGTATTGCTTACCGCTCCAGTGATATTGACCTTGTATATTGCAACGGTTACGGCTTCCCGGCCCATCGCGGAGGACCCATGCAGTATGCGGATGAAATTGGCCCGGATGTTGTCCTTTCAGCCTTGAATAAATACCGGACTGAACTGGGTGCTTACGGTGAAGAGTGGTTTAAACCGGCACCTTTACTGGAAAAACTGGTTGCTGAAGGCAAACGGTTTAAAGATCATGTGGTTTCAGCCTAAGTTGAAAGTGAGCCATCTAATCAACAGTTAATGCTGGTGCTGAATCCACTTCAAAAGAGTTATTGTAGAAAAATTATATTTTTATTTTAGGAACTTATTATGTCTGAATACAGAGCTCCCTTACGCGATATGCGCTTCGCAATGGATGAAATTCTGGATTATCCATCCCACTATGCCAGCCTGCCAAATGGAGAAGAAAGCTCTCCTGAAATGGTTGACGCTATTATGGATGAAGCTGCCAAGTTTGCAGAGAGCGTTATCGCTCCGCTTAACTCGGTGGGTGATGAGGAAGGCTGTCAGTGGAATGATGGCAAGGTGACAACACCAACCGGATTCAAAGATGCCTATCAGCAATTTGTCGACAACGGCTGGGGTGGACTACTGCAGAAACCGGAATGGGGTGGCCAGGGTTTACCAATATCCCTGAACAGTATTGTTTATGAAATGCTTTCAACAGCTAACCACGCATGGTCCATGTATGCCAGTTTAAGCTGGGGTGCCATTAGCACCATCGAAGCACATGCCAGTGAAGCATTGCAGCAACTGTACATTCCCAATATGGTAGCCGGTGCCTGGTCCGGCACAATGTGCCTGACGGAGGCTAATAGCGGCTCGGACCTGGGCTTGTTAAAAACTAAAGCAAGCCCGAATGAAGATGGTACATACTCCATCAGCGGCAGCAAAATATTTATATCCTCCGGTGACCACGATTTTACCGAAAATATAATCCATATCGTGCTCGCACGATTACCGGATGCACCCGAAGGTGTGCGGGGGATTTCACTGTTTGTTGTACCCAAAGTCCAGGTTAATGCAGACGGCAGCCTTGGTGAGGGCAATAATGTCAGTTGCGGATCCATCGAGCACAAAATGGGCATTAACGGCAATGCAACCTGTGTGATTAATTTTGATGGCGCCAAAGGCCACCTAATTGCCCAGCCGCATAAGGGTTTGCGAGCCATGTTCACCTTTATTAACGAATCCAGGCTGGGGGTGGCACAACAAGGTCACGCACATATCGAGGGTTCGTATCAAACGGCTGTGGCATATTCCAGGGATCGCCTGCAAATGCGTGCGCCTGTACCGCAGAATCCGGAAAAACCAGCAGACCCTATTATTGTGCACGCAGATGTTCGACGTATGCTATTTGCCCAAAAGGTTTTTGCTGAAGGTGGCCGCCTGTTGAACTATTACTGTGCGCAGTTGGTAGATATTGTGCATGCAAACCAGGATGCTGCTGTAGTGGAAAACGCAGAGACACAATTGGCGCTACTGATTCCGGTTGCCAAAGGCTTTCTTACCGAGGCGAGCCTGGAGGCCACCAGTAATGGTATTCAGGTACTTGGTGGACACGGGTATATCAGTGAGTGGGGTCAGGAGCAGCACTATCGCGATGCCCGTATAACCGCAATCTATGAAGGTACCAATGGAATCCAGGGGCTGGATTTGCTTGGTCGAAAAATGCTGGGCAGTGGCGGTAAAGTGATGGTGCCCTTCATGCAGGAAGTGCTTGGGTTCTGCCAGGCAAACAGCACCAGCGTTTATGCCCAGGCTACAGAAAAAGCATTTAATAACTGGGTGGCCCTGGTGGGCAAACTTGGTGCTATGGCTGCGAAGGATCCAAACGAAGTCAATGCGGCAGCCTATGACCATCTTATGTTTGCCGGGTATACCGTATTGGCTTACTTCTGGGCGAAAAGTGCAGTAGTTGCCGAGCAGGCCCTGGCCGATGGCAGTAATGAAACTGAATTTTACCAGGCAAAAATTGAAACAGCGCGGTTCTATTTTGCGCGGATATTGCCGCGCACCGATTCTTTAGCTGCAGTGATGGCATCGGGCTCCGGAAACTTGATGGATCTGTCAGCAGAGGCGTTTTAGCATTTAGACTGCCCCTGGGGTTTACCCTGTTTACCACCAGGGATAAAAGTCCGGCATATCGGTTGAGGCCTTTTGGGTAAACTCAGGTGTGCGTTTTTCTAAAAATGCAGATACGCCTTCTTTGCCGTCTTTAAGACTGGTATAAAAAATAGACAGCGAATCAATGTTATGCGCATCGCGCGGGTGGCTGGCTGCTGACAGGCGCAGCATCATCTGCCGGGCCAGGGCGATTGAGACCTGTGATTTTTCAGCAATACTACGGGCGATTCCATAGGCGGCTTCCAGCAGTTCATCTGCTGGATGAACAGAGCGAATAAAACCTTTTTCCCGGGCAGTATGGCTGTCAATAATCTCGCCGGTATATACCCATTCCAGTGCCTGTGATATACCGACTATCCGTGGTAAAAACCAGCTTGAGCAAGCTTCCGGGGTAATCCCGATCTTTTCAAAGACAAACCCAAAGCGGGATTTTTCGGCTGCCAGGCGAATATCCATTGCCGCCAGCATCGTGGCACCAATACCTACTGCTACACCATTTACAGCGGCGATGACGGGTTTTTTACAATCATAGATACTTAGGTTTACCAGGCCGCCGGTATCGCTAAGGCCTTTGGTTACTTCATGATCCTGCATATCTTCAATCCCGGGCGTCAGCGATTCATCCAGGCCAAATACATTGCCGTCGACGCTCAGGTCCATACCCGCACAGAAAGCGCGCCCGGCGCCGGTGACAACGATCGCACTAACGCTGTCATCATTACTTGCCCGGTTAAAGGCGTCGACCAGTTCTTCAGACATTTCTACAGTAAACGCATTCATGCTTTCTGGCCGATCCAATGTCAGCGTCAGGATCAGGTCTTTAACTTCATAGCGAATGGTCTTATATATTGCGGTACTCATGAATTTTCTCCAGTTAAGAGTGATGCTTTTTCTTGCTGCTGTTCCAGCGCCTGTTTATATTCCCTGATTAACCGGGTAATTAAATCTGCGCTGGCGGGCAGGTCATCAATGCTGCCGATTCCCTGGCCGGCTGACCAGATATCCTTCCAGGGTTTTGCCTGGGTGGTTACTTCATCGCTGTTTGCAGCATCCATTTCAGCTCCAAAATCCAGCTGTGCAGGTGTTTCGGCCTGTTCGAGGTCAATACCCGCTGCGGCAATACTCTGACGGATAAAATTAGCGGGAACGCCGGAAATAACCGGAGTGTAGACAATATCAGCGGCAGATGACTGCAGCAGTTGCTGTTTATATTGCTCTTGCACACTGGCTTCGAGGGTAGCGATAAAGCGCGTGCCCATATAGGCCAAATCCGCGCCCATCACTTGTGCGGCGGCGATATCACTGCCACTGGACAGGCTGCCGGCGAGTACAACTGTTTTATCATAAAACTGCCGGATTTCATTCACCAGGGCAAAGGGGCTCCAGTCGCCGGCATGTCCACCCGCACCCGTGGCGACAGCTATCAAACCATCTGCACCCATCGAAGCGGCTTTTTTAGCAAAACGAATATTAACGACATCATGAAAAACAAGCCCGCCATAAGCATGGATAGCATCAATAACTTCCTGGACGACACCCAGGGAAGTGATGATTAGAGGTGCTTTATGTTTAATGCAGATCGCTAGATCATCAAATAATCTTGCATTACTTTTATGGACCACTAGATTCACTCCGTAGGGAGCGGCTTTCTTCCCACTTTGCTTTTCGTGTAGGGTGAGATCAGCATTAATCTCGGTCAGCCACTGATCCAGGCCTGCGCTGCTGCGCTGGTTTAAAGCGGGAAACGTGCCGACGACACCAGCCTTGCAACAGGCCACTACCAGTTCGGGGCCAGAGGCTAAAAACATGGGTGCGACAATTACGGGCAGGCTTAAACAGTTTTTAAACTGCAGTGGTAATGACATGGGAACCTTCTTATAAAATGGGGAAAAGAATTCTAAGCACTGCCAGGCTCAGGCAGTGTATAAATTTTACTCAAGGGTACTATATTCAGTAATCATAACTTTATTCTTTATAGCAGTCAGTAAATTACGATATATTAGCAGTCAGTAAATTACGGTATATTGATTTGATGTTAGTTGTTAATTCAAGGATGAAAATATGAAAAAGTTTGTAATGGTGTTTTTTCTGATTCTGGTGGTACCAGCATTTGCCGGTGTGCAGATGGTGACACCCGGGGTAAACCCTGAACTGGAGAAGTTCCAGGACAAACTTGATGACCCCCAGTTTATAAGTTTAGGAATCGATAAGCGGGTCAATATGGTATTTGGCTACGAATATTCCAACTGGACTATCCTTGATGGAGATGACGGCCTGGTCATTGTCGATACCGGCTGGTTCGTTGAAAGAACCCGGCAGGCGATCCAGGATTTTCGAAAATCCCACAACAACCAGAAGCCCATCAAAGCCATCATTTTTACTCATATGCACTCTGACCATATCGGCGGAATAGAAGGTTTGTTTGCAGATGGCAAGGTTGAGGGTGTAGATATTTATGCCCACACAGACTGGCAGCGGCAGGTTGGCTATGATGCTAAAGCCGGCCAGATGCTGGTACGTCGTGGGATGTCGCAAATGGGTTATCTGTTGCCTTACAAAGACCTCGCAAAAGGTTCTTTTGGATCGGGCATCGGTCGGGCTGCACTTAAAGGTGGGAAACTGTCTGCCTCATACACGCCGAACAAGACAGTCGATGTAACTGAAGGCTCGGTCCCGGTGAAGGCCAACATAGCGGGTATTCCGATAGAGTTCTACTATGCGCCAAGTGATATTAATGCGCAATTGATGGTCTGGCTGCCAGAAGATCGGGTGGTGATAACCGGAGACGCCATTGGCGGCACCTTGCCTTATGTGATTACCCCGCGGCATGAGCCTGAACGTAAGCCCGAAAGTTTCCTCTATACCTTCAAACAGATTCTTGCACTGGATCCAGAAAACCTGATTCCGGGGCATGGCCGCTCCATGCAAGGCAGAAAAGATATCAATGCAGTGGTTAGTAGCAACTATGACGTAATTGAATTCCTGCATGACCAGGTACGTTCATACATCAACGCAGGCTACAGCGCTGACCAGATTATTGATGAGCTGAAACTACCGCCGCGACTTGCCGGGAATCCTGACTTGCAACCTCGTTACCATACACTGGACTGGCTGATCCGGGGCCTGTATGCGAATGAAGCCGGCTGGGTGCAGGATGTTAATTCACTAACCCAGCACAGCGCCAGCGAACAGGCGAAACGCATGCTTAAACTGGTCGGTACAGACAAGCTGTTAAAGGCAACCGCAGCTGCGATTACAGAAAAAGATTATCGCTGGGCCATCAGCCTGGCACAGATGGTTGTGAATGCGGACCCTGATAACATGGCGGCCCGAAAGTTAATGGCGGTTGCTTTACAGGGGCTCGCCTACACCACAGAAAGTGCCGGTGAGCGGAATTATGCGCTCACAGAAGCAGGTTCGGCTATCGGCGCATTCAACTGGGATCAAATTTTCACCCTTGTAACCGCTCGTGTATGGGCACAGCGGGATGCGGCCGCAACCTTTGAGCTGTTCACCCAGCGGTTTAAATCTGAAGCTTCTTATGGCCATGCATTTTCAATTCAATTTGATGTGCCTGGTGAAGGTTCATATAGCTTTGTAGTCAATAACGGTACCTTGCACTATCAGCCAGCAGCGACAAGCAAGCCGGATTCAGTAATCAAGATGGATCTGGGGACTGTCAGGAATCTTGGCAGTAAAA
>JADFVZ010000069.1 GCA_015222805.1 Pseudomonadota bacterium
CCTGCTTTCCTGTTTCTCTCATCTTTTGAGAACAGGGTTTGCTATAGTGACTGTATGAATAGCAAAACAGCCAGTATCCGGGAGTTAAACAGCATTGAGGAAAAGCCCCTGGTTGTAGCCATTGCCTCCCGTGCTTTATTTGATCTCGACCAGGCGCATAAAATCTTCGAACAGCAGGGACTGGAAGCCTATGCACGCTACCAACTCGAACATGAAGATGAGCTCCTGAAAGAGGGTGTTGCTTTTCCCCTGGTCAAAAAGCTACTCAAACTAAACCAGGGGCGAGAACAAAATCCGTTGGTTGAAGTGATCCTGCTCTCACGCAACAGCGCAGACAGCGGACTGCGGATTTTTAATACTATCGAATCCCTGGGCCTGGATATTGTCCGTGCAGCTTTCACCAATGGTGAACCACCACAACAGTATATGAGCGCCTTCGGTGCACAGCTATTCCTCTCTGCCAATGGCGAAGATGTCCGCAATACCCTGGCATCAGGATTTGCCGCTGCAACCATCCTGCCATCAAGCAACCACTTCCGTCACCCGGACCAGTTACGCATTGCTTTCGACGGAGATGCAGTAATATTTTCAGATGAAGCTGAAAGGATTTCCAAAGAATCTGGACTCGAAGCATTTTCTGCCTCAGAAAAAGCCGCGGCCCATAAACCCCTGCAGGACGGTCCATTTCGAGCAGTACTCGAAGCCCTGCACCGTATCCAGTCCGCATGGCCAATCGAGAACAACCCGATCCGCACCGCCCTGGTTACCGCACGTTCTGCCCCAGCACATAAGCGTGTCATCCTCACCCTGCGTGACTGGGGTATACGTATCGATGAAGCCCTGTTTCTCGGCGGCAAGCAAAAAGGCGCTTTCCTCAATGCCTTTGGTGCTGATATCTTCTTTGATGATCAAACCCTGCATTGTGAGTCCGCACAGGCACATGTGCCAACAGGTCATGTACCACACGGTGTCGCGAATCAGTAATTAGCCAAACCACACCAATATAGACAACCCCTATTGCTGTCATTAAATAATACAATTGTTAAATATATCAGCTTTTTCTTATATTAGACGCATCTAATGCATTGTCTGCATCACAGGCTAAACATTATTTGATGGAAGTACTCTCTAAGGGGGGATTTCAACCAATACACTCCCTCGATTGTTCGTAAGTGAACACATATTTGGTTGATATGTCCCAATCCTCCCATATTTAAGCCTTGCTATCGCAAGGCTTTTTTTTGTCTACTATATGCATCCTCTATAATAAAGAATATTTAATATATTGGACTTTATATTATATTTCCATAATATATACTTAAGAATGAAATATTTGAGCAAAGGACACTGTAATGAGACATATATTTAAAAAACACAATGTTATTTTAGCTGCGTTACTGCTAACGTCAGCTAATGTTTATTCATGGGAGACTATGCCGGAAAATGCCCCAACACCAGCGGACAACCCGACAACACCCGAGAAAGTAACCCTGGGAAAAATGCTTTTCTTCGATCCGCGATTTTCTTCAACCGGAACTGTATCCTGTAATTCCTGCCATAATGTAATGGAAGGTGGTGACGATTCGCGTGCATTTTCCATGGGTGTACACGGACAGTTGGGTGGACGCAGTGCTCCAACAGTCTGGAATTCTGCGTTTCACTCCGTACAGTTCTGGGACGGACGAGCCGCCAGCCTGGAAGAACAAGCTAAAGGCCCTGTCGTAAACCCGGTTGAAATGGGCATGAGCGATATTGAGAAAGCCATGGATCGTGTACGCATAATACCCGGTTACAAAGCCTATTTTGACGCCGCATTTAGCGGCAGTAACACAATGAGTGTAGATAATGCTGCAAGAGCCGTGGCAGCCTATGAACGCACATTGATTACCCGTAACAGCCCTTTTGATCGCTATATTAATGGTGATAAAAAGGCACTGACAGAGCAGCAGGTACGCGGTATGGGCTTATTCCAGGCCAACGGTTGCCAGGCCTGTCATTCAGGCCCTGCTTTCAATGGCCCTGCCATGCCGGCCGGAACTGGTTTTTATAGTAAATTCCCAACCTTTGCAGACAGCCCGTATACAGAAAAATATGATCTGCTCAAGGATAAAGGCCGAGCTGATGTGACCAAAAGTGATGCTGACCTCTATCAGTTCAGGGTTCCCACCTTGCGGAACATTGCCGATACAGCACCCTACTTCCATAACGGCTCTGTAAGGAATCTGAATGAAGCAGTGAAAGTAATGGCAAAAACCCAACTAAACAATGACATCAGTGACAACGATGCAGTTGATATAGCCGCCTTTTTGGTCTCCCTAAGCGGTGAATATCCTGAAATGATAATGCCAAGACTGCCGCCAACGCCCGGCACAACGATCCTGATGGATTAGTTTCCTGCGATTATTTTGTGGATAAAAAAAGCCTCGTTAATTCGAGGCTTTTTTTTATTAATCGAGGCCCGCTTAGCGGAACTGTTCATTCAGTATTCGTTCTTCCAGTGAATGATCCGGATCAAACATCAGTTTTAATACAGTATCCCTGTCTTCAACGACTTCGACGCGAACAACATCCCTGAACTCGATATAGTCAGCAGTTGCACTTACCGGTCGAGCCTTCGGCTCAAGAATGTCTATTTCGATGCTGGCCGCTGAGGGCAGCACAGCACCAAGCCAGCGACGCGGCCTGAAGGGTGATATCGGTGTAACTGCAAGCGCCCCGGTACCCAGCGGTAATATAGGACCGCGTGCAGAGAAGTTATAGGCCGTACTTCCGGCTGCTGTAGATACCAGGATACCATCAGCAACCAGTTCATCAATTTTAGTCGAACCGTTGATCGAAAGACTTAAATGTGCTGCCTGATTACTTTGCCGGATTAGTGAAACCTCATTAATTGCAAGCGCCCGATGTTCTGTACCATCGACACAAGTTGCCTGCATCCGCAAGGGATTCAAGCTGACACTTTTAGCCTGGGCCAATCTCTCCAGCAGGTTATCATCCTGGTAACCATTCATCAGGAAACCAATCCTGCCCATGCGCATACCGTAAACAGGCAGCCCTGATTCCACCATCTGGTGCAATACCCGGAGCATAAAACCATCACCACCCAGGGCGACAATGACATCAGCAGAACCCAGTTCTGCCTGCCCGTAATAGTCCTTCAGGCGGCGAATAGCAGCTGGAGTTTCAGCATGATCACTGCCGACAAAATGAATTCTTTTAGCACTCATCAGTCGTTTTCAATCAGCAATGTCCGCAGCGCCTGAACCGCCACAGAAATAGTTGCAAAATCAATTTCAGACAGGGTTCGCATATCAGCCAGCATTTCAATAACATAATCAAGTTGCTGCTGATTATCCTCCAGCCAGTCCTGTACCGGGCTATCGCCTTTATTACCGTAAGCCGCTAATACCTGACCCGCCAGCGCCCGGTGATAACGATAGAGTTCCTGGCGCAGGTTACTACGCGCGGATGAGTGCCAATGACCTTCGACCGTCAGCTGCTCAATTTCCTGCATCAGCCATTTCAGATTCATGGTCTGGCCGAGCTGATAATAAACTTCAGCAACTTTTTCTACCGCCAGTTCCCGGCGACTGGCTTCGTCCACAATATCCAGTGCTGAAGACAGGCGGTTAAGCAATGCCAATTTCTCTGCCAACTCAACGGGGAATCCGGCCTCGGTATAGCGCTGCACTTTGCTGCCAAGCAGGCGTTGTTCATCTTCACTGATTAATTGCGGTAAGTTATTGCGTAAGCGCTGGATTCCGGGCTTTAATCGCTCAGACTGTAAACGGATATCAAGCTGGCGCCCCGGTTGAACCAGCAGCCAGCGTGTCGCGTGCCTTATCAATTTCCAAATCACAATTAAAGCATCAGTTTGCACGCTCGCAGACACCTTGTTATCCAGTGCTTCAACCTCCAGCCACAACGGGTTCAAATTGAAGGTATCCCTGACGATGGTATAGGCTTTGGCAACCTCACTGGGTGTGCTGCCGGTGGCTTCCTGCATCATCAGTCCAAACGAGGCACCCATGCGGTTAACCATGGAATTAGTGACCATGGTTGCGATGATTTCGCGTTTGAGCCGATGCATCTGCATTTCTTCCGGAAAACGCTGCTGGATAGCTGCCGGGAAATAACGATATAACTCACTACCCAGGTAATCGTCTTCCGGTATATCGGAATCAAGCAACTGCTGGTACAGGACAATTTTTGCATAGGAGAGCAGCACCGCCAATTCTGGCCTACTGAGTCCCTGATTGCTTAATCGGCGTTCCTCAAGGGCTTCATTCGATGGCAAAAACTCAATCTCACGATCCAGCAAACCATCTTCTTCAAGTGCACGAATAAAGTAGGATTGTGCCCCCAGTCGGGTGCCGGTAAGACTGGTCATCATTGATACAGTTTGAGACTGCAGATAATTAGAGCGCAATACCAGGCGGGCCACATCATCTGTCATTTCAACTAGCAGTTCGTTTCTGTCCTCCGGATCCAGCTTGCCATCATGGATAAGCTGATTGAGTAATATCTTGATATTCACTTCATGATCCGAGCAGTCAACACCCGCTGAGTTATCAATAAAGTCAGTATTCATGCGCCCGCCGGTCAGGGAATACTCAACCCGACCCAACTGGGTGAAGCCGAGATTTCCACCCTCACCTACTACTTTAGCTTTTAATTCTTTACCATTGATTCTTAATATATTATTAGCCGTATCGCCGACATCAGCATGAGATTCTGATGTCGCTTTAACATAGGTACCAATACCACCGTTCCAAAGCAGGTCAACCTCCGCTTTAAGCAGGATTTTGATCAGTGCCGCGGGTGCTATCGATTTATCCTTGATGCCCAGCCAGTTGCGAACCTCTTTACTTAACTCAATGGCTTTTGCCTGGCGTGAATAAATTCCGCCACCCTTTGAAATAAGTTTTTTATTGTAATCATCCCAACTGGACCTGGGTAAACCGAACAGGCGCTGGCGTTCAACAAAGCTGCTTTCCGCATCCGGATTCGGATCAAGGAAAATATGCATATGGTTAAACGCGGCTTTCATACAAATATGCCGGGAAAGCAGCATGCCGTTACCAAATACATCACCGGCCATATCACCGATACCAACAACTGTAAACTCCTGATTTTGAATATCGATATCCAGCTCGCGGAAATGCCGTTTAACAGATTCCCAGGCTCCCCTGGCAGTGATTCCCATCACCTTGTGGTCATAACCCACCGATCCGCCGGAAGCAAAGCCATCACCCAGCCAGAAGTCATATTCCGCAGCAATGCCATTGGCAATATCTGAAAATGTTGCGGTACCCTTATCCGCAGCTACAACCAGATAAGGGTCATCTTCATCCAGGCGGACTACATCAACCGGCGGCAGTACTTTATCTTCATCACGATTATCAGTAATATCCAGCAAACCACGGATAAAACATTTGTAACAGTAAATACCTTCAGCCAGCACCGCTTCCCGATCACCTTCCGGCATTTGCTTGACGAAGAAACCGCCTTTGGCACCTACCGGTACGATCATTGTGTTTTTAACGTTCTGTGCCTTCATCAAACCAAGCACTTCAGTACGGAAATCCTCACGCCTGTCAGACCAGCGCAGTCCACCGCGTGCCACTTTATCCATACGCAGGTGGACACCTTCAACCCGAGGCGAATAAACCCATATTTCCCTGAATGGACAGGGTTTTGGTAGATCCGGCACCCGCGATGAGTCCAGCTTAAAGGACATAAACTCACGCTCTTCACCCGCTTCATTGCGACGATAGTAATTGGTTCTCAAAGTAGCCCGGATCGTTTTGCTAAAAGTACGCAGGATACGGTCCTGGTCCAGACTGCTGACCAGTTCGAGCGAACTGAGAATCGCCGCATTGATAGCATTAAGATGTGCCTGTCTGTTACGTTCAATTCGTGTCTCGCCAACCTCAGCAAGTGCATCTGCCAGCCCGGATGTTTTATCTGCATGCAGCACCCGGAAGATTTTCTTCAGCCTGTTGGCATGCCGCAGCGCCCGGGCTTCGCTTTCGTCTCTACGTGCAGGGTCAAACTGTTCTTTAAACTGCTCTGCCAAAAGCCGCGCAATCAGCGGGTTAGCTTCAAGGGTCTCTGCCATGTAGGCATGTGAAAACGGCATTCCTGTTTGTAGCAGGTATTTACTGTAGGCGCGTAAAATCGCAACTTGCCGCCATGGCAGTCGTGCGGATAAAACCAGGCGGTTAAAGCCATCACTCTCAACCTCACCACGCCAGGTCTTCTCAAATGCCTGCTGGAATATATTCCTTACGGCTTCAATATCAAGGTCCCCGCCATTGGCAAGCACCATGTCGAAGTCCTGCACCCAGACGGACTTGTCCTGCCCTAGGACAAACTCATAAGGCCGCTCACTGACGATTCTCAAACCAAGGTTTTCCAGCATTGGTAACACTTCACTGAGGGGAATCGGCCGGGTGTATTTAAATAATTTAAAACGCAGAACACCTACACGCTTTTTGCGCGGGCGGTACAGGCTCATGCGCAGGTCATCATCACCTGATAATTCAGCAATATTTTGCAAGTCATAACTTGCCACCCAGGGAGAGACATCTTCCGCATAAGATGCCGATACAGTCCGCGCATATTTATCATAAAGAGCCAGGCCTTCAGCCTCGCCCAGCTTCTGCACCAGGATCTCACTCAGTTCATCGCCCCATGAACGCACGGCCTTGATAATGCGCTCTTCAAGATCATCAATATTGATCTGGGGTCTTTCACCCACACGCGGACGCACCAGTATGTGCAATCGTGCCAGTGGGGATTCAGAAACCATCACCTGATAATCGAGGGTTTCACCTTTCAATGCGCGTTTCAAAATGGCCTGTATAGCCGTTCGATTTTCAGTATTAAAACGATCCCTGGGCAAGTAAAGCATGCAGGAATAAAACCGGCCAAAGCGTTCACGACGGATAAATAATCGAGTTCTCTGACGTTCCTGAAGTTTCAAAACCCCCAGGGAAAGATTAGACAATTCTTCAACTGTAGACTGGAAGAGTTCATCCCTTGGCAGGGTTTCCAATATATGCACCAGGGCTTTCCAGGCATGCGAGCCGGGACGCAGTTCTGATTGCTGCATCACCGCTTCAACCCGATTGCGCAATAATGGTGTAGCCCAGGCACTGCGGGTATAGGTAGTGGAGGTAAACAAACCGATAAATCGGCGCTCGCCTATCACAATACCATTTTTTGCATAGATTTTTATGCCGATATAATCCATGTAGCCGCTACGATGAATAATCGAGCGAGAATTAGTTTTTGTTATTATTAGCGGCTCCGGATGCGATTGTTTGGTAATCACCCCGGTATCCGGTAATTTGGCTATCGGCCGGCTAGTCACAGGGGCATTTTCTGCAGCGAGCATCCCCAGACCTGTTTCTGCTTTGGCTGCCAGTACTGCAGCTTCATCTTTACCAGTAACAGTGTACTCACGGTAGCCGAGGAAGATAAAATGATCATCCGCCAGCCAGCGGATGAACTCGGCAGCCTCTGTAGCAGTATCTGTATCAACAGCTGAACTTTGCCCTGCCAGCAGCTCAGCTGAAGCGTTTGCCTGTTGCTGCATTGCCGGCCAATCTTTAACGGCATAGCGGACAAGGGTAAGCGTTTTTAGAATTTGTTTTTTTAATCGTTTTATCCGTTCTTTTGTCAACTGAGATACATCGACCTGGATTAGCGATTCAGTACAGCAGCTTGATTGACCTTCATCAGATTCAGGATCGAGTATTTGTTGTAGCTGGCCCTGTTTATCGCGGATTACATTTATTACCGGATGGAACAGATGGCGAATGGCAATATCGTCCTCTGCCAGCAACAGGCTGATTGAATCAACCAAAAATGGACCGTCTGTGTTCAGTAGCTGGATTACAGTGGTTGGAGACTCCCAACCCTCATTTTCCAAAGTGGGATTAAACACATGTAATTTGGAGCCTTCAGTATCACGCTGTTGAATAAACTTGTAAAGATGGCGAATCCTGTTGGCCAAATGCGCGGGGGTTTGCCCGGACAATTCATCGCTGGTTGCTCGTTTGAACAGGTTGTCTGTCAGGTATTGCAGGTCTCTTTTTTCCAGCTTCGAATAATCCGCCCCAGCCTGTTCATTCAATACAACTTTAACGGCAGTATATATCTCTTTTATATTATTCATTGTTTACTGCTTCCACAGTTTTGGCAGCAATCAACTGATTGCTAACCCTGTTAATATTATCTGATTCCGGTAACACTGCGCGAGATCACCAGCCGCTGAATCTCGCTGGTTCCCTCATATATTTCTGTAATTTTCGCATCCCGAAAATAACGTTCAACCGGCATTTCCTTACTATAGCCCATTCCGCCGTGAATCTGCACCGCCTGATGGGTAACAAACATCGCGGTTTCAGAGGCAAATAACTTGGCCATGGCAGCCTCTGTGGTAAAGCGCCCGCCTTTACCCTCACCCTGTAATTGTTTAGCCATTGCGGCCTGGTAAATCAGCAGGCGACTGGCTTCAATCCTGGTTTTCATATCAGCAATTTTAGACTGGGTCATCTGGAAAGCACCAATGGGCTGGCCAAATGCCTTGCGGTCTTTCACGTACTCTAGCGTAGCTTCAAAAGCCGCCAGGGCAATACCAAGCGCCTGTGAAGCAATGCCGATTCGACCTGCATCAAGTACACCCATCGCACTGATAAAACCTTTTCCAGGTTCGCCTAGTACGTTGCCTGCCGGGCAACGGTAATTATCAAATTCAATTTCACAGGTTGCAGATGCCCTGATACCCAGCTTGGGTTCTTTTTTGCCGCGAATGTATCCAGGCTGGTCCGCTTCAATGATAAATGCGGTGATACCGTGAGCACCTTTATCAGCATCGGTAACCGCAAACAACACACCATACTCTGCAACCGGTCCTGATGTAATCCAGGACTTCTTACCGTTTATTACATAATGGCTGCCATCTTCACTCAATACCGCCCGTGTATTCATGGCCACCGCGTCAGAGCCTGACTGGGGCTCTGTGAGCAGGTAAGCTCCAATTTTTTTACCAGTGGCAATATCGCGCACATATTTCTGTTTTTGTTCCTCAGTACCATTTTTGAGGATACCGTGGCAGAAAAGGGAATTATTCACCGACATAATGACTGAATGGGCTGCATCAGCTTTGGCGATTTCAATCATTGCCAGCACATAGGCTATGGAATCCATTCCAGCACCACCATAGGCTTCAGGAACCTCAATACCCATCAAACCTAATTCACCCATCTGGCGAATATTATCCAGCGGAAACTCCCCGCTTTCGTCAAAGGCTGCTGCAACCGGAACGATCTGGTTTTGAGCAAAATCACGCGCTGCGTCCTGAATCATTTCCTGTTCTTCGCTTAGCTTGAAATCCATTATTAACTTCCTGTGCAATAAAGTTGAAATTATAAACCCTTGCAGGCAATCCCGCACATCCACGGGAAATATTATTCACCTCAATACTGATCCTGATCAACCTTTATTCAATTAATAAAATCAAATCTGTTGAAATCCAGATTGAGTTTCAACAGTAGCTGTTGCATTATTGCGGCGACGATTAAAACTGGTGAGAATTCCAATCGACCTGCAAACTGCATCACAACACATCCGCCTGCTCTCCGACACAACCCGGGCACGGCTTTTATTTCTGCTCGAACAGGAAGAGCTCAGCGTGGCTGAGCTGGCAGCTATTACCCGCCTGGCACAGCCAAGGGTGTCTACCCATCTGGCCAAACTACGTGAAGCCGGCCTGGTCAATGACCGCCGTGACGGTGCCTCAGTTTATTACCGCCTGAGTTCCCGGCAGGACAACCCGCAAATCGCCGCCCTCTGGGCGACCTTTTGTGAAAGCGTGCGTGATCCCCTGGTTGAACAGGATCGCAACCGAATTGCAGATATCCTTGCCCAGCGCACCGCCGGCCGGAACTGGGCTGATTCCGTTGCCGGCGATATGGATCGGCACTACTCTCCCGGACGCACATGGGAGGCAACAGCGCGCGCACTGGTGCATTTACTCAAGCTAGGTGATGTTGTTGATATTGCCTCCGGCGACGGAGTAATGGCAGAGTTGCTGAGTGAACACTCCCGCAGCATTACCTGCCTGGACATCAGCGATCATATTCTAAATGCCGCAAAAAAACGCCTGCAGGGTAAAGCTAACGTTAGTTTCCAGAAAGGTGATATGCACAACCTGCAACTGGCAGATAACAGTATGGATACTGTCCTGCTAATGCATGCACTCACCTATACTACTGACCCGCAAACCGTATTTAAGGAAGCGGCTCGAGTTTTGCGACCAGGCGGCCAGCTGTTGGCAGCAACTTTGCAGGAGCATAAACATAAACGAGCGGTGTCCACATTTGATCACCTGAACCAGGGGTTCAGCGAGAAAGACCTGCAGGCTTTTTGCGAAAAATCCGGACTTAAAGTCGACTATTGCACGACCTCGTCAATTGAAAAACGACCGCCCCACTTTGCAGTGCTGACACTACTGGCCAGTTTGCCAGAGCAGTAGTCAGTCAAGCCGCAAGCCAGGTCAGGAAATAAGCCTGGGCTACCAAATCAAATCATCAGGCACCGGGTGTTCAGACTCATCCGGTTCATCACTGCCTTTCAGGTCCGGGACATGCTCAGGAGAGAGTTTCTGAACCTGTTCTGCAACAGCCTTACTAACGAGGTGATACCGTCCACGGAGGTAAACAACCGCGATAGTTCCTGAATTAAGCTGAGCCAGCTGAGCCTGGTCCACCATAACTTTACGAATTTTTCCAAAATGGAAGAAATTTCGGCTTATTTCAGCATCATTCTTGTTCAGCCTGGTGGAATCCAGCAAAATAACTATCTTATTATTGATCTCGCGCCGGCGTTTTTGTTCTGCCTGTTTCAGCTCGATACGTTTTTTTGCCCTGTCTTTTTCTTTTTTAGCACATTCTTTTTCTTCTTTCGCACGCGCCTGCCAGGCACGCTCCAAATCAGATGATTGTGAAGGGTTTTTCTTTACGAGCGGGTGTTTCGAGCGAGTCTTTTTCGGGGGAGTTGCTCTGGCCAGGCCGGCTTTAAGCAGTTGATCCCTTAATGAATCAGCCATTTTTATCAAGCCTTTGCTGGAAATAAGCAATAGTTTTTACCAGCCCCTTGTGCAGGGGGGTAGAGGCTTTCCAACCCAGGCCATCTGCGGCGCGCTGAATATCCGGTTGGCGCTGCATGGGGTCATCAGCCGGCAGTTCATGATATTCAATTTTTGAGTTCGAGCCAGTCATCTCAATCACCACCTCAGCCAAACCCAGCATTGTGAATGGGGTGGGGTTGCCCAGGTTAACAGGGCCGGTCAGGTTGGAATCCATCATCCGCATCAGCCCCTCCACCAGGTCATCGCGATAACAGAATGACCGGGTCTGGCTGCCATCGCCATAAATAGTAATTGGCTGGTTTTTCAGTGCCTGAACGATAAAGTTCGATATTACCCGGCCATCATCAATCTGCATTCCCGGACCATAGGTATTAAAAATCCGCGCCACCCTTATCTCTACGCCATATTCCCGGTAATAATCAAAAAACAGGGTTTCAGCACAACGCTTGCCTTCATCGTAACAGGCACGTATCCCGATCGGGTTAACGTTTCCCCAGTAGTCTTCGGTTTGCGGGTGGACCGTTGGATCACCATAAACCTCTGACGTCGATGCCTGCAGGACACGCGCGTTGGTATTACGGGCCAGCTCGAGCATATTAACTGCACCAATGACCGAGGTCCGGGTTGTCTGCACTGGATCATACTGATAGTGGATGGGCGAAGCCGGACAGGCCAGATTATAGATCTGATCAACTTCAAGACTGATCGGAATCGTAACATCATGACGAAGAGCCTCAAAATTATGCTGGTCCAGCAAATCTTCAATATTGCTTTTACGGCCGGTAAAGTAATTATCCAGGCAGATAACATCATGACCCAGTGATACCAGTTGCCTGCAGAGGCTTGATCCCAGGAAGCCGGCACCGCCGGTTATCAGAATACGCTGTGATTCAACCAACGGGAAAATCTCTTTTCATTGTGTTAAATGTTATATGTAAATCAAATTGCAGTTTATTAAAAAACCCGGGCACTGGAACCAATGCCCGGGTCATTAACAAAATTTACTTCGCTTCACCAATTGAAATCAGTTCAACCTCAAAAATCAGGGTTGAATTCGGCATTATAGATGGCGGACTGCCCTGCTCACCATAAGCCAGTGCGGAAGGAATAAAGAATTTGTATTTACTGCCAACGGGCATCAACTGCACACCTTCGGTCCACCCCGGAATAACCCGGTTAAGCGGAAATGAAGCAGGTGCGTTACGCTTGTAGGAGCTGTCAAATTCCTGGCCGTTTAATGTGGTACCGCGGTAATGTACCGTAACCGTCTCTTCAGCCTTGGGTTTTGCCCCCTTACCGGCAGTGATAACCTGGTACTGTAGTCCAGATGCGGTTGTTATTACACCGTCTTTTTTAGCATTCCCAGCCAAAAATGCTGCGCCTTCTGTGGCATTGGCACCCGCAATTTTCGCTACCTTTGCCTGTGCTTCTTCAGTCTTACGGGTGATAAACGCCTGTCGTGTATTATCAATTTCCGCTTCAGTCATCAAGGTTTCGCCACCCTCAAAACCAGTCTGTATTGCAGCTGATAAAGTTTTGAAATTAACCTCCATACCCTGGGCTTTAAGGGTACGTCCTATATCCAGACCAAAGATATAGCTTAGTTTTTGTTCTTCAGTTTTCAGGTCTGCAGCAGAGGCTGTTACCATTAACGCACCGCTTAAAACAGCCGTCAGCAAGCCTTTATTAATTATTGCTTTATCCATTGTTTGAAACTCCATTTTAATATTAGCCCGTTATTGTCCCCTGTTAACCAGCATATGGCAACCGCGGGCATGTGAATATCTTTGTTTCGGTGGTTTTAGGTGACTACCGATACGGGTCTTTGAACACACAAAAATTAATCAGTTCCCTGTGAATGAAAATAAATACTCACCCTGCCAGAATACATCATTAAAAACATACAGAAAGGTTCTGAATTAACTCGTAATAATGCACTAATAATGTATAATACACGGCTGATTATTCTTGTTTTAAATCTAAACTTTACAGACTTCTGGAGCGCCATCAGGCGACAACAATATGAGCTCAAATTTCACGGCCCACGGAGGCCAGCTAAAAAACCTGTTTATCACCGAAACCGATGTCGCTGAGGCAAAACTCCATGCCGGCACCCTACCTGACTGGGACCTGAGTGAACGCCAAATTTGCGACCTGGAATTAATCATGAACGGTGGTTTCTCACCACTGGAGGGTTTCCTGGGAGAAGCTGATTACCTGTCAGTACTCTCCGATATGCGTCTTCAGGATGGTAACCTGTGGCCAATACCGGTAACCCTTGATGTCAGTGAAACCTTCGCCGGAAAACTCAACGTGGGTGACGAGTTTGTTCTCAGGGACGCTGAGGGAGTCGCTATAGCGACAATGAGCGCTGATTCTATCTGGACTCCGGATATGGATGTGGAAGCCCAGGCAGTTTATGGCACAACGGATACTAAACATCCGGCAGCAGCTTACCTGAAACAGCATAGCAACCCAGTTTATATTGGCGGAACAGTTAAAGGCCTGCAGGCCCCGGTTCATTATGATTGCAAGCACTTACGCCATGATCCCGTAGAACTGCGTCAGTTATTCGAAAAACTGGGTTGGCAGCGTGTTGTCGCATTCCAGACCCGCAACCCTATGCATCGGGCGCATCAGGAATTAACCTTCCGTGCAGCGCGTGAAACCCAGGCCAACTTATTAATTCACCCTGTGGTCGGCATGACCAAACCCGGTGATATCGACCACCTGACCCGGGTACGCTGCTATGAAGCCCTGTTACCGAACTACCCCGAGCAGACAACCCAACTCAGCCTGTTACCGTTAGCCATGCGCATGGGTGGTCCGCGTGAAGCACTCTGGCATGCCATTATCCGCAAAAACTATGGCTGTACCCATTTGATCGTTGGCCGCGATCATGCCGGGCCGGGTAACGACAGCAATGACCAGCCCTTTTACGGTCCCTTCGACGCACAGGAACTGCTGTCTAAACATGAGCAGGAACTGGGAATCGAAATGGTTCCATTTAAAATGATGGTGTACGTTGAAGAACGCGCACAATACGCCCCGGTTGATGAAATCAAAGAAGGCGAGAGCGTTCTTAATATCAGCGGCACAGAGCTGCGTCGTCGCTTGTATGAAGGCCTTGATATCCCCGAATGGTTTACCTTCCCTAAAGTAGTCGAAGCCTTACGCTTGCGTTATCCACCTCGCCACAAACAGGGGTTTACCGTATTTTTCACTGGCCTCTCCGGTTCAGGAAAATCTACGATCGCAAACGTTCTAATGATTAAACTGCTGGAAATGGGTGGCCGGCCGGTAACTTTGCTGGATGGTGATGTGGTCCGCAAGAACTTGTCTTCCGAATTGGGTTTCTCACGCGAACACAGAAATTTAAACGTACTGCGTATTGGTTATGTGGCTAGCGAAATCACCAAAAATAGTGGCGTTGCCATTTGCGCACCTATCGCACCATACAGTGAAATTCGTGACCAGATTCGTGCGGAAATTGAACCTTTAGGTGGTTTCATTGAGGTCCACATCTCAACGCCAATTGAAGTATGCGAAAAACGCGATCGTAAAGGCCTGTATGCAAAAGCCCGCCGTGGTGAAATTAAACAGTTCACCGGTATTGATGATCCCTATGAAGCACCTACCGATGCAGAAATTGTTCTCGACACCCTCAACATGAGCCCTGAGCAGGCTGCCCAGGAAATCATCCTTAAACTGGAATCAATGGAACTCATTGCCGGGTAGAGTTAAGAGCCCAGATAGTTCCACCGATAAAGCCCGGGTTTCCCGGGCTTTTTTATTGCCTGACAATACATTACAAAATTATTCTGGCACGGTTGTTTGCACTTTCTAATAACTGGTGTTATACTTCACTACATCACTAATATTATATAACAGGAAAAAAGTAACACCAGGTGACGCTATGCTGAGACTTCCAACACGAAAAATTATATCTGTTCCGCATTCACTAGCCATTGTCAGTGCCATTATGCTTATCTGGAGTGTACAGGCAGGAAATACTGCTATTGATGTTTCCAGGCTGTCAGAACCACAGCAACTGGTAATGACAGAAAATTGTGAACCTGATAACCAGGTAACCGTAGTTGCCACTGTAGAATCAGTTCCGACCAACCCATGGGCTGTTTTGCACCTGTTTTGAGAATTGCCATCAATGACTAATAACTGGAACGAAAATCAACCAATTTACTGGCAGCTATGCGAACGTACTATAGAACGCATCCTTGATGGTTCATTGAATGAATCAGACCCGCTGCCCTCGGTTCGCCAGGTAGCAGCTGAACTGCAAATAAACCCCATCACCGTCTCCAAGGCCTACCAGTTACTGGTCGACGACAATATTGTGGAAAAACGCCGTGGCCTCGGCATGTTTGTTAAAACCGGCGCCCGCGATCAATTGCTGCAGTCAGAGCGCGAAAAATTTCGCAACCAGATCTGGCCGGATATCCTGGCACGAATAGAACGACTAGGAATTGACCCGGCAAGCTTGCTCGATACTATCAAGAAATAGCACATCATAAAATTAAACAGGCGCAGGAATCCATGAGCACAATTATCAGCACCCAAAACCTATGTAAAAAATTTGGCAGCCAGTACGCTGTCGACCATGTAAACCTGAGTATTGAATCAGGGCGGATTATCGGCCTTATTGGCCCCAATGGTGCAGGCAAAACCACTTTATTGAAAGCTATTTTGGGATTGACCACGTTTGCTGGTGACCTAAAGGTCCTCGGCCTTGATCCACGCAAGGATCGGGACGAACTGATGGAGCAGGTTTCATTTATAGCTGATGTAGCCGTCCTGCCCCGCTGGATGCGGGTCTGGGAAGCCATAGACCTGGTTGAAGGCCTGCATAGCCGCTTTTCCCGGGATAAATGCATGCAGTTTTTAGCGAAAACTAAAATCGGCCTGGATAAAAAAGTCAAACAGTTATCCAAGGGGATGGTCGCCCAGTTGCACCTTGCCCTGGTCATGTCTATTGATGCCCGCTTACTGGTTCTTGATGAACCCACTCTTGGCCTGGATATTATTTATCGTAAAACCTTCTACACCAACTTGCTCAATGATTACTTTGACGAGGAGCGAACTATCATTATTACCACCCATCAGGTAGAAGAAATTGAACACATACTCAGTGACCTTATCTTTATCCAGGATGGAAAAATAGTCCTTGATAGCACCATGGAAGAAGTTCAGAAAAGTTATTTTGAATTAATGGCTCCAGAGGAATCTGTTGCTGCGGCAAGGGAGTTAGGGCCCCTGAATGAAAGCAGTATATTCGGCAAACACATCTTCCTCTTCAAGGGGGTAGATGCAGGAAAACTCGAGCCGCTGGGTGAGATACGCACACCCAATGTTGCCGACCTCTTTGTTGCTGTTATGGGAGAGGAACAATGAACATAACCTGGTCTGTTAACAAACTTAAAGTACTGATGCGGCGTGAATACTGGGAGAACCGTGGCGCCTTCCGCAACACGCCCGCCATCCTCAGCTTAATCACTATCTCCTTTATGTTGATGGGCCTGGTTATAAAAATACGCTTTGACAATGAGGGCTACACCTTCCGCGAGGCAATGCGTTTGTTTGCCTCACAGTCAGAAGCCATGCGCGGTTATGAAGTCACCCAGAGCCTGATGGCACTTTCGGGCTTCTTCGTCTTTGTGATGTCGATCGTTATTTTCTTTTACCTGTTGGGATCCCTCTACGACGACCGCAAGGATAAATCCATACTTTTCTGGAAATCCCTGCCGGCTTCTGATGAACTGACCATTGCTTCAAAACTGTTTTCAGCCATGTTTGTTATCCCGGTAATCTTCTGGTTATTCCTGATAGCCACTGAAATCATAATGATGGGTATCGGTGGCATGATGGTATGGTCAGCCGATCAAAACCCCTGGACCCTGGTATTCGGTCCGGCTGAACCCTTAAAAGCCTGGGGCCTGGTACTAGCCGGCTGGCTGGCAAATTCTTTCTGGATGCTGCCTGTTTATAGCTGGTTGCTGCTAGTTTCATCAAAAGCACCTCGTGTACCCATGTTATTCGCCATCCTGCCCCCGGTTATCTTATCCGTACTACAGGCATGGATTGGTTTCTTACGCACATTCCAGCTCCAGGACAATGTCCTCGGTGTTACCAGCAAGTGGATTGCCAACAGCCCTGCCATTCTTGCGGGACAAATCACCCCTGATGGCGACCAGGGCGGTAATGTATCGGTCAGTCTTGGAATGCCGGTCACTTCAACTTTTGACCATGCACCTACCCTGGCCAATATGCTGGACCGCCTGTTTTCCCAACAGATGCTTTTCGGTTTAATCGTGGCCGCTGTATTCCTGTTTGCAGCCTTATGGTTCCGGCGCAGGGCCAGTGATGGCTAATAACCGGTCTCTCCCAGATAAGAATGTGTCTTATATTAATCCATGCTAATATTTAACCAGCAAGACCATTTGATCAGGAGAAGAAAATGCAATGTAATGTTGGTAAAACAGAAAGAAGAATCCGCATGGTAATCGGCGCAGGAATTATCGGTGCCGGGGTTTACTATCAAAACTGGTGGGGTGCTGTGGGCCTGGTACCTTTATTAACCGGTATTTTTGGATACTGCCCACCGTATCAATTACTAAAAATCAATACAGACAAGTAATAAAAAAAGCCGGTCAATGACCGGCTTTTTTTAACTTAAGAACCGGGGTCAGACTCAAACGCCTTTGTAGCTGGCGATTCAACCAGGGGTCGGAGTCAACTGCGATAAAGTTGTGTGAACTAAGCAAGCTGTGCAACGCATTTGACTCCGACCCCAACTTTATTAATCAAAATAGGCGGTCAAGGGTTTCAGTTTTGCTGTGAAGTGACGTAAGGACTCGGGCTCATAACTAAGCTCCATACCCGGAATTTCGTTAATATTGGTCCTTAACTCTTCAAATATTTCGATGATGTAATCAGCCTGTGCCTGGGTATAAACACGGCGTGGCATTGCCATCCTTACTAACTCCATGGCTGCAGGTTTTTCACTGCCGTCAGGTTGGCGTCCGAACATTAACGAGCCAATTTCAACCGTGCGGATACCACCCTGTATATAAAGCGCAACTGCAAGTGACTGTGCCGGATACTGCAAGGCAGGAATATGCGGCAGCATCTTTTTCGCATCAATAAATATAGCGTGCCCACCCGCGGGTTTCATCACCGGGATACCCAGTTCATCCAGACCTTCATTAATATACTGAATCGAACGGATGCGATACTGCAGGTAATCTTCATTGACGATTTCCTGTAAACCAATTGCTAGGCATTCCATATCACGGCCGGATAATCCGCCATAGGTGGGGAATCCTTCAGTCATGATCAGGCGTGTGCGAGCGCGTTCTGCCCACTCATCATTATTCAATGCCAGCCAGCCGCCCATATTGGAAAATGCATCTTTTTTAGCACTCATGGTCATGCCATCTGCATAAGAGAATATTTCGCGCACAATGTTTTTAACAGATTTATCTGCGTAGCCATCTTCACGGAGCTTAATAAAGTAGGCATTCTCGGCAAAACGTGCGCTGTCAATAATCAAAGGCTTATCATATTTATCACAAATTGCCTTCACTGCACGCAGGTTCGCCATGGAAACGGGTTGCCCGCCACCGGCATTATTAGTGATTGTCATTTCCACCATCGGAATGTTATCGGCTTCTTCCGACAATAATTTCTCCAGTTTATGCAGGTCCATATTGCCTTTAAAAGGGTGGATTAACGCAGTATCCATGGCCTCATCAATCACCAGGTCACGGGCATCAATACCAGCATCTTCAAAATTAGCCCGGGTGGTATCGAAATGGGTATTATTGGGAACGATCATGCCCTTGCCGTGCCCGCGGGAAATAATTGAGGTAAGGATGTGCTCAGCCGCCCTGCCCTGATGGGTTGGAATTATATGCTTAAACGGCATCAGGTCTTTCACAGCCGCCTCGAAACGATAAAAAGAAGGTGAGCCTGCATAAGACTCATCACCCTTCATTAACGCCGACCACTGATTCGTGCTCATCGCCGAGGTGCCCGAATCCGTTAACAGGTCAATTAACACGTCTTCTGATTTTAGTGAGAACAGATTGTAGTCCGCTTCCCTGATCAGTTTCCGGCGCTCCTCAATGGTGGTCATCCTGATGGGTTCGACAGTCTTAATCCTGAAAGGCTCGATGATGGTTTTCATTTGTATTTAGTCCTTATCTCTGAACAGAAAGGTTAATTCTGTCAGAACTGTTCGATTAAAGCAGGCTCAAGATTGACGCTGGTTATATTGAGTCCCGCTGCATCCATACGTTTATCAAGATGCTGAATTTTAATTAATAAATCGTCCATAGTGATGGTGTTGTCATCCAGCTGATAAAGCTGTTTCGACCCCTGGTATTGAAAGTTGAGAATTATCATTGCCGTACGATCATTGGCTTCAACCCGCGCTTCAATCGCACGTTGTTTACGCTGGATTTTATTTAACAGTTGTTTCAAATCCCACACGTAGACCACTTCTGTCAGGTAAGGATGTTCGCGTATTTTCCCCATCACCAGGACCACAACGATTACGGCCACTGCAACACCTGCCAGATTATGCCAGAAATGCGGAGCCTGGGCAGTGCTGAATAACTGAATAAACAGCGTTGAAGCCGCCAGTGAAATAACCAGCAGCGCAATCGCAATACCGGCAAAAACAATTTTCAGGTGCCGATCGTACCGGGTTTTGTCAATTTCTGTAAGTTGCATAAGTTTCCAGTTGACAGTAATGCAAAACTAAAAGACCAGTCAGTGACTGGTCTTTTAGTTCTCTATGGTAATAAACCGCCTATTTAGGTATTCCACCCTTAGTCAAACCTAATGGATTGAGCAGGCGTTTTAACTCTGCCTCAGGAAGTCCGGTGGTATCCATCGCTACTTCAAGGATTGGCCGCCCTTCCTTATAGGCCTGCTTGGCAGTTGCAGCACCCTTTTCATAACCAATCACACCATTTAATGCGGTGACCAATATAGGATTACGCGATAGCGCCGCATTAATATTATCCAGCCGGACTTTGAATGTGGCGATAGCGTTATCGGCTAGCAGGCGACTAACATTTGCCAGCAGCTTGATGCTTTCAGTCAATGTATTGATTGTCAGCGGGAGCATCACATTGAGCTGGAAGTTACCTGATTGACCGGCGATAGTAATAGTCGTGTCATTGCCGATCACACGTGCGCAAACCATAGCGGTGGCTTCCGGTATAACCGGGTTTACTTTGCCCGGCATAATTGAACTGCCCGGCTGCAATGCTTTGAGCTCAATCTCACCAATGCCGGCCAGCGGGCCGGAATTCATCCAGCGCAGGTCGTTAGAAATTTTCATCAGACTGACAGCTGTGGTTTTCAGCTGGCCGGACAACTCAACAGCAACATCCAGGCTGGAGATACCTTCAAACAGGTTTTTTGAGCGTTCAAACTTCACTCCGGTGGAATCGGTCAGGGCGACTGCCATTGCTGCCGCAAATTTCGGATCCGCATTGATGCCTGTGCCAACTGCAGTACCACCCTGGGGCAGTTTACGCAGGTGTTTTTGCGCTGACTGGATTCGTTCTATGTTACTGCCAATCTGCTGTGACCAGGTCGCCAGCTCCTGGCCGAATGTGACCGGCATGGCATCCATTAAATGGGTACGTCCGGTTTTGACTACATTTTTCAGTTCTTTTGCACGTGCATCCAGGGCTTTTTTGAGATGCTTTAAAGCCGGTAATAAATCTTCTTCCAACTGCAGGTTGGCACTAACCTGCATCGCGGTCGGGATCACATCATTTGAACTCTGGCCCATATTGACATGGTCATTGGGGTGAATTAGTGCATTCTTCCTACCTGCATTGGCAAGATGGGTTATCACTTCATTGGCGTTCATATTGGATGAAGTACCGGAGCCTGTCTGGTAAACATCAATGGGGAAGTGTCCGTCAACTTTACCGGTGGTTACCTGTTTGGATGCAGCAATAATGGCTCGGGCGCGGGCCTTCGAGAGCTGGCCTAAATCAGCATTTACGCTGGCAGCTGCTGCCTTGATCAGGCCCAGGGCGCGAATAAACTGACGCGGCATAGGTTGACCGCTGATCGGGAAATTATTAACTGCACGCTGGGTTTGTGCACCCCAAAGTGCATCAGCCGGGACTTTTAGTTTGCCCATGCTGTCCTGTTCAGTCCGAAAAGCTGGTTGTCGACTTTTAACTGTTTTTTTAGTACTCATTATTTAATGCTCCATTGGCATAATCCGTTTTCTAATTATATCGAATTACCATCCGGATTACGCATTTATTCAAACCTGATAACAAGCGGAAAATGATAGAAAAGGGTATCATTGTCACTTGCTTAAAAGTATTGAAAAGGATAAACCATGCTGGATCTCAAACCCTTGACCTCAGTCACATCTGTGGATGGTCGCTATGCCGCTAAAACCGCTGGGTTACGCCCAATTTTCAGTGAATACGGCCTTATTTACCGCCGTGTAATTGTTGAAGTTCGCTGGTTCCAGCTGCTGGCCGAACAACAGGTGCTGGCGTCACTGCCACCCCTGTCACCTGAAGCCGGTAAATTCCTCGATAGCCTGCTGGAAAATTTTGATGAAAAAGCCGCCCAGTCTGTCAAAGATATTGAAGCCACCACAAACCACGATGTAAAAGCGGTTGAATACTACCTCAAGCAGGCGTTTGCCGGAAATACCGAACTGGCAGCCCTCACCGAATTCATTCACTTTGCCTGCACCTCTGAAGACATTAATAATCTTGCCTACGGACTGATGCTGAAAGATGCCCGTAATGACATTATCGTGCCCGAATTATTAAGCCTGCGGAACAAGCTGGCTGAGTTGGCAAATGAACACGCCGCCCTGCCTATGCTTTCCCGCACCCATGGGCAGACGGCCAGCCCGACAACCTTGGGTAAGGAAATGGCGAATGTGGCCGCGCGCCTGGATCGACAGATTAAACAGATCAGGCAACAGGCTATCCTCGGTAAAATTAATGGTGCGGTGGGTAATTTCAATGCCCACGCCGTCGCCTGCCCCGAAGTTGACTGGTTACAGGTTTCCGCAGGTTTTGTCACCTCTCTCGGGCTTGAGTGGAATGCCTATACCACCCAGATCGAACCCCATGATTACATGGCGGAATTGTTTGCCGCTGTAGAACGTGCGCAAACCATCCAGATAGACCTGGCCCGTGATATCTGGGCTTACATCTCACTCGGATATTTCAGCCAGCAACTGGTTGCCGGTGAAATTGGCTCATCGACCATGCCGCACAAGGTCAATCCGATCGATTTCGAAAATGCTGAAGGTAACCTCGGGGTATCCAATGCCCTGCTCGCACATCTGGCAGCCAAACTGCCGATTTCCCGCTGGCAGCGTGACCTCACCGATTCAACTGTGCTCAGAACCATGGGCACTGCTTTCGGGCACAGCATGATTGCCTGGGCTTCGTTGATGAAAGGCCTGAACAAATTGCGGGTTAACCCGGAACGACTGGCAGCCGACCTCGACAATGCCTGGGAAATCCTGGCTGAGCCAATCCAGACTGTGATGCGCCAGCACGGCATCGAAAACCCCTACGAGCAACTGAAAGAGCTGACCCGCGGCAAAGCCATTACCTCCCCTGACCTGGAGGTATTCATCTCCGGACTGGAGCTGCCGGAAGAAATAAAACAGTCCCTGACCAAACTCACCCCTGCCGCTTATGTCGGCACTGCTGAACTACTGGCCCGCTCACTAGCGACTTACAGCAGTAACGAGTGAGTATGCAAGACGGCTTGCAGCCACCCGAATGTTTTCCGCTGGGTGAGATGACCGCAGAGGTCTTCCTGCGTGATTACTGGCAGAAAAAACCCTGCTTATTACGTGCCGTCTGGCCCGGAATTGAGACCTGCCTGCCGATCGATGCGGATGAACTGGCAGGCATAGCAGCAGATGAAACTGCTGATTCCCGCCTGATCAGCGGTACTTTCGACAAGCGTAACTGGCATGTCGATTACGGCCCTTTTGACAGTCAGGATTATGACAAACTCGGAGAATCAGACTGGACCCTGCTAGTTCAGGATGTAGAAAAACATTACCCGCCACTGAAAAACTGGCTTTCCAGTTTCAGCTTCCTGCCCAGTTGGCGCCTGGACGACATCATGATTAGCTTTGCGGCAGCCGGCGGTTCGGTTGGACCGCATACAGATCAGTACGATGTTTTTTTATTCCAGACAAGCGGCAAACGGCGCTGGTACATTTCTGACAGCTATAACCCCAAATTGCTTGAGCATGAGGAAATCAAGGTTTTACAGGAATTCAGCGAGGATCAAAGCTGGGACCTTGAACCCGGAGACCTGCTTTACCTGCCTCCCAATATAGCTCATTTTGGGGTTGCACTGGAGCCCTGCCTGAGTTATTCCGTAGGCCTCAGGGCACCGGCACGTGCCGAGTTATTTGCTGACCTGGCAGAATGGTTTGCACGTGAAGATCACCAGGGTGGCCGCTACAGTGATCCTGATTTAGGCAACCAGAGCACATTTGCAGCGGATCCCGGTGAAGTAAACTCCGAGGCCATCGGACGTGTTCAGCAACTACTGAATACAACCTTTCCCGGTAACAATGCCCCCGAAGAAAATCCGGTATTGGCTGACTGGTTCTGCCAGTTCATCTGTGCATATCGCTTAAACGGCACACCCGCACCAGCCGAAACCAGCCTTTCAGAAATTGAATTACATGGGCTACTGGCGGACGGCAGCCGCCTTTATCGCAATCCATGGTCACGTTTTTGCTGGCGCAACACGGGCAATTCAGTCTGCCTTTACGCCACTGGGATGAAAGTAGATTGTGAACCCACGCTGGCAAAACTGATCAGCAAACCTGGCGACGAGCTGGATTTACAGGCAGCCGGTATTACCTTCACGCCCGATGTGGGCCGCGTATTAACCGCACTCTACAACCACGGGCACCTGTTGTTCGAAAGCGACTGAAGGCGGCCTTGCGGCCGCTTATCAATTAGTCTTAAATACCTTCCGCGGTCGCTTGTCTGGGGTATAATTTGCCATTCGTTTAAATAGGTCGGCGCGGTTCAAAAGCTTGACCAGTGATAGTTAAGAACCAAAGGATAAAATGTGAACTCCCAACTGGAAAAGTTACGCGCCAGTTCTACCTTGTTCGGCAGCAATGCCCCGTTTGTTGAAGGCCTGTATGAAGACTGGCTTGCAGATCCTGATTCTGTATCAAGCCGCTGGCAACAGTTTTTTTCCACCTTGCAAGGCACAGACCAGCTTACCCCGGACATCAATCATTCAGAGGTTGTCAGTCGCTTCAGGTCAATGGCACAAAAGCCTGCTGTTTGCCCGGACAGCTCTGCACTTGACCATAAACAGGCGGGTGTTCTCAAGCTGATCAATGCCTACCGTGTTCGCGGCCACCAGAAGGCCGACCTCGATCCCCTCGGCCTCAGCCACCGCCCACACTTTGCTGACTTATACCTGGATGCCCATGACCTTAACGATGCTGACCTGGAGAGTGAATTTGATACCGGCTCACTGGCTGCCAGCACCCGCCTGAAGTTGCGGGAAATCATTGAGATATGCGAACACAGCTACTGTGGCCATATTGGCACCGAGTATATGCATATCAATTCCACTACCCAGCGGCGCTGGCTGCAGGAACGCCTGGAGGGTAGCGGTGACTATGCTGTACCGGATACAGTAAAAAAACGCATACTGGAAAAACTAACCTGTACCGAAGGGCTGGAAAGATACCTGCATACCCGTTTCACCGGTCAAAAGCGTTTTTCCCTTGAGGGTTCCGATACCCTGATTTCATTTTTGAATGAAACCATCTACCATAATGCTAAACTCGGGACGCGCGAACTGGTCCTGGGTATGGCCCACCGCGGCAGGCTTAACCTGTTGATCAATATCATGGGTAAGCCATCGGCAGATTTATTTGCCGAGTTCGCCGGAAAACTGCCGGATCATTCCGAGTTAACTGCAGGCGATGTAAAATACCACCTGGGTTACTCCTCTGATATAGAAGTGAATGGCGAGCAGGTCCACCTGGCGCTGGCGTTTAACCCTTCACACCTTGAAATCGTTAACCCCGTCGTCGCCGGTTCCACCCGTGCGCGGCAGACCCGGCGTGGTGACAACAAACATGAACAGGTATTACCAATACTGATCCACGGTGATGCTGCTTTTTCCGGCCAGGGCGTGGTAATGGAACTGTTCAACATGTCGCAGGCGCGTGGTTTTGCAATCGGTGGCACCTTGCATGTCATCGTTAACAACCAGATTGGCTTTACTACCTCAAACCCCCTGGATACCCGTTCCACTTTATATTGCACTGAGGTTGCCAAGCTGGTGCAGGCGCCGATTTTTCATGTCAATGGCGACGATCCGGAAGCTGTTCACTTCGCAATGCAAGTGGCTTCAGACTTCCGGTCTGAATTCAAGAAAGATGTCGTCGTTGACCTGGTAAGTTATCGCCGCCACGGACACAATGAAGCAGATGAGCCTTCAGCTACCCAGCCGATCATGTACAAAACTATCAAGGCAATGAAAACCGTCCGGCATAAATATACAGAACAGTTAATTAGTGAAGGTGTTATTACCCGCAAGCAATCACAGGAAATGGTAAGCAATTTTCGTGATGCGCTGGACCGTGGTGAGTCCGTGGCCCGCCCCGAACATCACACCGGTGGACCGGAATTTATCGTCAACTGGCACCCATACCTTAAACAGGAATGGAATAGCGAGGTTGACACTTCCCTGCCCCTCGCTGAAATCCAGCGTCTCTCCAACAAACTGACCACAATGCCGGAGGGTTTCAAACTCCATCCGCGGGTTCAGAAAATCATGGATGACCGGGTACGTATGGCAAATGAAGAAATCCTGCTTGACTGGGGTTTTGCGGAAACCATGGCTTATGCCCGGCTGGTTGAAAACGACTACTCCCTGCGCCTGGTTGGACAGGACTCCGGGCGTGGAACTTTCTTCCACCGGCATGCTGTACTCCACAACCAGAGCCAGCTTGAAACCTATACACCGTTGGCGAATTTATCCTCTAAAAGTGCAGAAAAAAACCGAGTCACTATCATTGATTCGCTGCTATCGGAGGAAGCCGTCATGGGTTTCGAATACGGTTATGCTTCTTCCGATCCCGATACGCTGGTGATCTGGGAAGGCCAGTTTGGTGATTTCGCCAATGGTGCGCAGGTAGTTATCGATCAGTTTATAACCTCCGGCGAGGCTAAGTGGGGCCGACTGTGCGGCCTGGTGTTATTCCTGCCACACGGCTATGAGGGCCAGGGGCCGGAACATTCATCTGCCCGTCTGGAGCGCTTTATGCAGATGTGTTCACACAATAACATCCAGGTGTGCATACCTTCCACACCGGCACAAATGTTCCATATGATTTCACGCCAGATGATGCGCCCCTACCGCAAGCCGCTAGTAGTGATGACACCAAAAAGCCTGCTGCGTCATAAAGCTTCAAGCTCACCTATGTGGGCACTGACTGAAGGCAGTTTCCAGCTGGTTATTGACGACCGGGATTACACTGACACAGAAGAATCCAGCCCGCAATTCAAGCATGGCGTTAAGCGCGTTGTATTCTGCTCAGGCAAAGTTTTTTACGACCTGCATGAAAAAAGACAGGCCGCTTCAATAGAAGACATCGCCCTGGTGCGTATCGAACAATTATATCCGTTCCCGCAGGCAAGCATGATCGATATCCTTTCCCTCTATCCCAATGCAAACGAAATCATATGGTGCCAGGAGGAACCCGAAAACCAGGGTGCCTGGTACCAGATAAGGCATCACCTTGAAGCCTGTATTTCAGAGAGGCATAAACTATCCTATGTAGGGCGTTACACTTCACCCTCACCCGCGGTAGGATATTTCTCTGTGCATATGCAGGAGCAGCAAACATTAGTCAACCAGGCACTCGGTCTCGAGTCGCAATAACAACTATCAGGTAATCCAGGTATGAGTATTGAAATTAAAGTTCCCGTCCTCCCCGAATCCGTTGCCGATGCAACCATCGCCAGCTGGCATCGCAAGCCCGGCGAGACCATTTTCAGGGATGAAAATATCGTTGACCTGGAAACCGACAAAGTAGTGCTTGAAGTCCCTTCTCCGGTCGATGGCACCATTATAGAAATTCGTCAGGCAGAAGGTGAAATCGTGGTCTCCGGACAGGTTATTGCCATTATTGAAGAAGGTGAAATTGAGGCCGAGCCAGCAGATACCACTGAAGAAGCACCCGTAGCAATTACTAAATCAGCAACTGCCGGGGATGACAAACTGGCGCCATCGGTGCGCCGCATGGTCAGTGAAGAAAACCTCAATGCCAAAGATATCCAGGGGACTGGACGCGGCGATCGCATCACCAAAACCGATGTGCTTGAATTTATCAGCGGCGGCGGTTCACGCCATGAAGAACGGGTGAAGATGACCCGTTTACGCAGCCGTATAGCTGAACGAATGAAAGAAGCACAGAATACTGCCGCCATCCTGACTTCATTTAATGAAGTTGACCTGAAAGCTGTGATGGACCTGCGCAAGAAATATAAACAACAATTTATTGAAACCCATGGCGTCAAGCTAGGGCTAATGTCTTTCTTCGTCAAAGCCTGTTGCGAAGCTTTAAAGAAACATCCGATTGTGAATGCTTCACTGGATGGCAATGAAATTGTCTACCACAACTACATGGATATCGGCATCGCGGTTTCAACCGAACGTGGCCTGATGGTCCCGATCCTGCGTAATGCAGAGAACCTGAGCCTGGCACAGATAGAACTGATGATCGCAGAATATGCGCGCCGCGCACGCGACGGCAGCATCAGCCTCGAAGATATCCAGGGCGGCACCTTCAGCATCACCAATGGCGGGGTATTTGGTTCACTGGTATCGACACCATTATTAAACCCGCCGCAGAGTGCCATTTTAGGTATGCACACCATCAAGGAACGACCGATTGTTATCAATGGCGACATCGTTGCCCGGCCAATGATGTTTACCGCTATAAGCTATGATCACCGGATCATCGACGGTAAAGAGGCTGTTCAATTCCTGGTTGATATTAAAAATGCACTGGAAGATCCTGCACGCTTGCTGCTAGGTTTATAAGGAAACAAGGGAAACATCATGACAGAACAATTTGACCTGATCGTAATCGGTGCCGGGCCCGCAGGCTATGTTGCCGCCATTCATGCCGCCCAACTGGGGCTGAAAACCGCTTGTATTGACAAGACTGTTGGCAAAGATGGCAAAGCAGCACCCGGCGGTACCTGCCTTAATGTCGGCTGCATTCCATCCAAAGCCCTGCTCGATTCCAGCAAGCATTATGACCACCTGCAGCATACCTATGCCGACCACGGCATCAGTGCAGATAACGTCAGCATGGATGTGGCCACTATGATAGCCCGCAAGGACAAAATCGTAAAACAGCTGACCGGTGGTATTAGCCAGCTGTTCAAAGCTAATAAAGTCACCTTTTTCCATGGCACCGGCACGCTCGGCGCTGACCACTGTGTAAGTGTTACTCAAATTAGTGGTGATAACATCGAACTGCAGGGTAAAAACATACTCCTCGCCAGTGGTTCGGTAGCTATAGAAATCCCCGGAATTGCTTTTGACGACACACATATTATCGATAATATCGGCGCACTAAACCTCGACGGCGTACCCGAAAGGCTGGGTGTAATTGGTGCCGGGGTCATCGGTCTCGAACTGGGTTCCGTCTGGTCCCGCCTGGGCAGCAAGGTTACCATCCTTGAAGCTTTACCCGATTTCCTGGGAGTAGCTGATAAGGATGTGGCCAAACTGGCCGCGCGTGAATTCCGCAAACAAAAACTGGATATACAACTCAACACCCTGGTGAAAAGTGCCAGTGTTGCCGAAAACCAGGTAGTGGTTACCATTGAGGGCAAAAACGGCGAGCAAGAGCTTACATTTGACCGTTTACTGGTTGCCGTTGGCCGGCGTACTTACACCGAAGGGCTGTTGGCGGATGATAGCGAGGTGAAACTTACTGAGCGTGGACAGATAGCGGTTGATGAGAACTGCCTGACCAGCTCAGCAGGCGTCTATGCCATTGGCGACGCTGTACGCGGGCCTATGCTGGCTCATAAAGCCTCAGAAGAAGGTGTTGCGGTAGTTAACCGTCTGGCAGGGAAACACGGACACCTGGATTTCAATACCATCCCCTGGGTAATCTATACTGAACCTGAAATTGCCTGGGTTGGTAAAACTGAACAGCAGTTAAAAGAAGAAGGAGTAGAATATAAAGGCGGTAGTTTTCCATTTGCAGCCAACGGCCGGGCACTGGCCGGTGGAGCACCTGCGGGAATGGTGAAATTACTTGCCGATGCAAGCACTGATGAGCTCCTCGGTGCGCACATTGTCGGTGCCAATGCATCTGAGTTGATAGCCGAATGCGTAGTCACCATGGAATTCCACGGCAGTTCTGAAGATCTGGCGTTGATCGTGCACGCACACCCGACCCTCTCAGAAGCTGTGCACGAAGCCGCCCTGCATATCCACAAGCACGCAATCCACAGGCCAAATTAAAATGAAATTACCAGAACATGAAATGGCATACCGAATCCAGCTTGACCGTAAAGGCTACCGGGCCGAACTACAGCGAATGGCCCTGTCTGAGCTCACACCCGGTGACGTAACTATCGAAGTTAAATGGTCGGCCGTTAATTATAAAGATGCACTTGCCGGCACGGGAAAAGGAAAAATACTCAGGCGCTTTCCTTTGAATGGCGGCATTGATGTTGCCGGTATAGTACTCAGTTCAGCATCAGATCAATTCAAACCTGGAGACAAAGTACTCGCTACGGGCTGCGGCCTCAGTGAGACACGTGATGGCGGCTATTGTAAATATTTTAATGCTGAAAGCAAATGGCTGATACCCTGCCCTGATGGCCTTGATCTGCGCGAAGCAATGATTCTGGGTACGGCCGGTTTTACAGCCGCACTGTGCCTATTTCGTATGGAGCAAAACGGGCAGAGGCCGGAACAGGGTCCGATAGTCGTGACTGGAGCTACCGGCGGAGTTGGCAGCCTGGCCATCAGCCTGCTACACAAAGCCGGTTATGAAGTTCATGCCATCAGCAGTAAAACAGAACAGTTCGATTATCTGCAATCCCTTGGAGCAACCCAGTGCATATCCTCACGTGACCTCTACTGGGGTGAAGCCCCACTGGAAAAAGCACGCTGGGCCGGGGCAATTGATAACCTGGGTGCAGACATGCTCAATGGCCTCACCAGGGTTATCAAACCATGGGGTAATATCGCCAGTTGTGGAATGGCAGCAGGTATTGGACTTAGTACCACAGTGATGCCTTTCATTATCCGTGGGATTAATTTATTGGGGATCAATTCAGCACAATGCCCAATAGAAATCCGCAAACAGCTCTGGGACAACCTTGCTGATAAGTGGAAACCAGCCGGGCTGGATCAAATTGCCCGGAATGAAATCACCATGGATAAACTGGATGCAAGCTTCAAAACAATGCTGAATGGCGCTAGTTTAGGCAGGACCATAGTCAAAATCAGTAAATAGAACACTTATATCCAGATTTTGACTGGTACAATTTTCAGTACTTAGGTATGCTAACGGGATTACACTATATCAAATTAGGAAAGCAATAATGGCCAGAATTTTAATTGTTGATGACTCCCCTGCACAAGTCTATTCCATAAAAAAAATCATTGAACCCGAAGGCCATGAGGTTATTACTGCAGAAAGTGGTAAGTCCGGTATTGAAACAGCTAAAAATACACGCCCCGATGTAATTTTAATGGATATCGTTATGCCGGATATGAACGGTTACACGGTCACCCGGAAATTACGCAGGGATAGTGCAACCAAAGCCATTCCGGTGATTTTTGTTTCAACTAAAGATAATGACTTCGATCGCGCATGGGGAATGCGACAAGGCGCTGTTGCGTACGTAACCAAGCCAGTTGATTCACAGGAACTACTGGACGCAGTTCAAACCGCGCTTGCTGGGTAATCATCAAGTTCCTATGAGTATCCAGGTTGGAGACAGGCTGCCAGAAGGACACTTTTCACAAATGCGTGGTGACGGGCCGGTAACTGTCGATATCAGTACCTATTTTGCCAATCGAAAAATTATTTTATTTTCTGTCCCGGGAGCATTTACACCTACGTGTTCAAACAACCACCTGCCCGGCTTTATTCAAAACTATGCCAGGTTCAAAGAATTCGGAATAGATGCTGTAGCCTGCACTGCAGTTAATGATGTCTTTGTTATGCACGCCTGGGAGCTTTCAGCTCAGGCAGGAAGCATTGATATGCTTGCTGATGGTAACGGAAGCTTTATCCGTTCAATTGGGCTAGAAATGGACTCTACTGCATTTGATATGGGTTATCGGGGAAGACGTTTCGCATTAGTTGCTGATAACGCTGTAGTGACGCATTTATTTATTGATGCAGTAGGAGCATTCCATGTTTCCTCAGCGGAACATGTATTAACCGAGCTCTCCGGCTAACTAAACACCTGGATAGATAAAAGCAATACTGTAATAAAAAAACCCGGCTTGCCGGGTTTTTTTATTTGCTTGAGTAGCTTACTAGCCGGTATTAGAAGGTATTACCTTCAAGCTTGCTCTCATTGATATGAATTTCCGCATGTTTACGCAACCACAAAAGCACTCCGGAGTTTTCCACTACAGCTGCAGAATTAGCTATAAGGCGCTTATACTCTACGACCTCAGCCGCATCATCTGTGGTACCGGCAATGACTTCACTTTGGTGAATTATTGCGTAATTATTACCAGTCTGAACGATATGATAGCCATCATCATCGGCAGTTAACTTAAACACTTCATCCAGCAGGGAAAGGCCATATTGAAAATCCTGGCGACCCGCTTTATCAACCAGCTGGTATTCTAGTCCGCCAGATTCAGCAACAGACTGCAGGGTTTCGCCTTTAATTACAGTCGAAACAATATCTTCAGCCCTGGTTTTTGCCTCATTTAAAGCCTCGTTAAGCTTCAATTGTGTAACGATCTGATCTTTGACCTCTGCTAAATCGCGCTGGGTTGAGGGCAGGTGTTGCCTTACCCTGATGACAACAACATGATTCAGGCTGATTTCGATCGGTTCACTACTTGCATCCTCCTGCAGCACCAGTTCTGAGAACGCTGCCTTGACAACCTCAGTATTAGCTGCAACTCCACTTCCACCTGCCCGGCTGAATGGACCTTCGGTTTTAATCTCAAGAGCCAGTTCATCAGCTGCAGCTCCCAGGGTTGTAGGGTCTTCATAGACTAAATCAACAAGGCGATTGGCTTGCTCAAGATACAGGCTCTCAGCCTGTTCACTAGAGTACTCACTTTGCAGTTGCTCTTTGGCTTCAGTAAAAGTCATACCATGGGAGGGCTTGATTTCACGTAACTGGATAATATGATAGCCAAAGCCTGTTTTGACAGGTTCTGAAATTGCACCAGAATCCAGGCTGTACAGGGCATCTTCAAAAGCCTGAACCATAACTCCGGGCTCTAACCAGCCAAGATCACCACCATTTGGTGCTGAACCAAAGTCATCCGAATTATCTTTTGCCAACTCTGCAAAATCTTCACCTTCACGTGCCCGTTTAGCCAGGGACTGGGCCTTTTGTTTTGCGGTTTCAACAGTTGCATCATCCGCATTCTGGTCAAGGGTGATCAATATGTGTGAAGCCAGGCGTTCTTCAGAAGTAATAAACCTGGCTTTTTGCTCTTCAAACTGCTGTTCCAGGATTTCGTCACTAATCAGTACTTGCGGCCTGAATGTTTCAATATCGAGTTCAACATACTCAATAAGGACCTGTTCTTCGCTCATAAAACCTGAAGGATTGCTGTTATACCAGTCAGCTACGGTTTCATCACTGAGGGTAATACTGTCAATAAACAAGTCTGTATTGACAATTGCGCTCTCAAAGCTGCGCCGCTGATTCTGTAAGGCAAGTAATACTTCAACTTCTGAATCAACCGCTATACTAGATGACATGATAGTCGCGGGAATTTGGGAAATCACTAAATCCTGGGCCATGTCCTGTTCAAAGCGACGGGGGGACATTCCCTGTGCTGACAACATGCGCTGATAGAGTTCCGGATTAAATTCCCCGTCAATATGAAATACCTGCATAGCACGTATACGCCGGCTTAATTCTTCAGTTGAAACTGCCAGTCCCAGTTTAATTGCATGCTGGCGCATTAACTCACGATTAATCAAGCCTTCAAGATGACCACGCCTTGCAACCACAGTATCAAAAATGTCCGGATCAAAATTTTCACCAACTGAGGCACGCAATTGCTGCTGGTAGCGTTGCCATGAATTCTGAAAATCCGCAAGGGTAATTTCTTCATCATTTACCTTAGCAACGGCGTTATCAGGTATGGTGGTAAAGTAACTGTCGATTCCAACAAATGCGAAAGGAATGATCAGAAAACCAAAGAAAACGAAGGCTAGCGCTCCGGTGAGGCGGTCTCGGAAAAATTGCAGCATATTAGGCTCTTCTACCTATAGATTTTCAAATTTAAAAAATTAAGCAGGTAATTATAAACCAGTCTGAAACACAGGCACAGCCCGACTTTTCCAACCCTGCATAGTGAAGCACTTTATTGTTACCAGGCGTATAAAACAAAGGGCACCTATAAGGTGCCCTCTGGTGGTACTGGCGGAGCGGACGGGACTCGAACCCGCGACCCCCGGCGTGACAGGCCGGTATTCTAACCAACTGAACTACCGCTCCGTGTTATGGTGGGTGCAGACGGGATCGAACCGCCGACCCTCGCCTTGTAAGGGCGATGCTCTCCCAGCTGAGCTATGCACCCAGGCTCATACCAAAGCCATGGTATTTCTTACCCTAACGCGGTGCGCTAGTTTACGGCATCCTTAAGAGCTTTACCAGCCTTAAATGTAGGATTTTTTGAAGCTTTAATTTGAATGGCTTCACCTGTACGTGGGTTACGGCCCATGCGAGCAGCACGTTGCTTCACAGAGAAGGTTCCGAAACCGATCAGAGAGACAGTGTCTTCCTGCATCAGGGCACCAGTTACAGCTGCAACAAAAGCGTCAACAGCCTTGCCAGCGTCTACTTTACTCATTTCAGATGATGTAGCAATTGCATCAATTAAATCAGATTTATTCATTCTGCACTCCGTATATTTAGTTTAGGTTTTTTTACGCAATAATTCATGCCACAGGATCAATTAGAAAATTGACCAGCAGAATACTCCCTCTGTTCAGCACCATTATCGCAGCAATTTGGAAAAACGGCCTCCCTGGCCTGAAACCCTTGCTATTAAAGGTCTACAAGGGTTTGAGCAATGAATGTTATAACGCATTCGCAGTCTTGGCAATAGCTATTTAAGAATATTTTTCCTGGGTTTTCCTGCAAACCAAACCCCAACCCGTCAATCTCTTTAGAGATTGCGATTGCAAGTGGTTATTGTCAAAGGAAAATCGTTTTCCCAGGGGCTGGTATTTAACAAACAATTTCAGCCCTAATGAGCGCGAACTGATTTATCTTTTTTTTCATCAGGACCTTTTGAAACTGGTTCATCTTCGTTCAGCAGCGGGCTTGGCTGGCGGATTAAGGCATACTCGAGAACTTCATCTATCCACTCAACCGGCTGGATTTTGAGTTTCTTGAGGATATTTTTCGGTATTTCCTTGAGGTCTTTTTCATTTTCCTTTGGTATCAGTACCAGCCTAATTCCGCCACGGTGCGCTGCCAGAAGTTTTTCTTTTAAACCACCAATCGGCAAAACCTTGCCACGCAGGGTAATTTCACCCGTCATTGCTACATCCGCCCTCACCGGAATCCCTGTTAATGCCGATACAACAGCTGTACACATGCCAATTCCTGCACTCGGACCGTCCTTGGGGGTCGCACCTTCAGGTACATGCACATGTACATCGTGCTTAAAGAAGTAATCGTTGGCGATACCCAGGTGGGTCGCACGACTACGAACTACCGTCAGGGCGGCCTGTATGGACTCCTGCATAACCTCACCCAGGCGTCCGGTCTGGATTAGTCGCCCTTTACCCGGCACCAGGCTCGATTCGATTGTCAGCAACTCACCACCGACTTCGGTCCAGGCAAGCCCGGTTACCTGGCCTACTTCATCTTTATCTTCTGCCATGCCGTAACTGAACTGGCGAACACCCAGGTATTTTTCAAGGTTTTTGCTATCAATTCGTACCCTTTTGCGGCGCTTGTTCAGGGCAAGCTCCTTGACCGCTTTGCGGCAGAGTTTAGCCAGCGAACGCTCCAGCGAGCGCACACCTGACTCTCGTGTGTAGTAACGGATGATATCGGTAATAACCTGGTCCGGAATATTCAACTCTTCAACTTTGAGGCCGTGCTGGTCCATTTGCTTGGGTACCAGGTAACGACGTCCAATATTGAGTTTTTCATCTTCGGTATAACCTGCCAGCCGGATAACTTCCATCCGGTCCAGTAATGGCCCCGGAATATTCAGCGAATTCGCCGTAGCGACAAACATCACCTCACTCAGGTCCAGGTCTACTTCAAGGTAGTGATCTGCAAAAGCATAATTCTGTTCCGGATCCAGCACTTCAAGTAATGCCGATGATGGATCACCACGGAAATCCATTGACATTTTATCAAGTTCATCCAGCATAAACAGTGGGTTGCGGGTCGCCACTTTCGTCAAGTTTTGTACAATCCGGCCCGGCATGGAGCCAATGTAAGTACGCCGATGTCCTCGGATTTCAGCTTCATCGCGCACACCACCCAGCGACATCCGGGTGAATTTGCGCCCGGTTGCACGGGCAATAGAACGCCCCAGCGAGGTCTTGCCTACTCCCGGTGGTCCCACCAGGCACAATATCGGCCCTTTCATCTGCTTAACCCGCTGTTGCACCGCAAGATACTCAAGGATGCGTTCTTTGACCTTATTCAGGCCATAATGATCTGTATCGAGAATTTTTGCGGCACCTGCAAGATCTTTATTGATCCGACTGCGTTTTTTCCAGGGCACACCCAGCAGCCAGTCAAGGTAATTCCGTACTACCGTGGCCTCAGCCGACATCGGTGACATCATCTTCAGTTTATTCAATTCGGATGTTGCCTTTTTCTTCGCTTCTTTGAGCATGCCTGCCTGTTCAATTCGCCGGGCAAACTCCTCAAGGTCATTGGGCGCATCTTCCATTTCACCCAGTTCTTTCTGAATGGCTTTCATCTGCTCATTCAGGTAGTACTCACGCTGGGATTTTTCCATCTGGGTCTTCACCCTTCCGCGAATTTTCTTTTCCAGCTGGAGCACATCAATTTCGCCCTCAATCAGGGCCATCAACTGTTCCATCCGCTGTCGTGCGGGACCAATTTCCAGTAAATTCTGTTTTTCTTCAATCCGCACCATGATATGCGATGCTATAGAATCTGCCAGTCGGCCAGGGTCATCGATACCGGCCAGGGTTGTCATTAATTCAGGTGGGATTTTACGATTTAACTTCAGGTATTGCTCAAACATTGAGACCAGTGATCGAGTAATGATATCCAGTTCTTTTTCGGATGTATCATCCTCTTCAGAAATGGATTCCCAACGGGCAGACATGAAGCCATTCGTATCCGAGAAATCATAAAGCTTCACCCGCTCACCGCCTTCTACCAGTACTTTAGTTGTACCGTCAGGAAGCTTAACCAGCTGCAGGACGTTTGCCAGGGTGCCAATAGTGTATAAATCTTCTTTGGTGGGTTCATCAATATCCGCACTGCGCTGGGTTACCAGGAGTATACGTTTATCAATATTCATTGCCTGCTCAAGGGCACGCTCAGAGCGTTCACGACCAACAAAAAGCGGAATAACCATAAACGGATAAACCACTACATCCCGCAGTGAAAGCACGGGAATAACTTGATTATCGATGACAACTTCAGTACTTACAGACTCAGACATAATTTCCTCGAGTTCAACCCGGATACAGCAGACCGGGTGTTTTGGTATATTTCATACCGATGTAATGAGAATAGCAGATTAAGCAGTCTTTAAGTAAGATCACAACAACTGCTTACATGCTTCAAGATATGGGAGCGTGAAGTGCAGTATTCAAGTCTGGTGATTGTGGAAATTTGCACCACCGAAACCATTACGGTCTGGTAGTGCTGTCTTAGCCTGCGGAGGCAGCCTGTTCCACCGATTGATAAATCAGGTATGGCTCAGCATCACCTTCGATGACACCTTCATCAATGACTACCTTGGAAACATTCTCCTTTGAAGGCAATTCATACATGATATCGAGCAGGACATTCTCAAGGATAGTACGTAAACCACGTGCACCAGTTTTATAATTCATGGCTTTACGGGCAATGGCATACAGCGCATCATTACGAATTTCAAGTTCGCAGTCTTCCATGGCGAACAGTTTCTGGTACTGCTTAACCAGGGCATTTTTAGGTTCGGTGAGGATTCTAACCAGTGACTCCTGATCAAGTTCTTCAAGGGTGGCCAAGACCGGGAGGCGGCCGATAAACTCCGGAATCAAACCATATTTAACCAGGTCTTCAGCCTGGACATCCTGCAGCAGTTCAAGGGCATTGTCCTTTTCATCCTTGCTGTGGACATTGGCGGAGAATCCAATCCCTGCAGACTCGGTACGCTGCTGGATGATTTTTTCCAGTCCGGAAAATGCACCACCGCAGATAAACAGGATATTACCGGTGTTAACCTGCAGGAATTCCTGTTGCGGATGTTTGCGCCCGCCTTGTGGCGGTACCGATGCAATGGTTCCTTCAATCAGCTTCAACAATGCCTGTTGTACGCCTTCACCGGAAACATCACGGGTTATTGAAGGGTTTTCTGCCTTGCGGGAAACCTTATCGATTTCATCGATATAGACGATACCTGTTTCTGCCTTTTCTACATCATAATCACATTTTTGCAGCAGTTTCTGGATTATATTTTCGACATCCTCACCCACATAACCCGCCTCGGTCAGGGTAGTCGCGTCTGCAATAGTAAATGGAACATCCAGCATTCTAGCTAATGTTTCCGCCAGCAGTGTCTTGCCGGAGCCGGTTGGGCCAATCAGGAGAATATTGCTTTTCGCCAACTCAACACCGTCATCCGGGCCGTTGTGGCTCATACGTTTGTAATGATTATAGACTGCGACTGAAAGAACTTTTTTGGCTTTACCCTGGCCAATAACGAACTCATTCAGAAAATCATGAATCTCGCGGGGAATCGGTAATTTTTCACGCTCACCTGTTTCTACATCATCCAGTTCTTCACGGATAATATCGTTGCAGAGTTCAACGCATTCGTCACAAATATAAACACTGGGACCCGCAATCAGCTTGCGAACTTCATGCTGGCTTTTACCGCAAAAAGAACAATAAAGGATTTTGCTACTTTCGCTGCTGCTGTTTTCCTGATCGCTCATATTATATTAGAACTGTCCAGATTCGATGCCCAAGGCCACATTGCTTGCACAATCATTGTCGCATGAGTGAAGTAAAATATGCAATCTTTTGTTAAAAGCCTTGTAATTAAATGAATTATTCCGGGATTTATTCACTTGATCGACTGCTGATCACTTCGTCAATTAATCCGTATTTCACCGATTCATCCGCACTCATGAAATTATCCCGGTCAGTATCCTGGCTGATTTGCTTAATTGACTGGCCTGTGTGCTTCGCCATGATTTTGTTCAGGCGCTCACGAATAGAAAGAATCTCACGCGCATGAATATCAATATCTGAGGCCTGCCCCTGGAAACCGCCAAGGGGTTGGTGAATCATCATCCGTGAATGCGGCAAGGCAAAGCGTTTACCTTCGGCACCAGCGGTGAGCAGGAACGCCCCCATACTGGCAGCCTGGCCAATGCACATGGTGCTGACATCAGGCTTGATGAACTGCATGGTGTCATAGATTGCCATCCCCGCAGAAACTGAGCCACCAGGACTGTTGATATAGAGATGGATATCCTTATCCGGATTTTCTGACTCCAGGAACAATAGCTGGGCAACAATCAGGTTGGCCATATGATCTTCGATCTGGCCTACAATAAATACAACCCGTTCTTTCAGCAGCCTGGAATAAATATCAAACTGGCGCTCACCGCGAGCAGTTTGTTCAACTACAATTGGAACCAATGCCATCTCTGCTTACCTCTGTGTATATCCCAGTCCTCAGCGACCGCGTGAAGCAATCTGAATGACTTCCTGGAAGTTCATTTTGTTTTTCTTGACCTTTGCCTGTGTCAGCACCCAGTCGACAACCTGCTCTTCAAGGACAGAATTCTCAACACCTGACAGCAGGTTCTGGTTATTGTAGTACAGCTCAACCACTTGCGCGGGCTGTTCAAAGGTTTGTGCAATACTCTCAATCGCCTCGCGCACACGCTCACCGTCAATCTGGATTTCATTGGCCCGGGCAATTTCCGAAAACAGCAAACCGGCCATAACCCGCTGACGGGCTGCATCCAGATACAATTCCAGGGGCTGTTCCTGCGGATTTTCGATACCATTTTGCTGTAAGCGCTGTACATCAGCTTTCTGCAGGTTACCGGCCTCTTCTTCTATCAGGGCTTGTGGAACCTCGAGGTCATTACGCGCTAGAAGGAGCTTATTGGTTACTTCCAGTTTCAGCAAAGAGGTTGTAGCCGTAGCTAATTCACGCTCCAGGTTGTTTTTAATCTCGGTTTTGAGGTCATCAATCTCACCAGATTCAACCCCGAATAACTTAACAAAATCAGCATCGACTTCCGGCATTTCAGCCGCTTCAACTACGTTGATGTCCATACTAACCCTGGCAGTTTTACCCGCAAGTTCGGCGATCCGAAAATCCTCTGGAAACTCAACATCGACTTCAAGTGTGTCTCCTGCTTTATGCCCCAGGGTGGCGTTTTCAAAGGCTACAGGCATACCGCCACCATTAGGCATAACCATAATGCGTTCTTTGCCAATAGCAGGATGACGGGTTTCGCCAGCTACGGCGATATACTCAAGTGCGACCCGGTCGCCATTTTTAACTTTGCCTTTTTTGGATTCCCAAACCGCACGCTGTTGCTGCAAGGTTGTGATCATGGTGCTTACATCGTCATCATTGACATTGGCTTTGGGTTGATCAATTTCCAAAGTGCTGATGTCTGTCTCTCCCATATCAGGGAACACTTCAAATTCCGCAGTGTATTCGAGATCACCGCCTTTGAGGCTTTCAACATCAGGCTCAACCTTCGGCCGACCTACAGGCTGTAGCTTCTCCTGGCGAAATGCCTCACCAAGGCTTTCCTGGATGGTCTGCCCGATAATTTCCTGGCGAACCTGCTGACCGAAACGCTGTTTTATAACAGACATCGGAACCCGTCCCGGACGGAAGCCTTTAAGCCGAACTTCACGACTCATTTGCTTGAGTCGTGTTGAAATTTTGCCATCAATTTGTTCGGCTGGAACCTGGATTTTCATCAGGCGACCGAGTGTGCCGGTGTTTTCAACTGATACTTGCATGTTTTGTATTCCGTTAATTCTCTGTTTCATATGTTCAGGGAGGGATGCAAATAGAATCTAATGGTGCGAAAGGGGAGACTCGAACTCCCACTGGTTGCCCAACCAGGTCCTAAACCTGGCGCGTCTACCAATTCCGCCACTTTCGCAGGATGATTCTTAAGACTCCGTCACTAGAATAAGGTTGGTAAAGCAGGACTGTCTGAATTGGTGGGCCATGAAGGACTTGAACCTTCAACCAATAGATTAAGAGTCTACTGCTCTGCCAATTGAGCTAATGGCCCGTCTCTCAGATGTACTACCGCCCCACTCTGAAATTGGGGTGAACGACGGGGCTCGAACCCGCGACCGCCGGAATCACAATCCGGAGCTCTACCAACTGAGCTACGCTCACCACATGTTTAAAAACTTCAGGCCACCACCATCAATAATGGTGCGCCCGGCAGGACTCGAACCTGCAACCCTCGGCTTAGAAGGCCGATGCTCTATCCGGTTGAGCTACGGGCGCAATCGAAATCCTGTTCTAAAAAATGGTCGGGGTGGAGAGATTCGAACTCCCGACCCACTGCTCCCAAAGCAGTTGCGCTACCAGGCTGCGCTACACCCCG
>JADFVZ010000070.1 GCA_015222805.1 Pseudomonadota bacterium
AAATATGTATTTTTTTTTCCCCCCTTTTGACACCGACCCCAGCTTAGCCAATGGAATTATTTACACTCTATCGCATCAGATAAGCGGGCAATATTCATACTCCGGTTAAATGCAGAATTGATAGGCGCCTGTAAGCTAAAGTCCAGCGTTTGAGTCCCTGCACTGGGAGTACTGAACGCCTGGGAAATTGTACCCACATCAACACCAACCGGTTCAATAAATATACAGGTCGGGCAGTAGCCGCGATATTCCAGGGCTGTCATCGACATGTTGGCAACCGATCCTGCGCCGATAACCCAGCGGGGCTCCCCTGTTTTATCATATATATAGTGAATCAGGGCCTGGGTTGAGGCACCGTATTCTACTGAAGATCCACCAATTCCACCGGCCATGGTTATATTCGGAGCCCAGGTACCGGTAACTGGCTGCGGTGTCTGGTTTTTGCTGACACAGGTATGTGGTGTCAGGGTCACGCCCGGGCTGCCGCCATACTCGCCATTCAGCAAATAACTGAACTTGATATCCGTTTCTGAAACCACAGTAATAGTAATTTTACCAACCGAGGTATATTTCTGGCTCGGCGGTGAAACTGCTGGATTATTGGTGAATTCGATAATATCACTGGTATAGGAATTATCTTTGGCATTCAGACCACCGGTGTCAAAAAAGTACCAGGTCGATGTACCATCTTCGTTATATGTGTACCAGATACCAAACCACAGGTTGCCAACTTCATTGTATTCAAAACCCTGGCTGCCAAGCGCATTGTAGGCACCATCACCCCAGAGGCCAACACGCGGTTGAATCCGCACAGCTGCGCCTTGATGTACCGCTCTAGCGGTCACGGCAATGGATTTTGCTGCTGTATTTTCAGCGCGGATATAGTAACGACCGGCGGTTAAGGAGCTGCCACTCACGGTAACCGATGGGCCGATACTGCCGGAACCGGTCGCCTGTCCTTTGCCGCTTGCCGAAGCAGGTTTGGCGGTAACAAAGGGAGCATCATTAAATGCATCGTCAAAATGCAGACGGAAAACCCTAAACTTCAAGTTACTGTTATCAGCCGGATTTTCAGCATCCAGTGTAAACACCACACTGCCGGCGCCGGGGGGTACATCGAAAACCAGGCGATCATGTGTGGCACCGGCCGGCAATACAAATTTAGCCGGAGTGTCATCACCGAGGATGATTGATTTTTGGGAATCATCTTCACCCGTGCGAATGAAGGTCACGGGAATAACACCCATATTACCGACATGTCCATCGTCGGTACCTATTGAAATTGCACCCCAGTATTCTGCGCCTTGCAGGGCTGGCACATCATGCCAGGAAACCCGCATTGACTGGCTGGCATTTTCTGCTACCAGTGCCTGTCCGGTCGCAACCAGACTGCTGCCGCTGCCATTGCCACCACTGATCACCGCAGTTGTCAGTTTAGCTTTCACCGGTGGAGTATTGGAATAAGCCTGCATCATCACCCACCACCGGCCTTCGGCCGGGAAGCTTAACTCGCAAAACTCATCCGATCCACCCGATAAACTGGAACAAACGGTTTCGTCTTCATCCGGCCGGCCGTTACCATTGCTGTCGAGTCCTACATACAGGTCCATATCAGCCGCAGTGGTATCACCGGTTGTCGCACGTAAAAACAAGGCTTCGACAGGTACATCAAGTAGTTCAAAAATATTGCCGCCGTCATTATTAAAGGCCTCGTTGGGGGTAGGATCTTCGCTAATAACCACATCACGAACGATGGGCTTAACCAGGCCGGCCGCCTGATAACTGCCATCACTGATAGCAATCAGCCCGGCAAGGTTCACCAGTGTAGACCCGCCTGAATAAGGACTCTGTATTACCAGTTCCTCAGGTAAATCACCTCCATCACCGAAGACTGCCAGTGGCAATCTCGCATCCGGGGCGCTACCGTTGGTATTTGTCAGTACAACCGTGCCGTAACTCCACTTACCGATAAGATCAGGATCTGTGGCATCAACGGTAATCGTCAAGCTCCTGGATGCACCGTTATTGAGTGTGAACTGATTTGGCACAACATTAATACTGGAAATACCTTCAACAGATACACTCCAGCTGCCGCCGCCCATGGCATCGGTGACCCTACGGATAAAACTGCAACTGTTACGACACCTGGGGTCTGTCATTCCGACCAGGTTAAGGTTCTTTGCGGAACCACCCAGTGCCGGGTCGGCATTCCGGAAATCCTGACCGCTTACCTGCAGATACAGACCGGGCGTAGCAGCAAGTCCAAGCTGGGGCCTGCCTGCTCCCGCCTGATGGAAATTAGCAGCTTCACCAGTAAAATCCCGTGCCGTTTCCATCGTTGCGGTCAGCTCCAGTGCCGAGGCAATATGATCCGGCGTCCAGCTCGGATTTGCCGCCTTGAGGAGTGCACCGGCACCGGCTATATGCGGGGAAGACATTGAAGTTCCGTTCATGAAGCTATAATCATTCGTACCTCCATCCACTGCAGCAAGAATACTGCGGCCGGGGGCTATTAGATTCGGCTTTAAAACATCAGCCGGTGTGTGCAACGGACCGCGCGAGCTGAAGCTCGCAAGAATATCGGCTTTCTCTGCAATAGTACGTATCTGGACAGCTTCAATAGCTGCCCGCTGGCCTGATCCTGCGGTTAACCAGTCACGTAGGGGCCTACCCCTGTCAGCCCCAAAATGCGCAGCAGGCAGGCAATGCTCATCAGCTACAGTGGACTCTCCCTGGGCACTGGTATTAATCAGAATATATCCGACAGCACCTGCTAACATCACATTCTTACTTTTTTCAATGCGCCCGTATATACCCCGATCACAGGCAACAATTTTTCCTGCAAATGTCGTACTGTTCCAGCTGGATGGCTTACTGCTACCGTTACTGGCAGCACAGCTACTCGCCAACTGCGCTGTACCTTCACCACAGAGTGCGTTCCCGAAATCACCTGCGTAGACGATATCAGTTGTTGCAACACCCCCTGTCAGGGCCTCTCCAACCATGGCCGCCGGCGCGGTAGTCGACCCGCCTGACATATTCTTCAGGCGCGTACCCTGAACACCATCATGACTGGCGGCTGCAACCCCGGTTACCCAGGGTGCATTGGCCGGCGAACCGATCGTGGAATCGCCCGGTCCTTCGTTACCGGCTGAAGTTGCTGCAAAAATACCAGCCTCCCGCAGCGCAAGAAAGCTCTGTGCTGTGGAGCCGGGCGACCAGGGATTGAACTGGCCATTTGCACCTATTGAATAATTCACCACATCAACTGCGTCGGTCACTGCCTGATCCAACGCACTGCTAATCGCAGCACCAGCACAACCTGCCTCATCTTCCGAGGTAATTGGGTCATCCTCACGGCAAACTTTATAGGCAATTATATTGGCATGTGGAGCCACACCGGAAAGGTTATAGCTCAGTTGGGTTCCACCAAATGTAAACAACAGGTTTTTCAGGACGTTACCAGCTGTAGTACTGGCCGTGTGACTACCGTGACCGCTGCTGTCTTCACCTTCGGTTCCTTCATCGGTAAAATCATAGACTCCGATTAATTTTTTATTACAACTCACCCCGGCCTGGCCACAGAGCCCCAGGAAGCCGCCGCGTGGATTAGTGTGGGTAAACCCATCGTCACCGGTCTCAGCAAATGAGGGATGATCCATGTTAATACCGGAATCGATAATTCCAACAACAACGCCTTCACCCCGGGTCGCTGGCAGGCTTCCCGCACCACTCCAGATCGACCCTGCACCTATCCACTCAGGGCCTGCATAAGTATGCAAATATTGACGGCTATCCTGATGCACTGATTTCACCCCGGGTAGCTGACGTATTTGTTCAGCTGTTGCTGCATCCATTGTGGCGGCAAAGCCGTTCATCAGGTTGTAATAGCGAAATCGCGGTTTAACAGGCTGACCGGAATTTGCGACAATCAACTCTTGCAGTGCATCGAAGCGCTGATCAAGGAATTTTTTATAGGCATCTGCTGCAGGAGTGCTCACATCAAGGCGTTTATTCCCAGTCACCCGGGGGCTTGTTGCTACCAGTGATTTTCCTTTTAAGCTTAAAGATTGCAACTTTGCGCTGCCATCAAAATAAACCAGCGGGGGTTCACTCATTATTACAATATAGGAATCCTTAATCAGATTCACTTTATTGCTTTTGGCCCATGCCGGTCCTGAAGTCCCCGCCAGTATTACCAGCATAAATCCGAGGCTGGCAATTTTCATAGTATTTTTTAATAAAATCATCCTGATACCTTTCTTCCCTTTTCCATAATAAATGACAGTCTATGTCTCAACTGGTTCCCGCAGGGTCACCAACTCTTCTGCTGCCGTCGGGTGAATTCCAATGGTTGCATCGAATTCTGCCTTGGTAACGCCTGATTTTACCGCAACCGCGAAGCCCTGCACAATCTCAGCTGCATCCTGCCCTACTACGTGCAGGCCGACAACCCGATCACTATCCCGGCAAACAATAAGTTTCATCATCATTTGCTGTTCGCTAGCGGTTAAAGTGTGTTTCAGGTGGCGAAAACGGGATCGAAAAATCTTTACCGCCGGAAACACCTCACGGGCCTCGGATTCTGTGTATCCCACAGTGCCCACTGCGGGATTTGAAAACACGGCCGAAGGCACAAACCGATGATCACAACTACGCGCCCGATTACCAAAGACCGTATCTGCAAAAGCATGTCCTTCATGCAGGGCAACCGGGGTTAAATTAATCCGATTGGTGACATCGCCAACCGCATAAATGTTAGCTACATTAGTTGAGGAGAAACCATCGACAGGAATCGCCCCCCTGTTGTCTGTGTTGACACCTGCCGCTTCGAGGCCCAATCCGGGTGTATGCGGAAAACGACCCGTAGCATACATGACCTGATCTGCCGGCAAAATCTTACCGCTATTGAGATGAACCGAAAACGACCCTGGCCGGGCCCGTGTAATTTTCTGTATTCCACACTCGAGGCGAACATCAATACCATGGCCACGCAAGCCTGTGGTAACCGCCTCACGCACATCGTCATCAAAACCCCTCAACAGCGCATCGCCACGATAAACCTGGGTGACTTTACTGCCCAGGCCGTTAAAAATCCCAGCAAATTCAGAAGCAATAAACCCGCCGCCAACAATAACAATTGTTTCAGGGAGTGAAGTAAGGTGGAATGCCTCATCAGAAGTAATAACGTGTTCCCGTCCATCGATTTCAGGCACAAACGGACGCCCGCCTACCGCAATCAAAATGGTTTTTGCGGTAACCAGGCGCTCACCCACTTTTAGTGTATGCCGGTCAATGAACACTCCGCGCCCCTCAACCAGTTCGACCCCGGCATTACTCAATAAACTGAGGTAAATACGATTCAGGCGATCTATCTCCTTATCTTTAGCTGCTATAAAGCGAGGCCAGTCAAAACTTGTGGGCCCGACACTCCAGCCATAAGCCCTTGCATCACTAAAATCCTCGGCAAAATGTGCGGCATAGGTCATTAGTTTTTTGGGAACACAACCACGGATTACACAAGTACCGCCAACCCGGCTTTCTTCACAAATCCCAACACGGGCTCCGTATCCAGCGGCAATCCGGCTGGCTCGGACTCCGCCAGAACCGGCGCCAATTACAAAAAGGTCATAATCAAATCTGGACATAGGAGAAACTCAGAGGAGAAACTATTGGTTTTGAGGAACACTAAGATTATATCGAGCGGGGCTTAATGTCGATAATTACCTTGAGCTGACTAAATTATGCCTGTAACTGACCCCGCTCAATATTAACTATGTCAAAACCACTAAAATACAACCCTCGCGCCGCACTTGTGGACATATACCCGCCAGCAAAGGACAATACAGCGCAATGTACTCACGAATTAGATACCCAAATTGTGACAGCAGTGGATAAGCAAGTAGCGGAGCAAGAAGAAAACGTCTGTATTCGGGTGGAAAACCTGTTGTTTGAGCGTTGGTTTATCCCGGTATTTGAGTCCTTGAACTTCAGCGTTAAAGCTGGTGAAACGCTGCTGGTGCGCGGCACCAATGGCTCCGGCAAAACCACCTTGCTGCGCCTGCTTGCGGGCATCCTGGACCCAACTGAGGGCAGGATTCATTTGCCTGAGTTGCCGGTAGCCTGGCTGGGACACAAGCTGGGTATCAAAGACTCTTTATCAGTTCGCGAAAACCTCCAGTTCATGGCCCGCTTTCATAATATGCAACCCACCGATAAGCTAATTAATGAGACTATTAGCCAGCTGGACCTGGAACGGGTTGCTGAGCAGGATGCCGGCTCGCTCTCGGCGGGACAGAGAAAACGCTGTGCCCTGGGGGCCTTGCTGTTCCAGTCGGAGGCTATCTGGTTACTCGATGAGCCCTATTCAAACCTGGATGATAACGGCATGAAGGTAGTCGACCGCCTGTTGACACTGCATCAGCAAAATGGCGGCATAACCATCCTCGCGACCCACGGTGCACTAACCCCGCAGAGCCTTGAAGTCAGGGAGCTAATTGTTCTCGGATACCAGGACAGCGAGCGTTACCGGGAGTCACTCGCATGAGCGCCTTCATCAGCCTGCTAAAACGCGACTTGCTACTGGCAGTTCGTTCACGTGCGGAAGTGTTGCAGCCACTATTTTTCCTACTTGTCGTCGTCAGCCTGTTCCCACTCGGTTTAGGTCCGGGTCCGGCCCTGCTGGCGCGAATTGCCGCCGGAGTAATCTGGATCGCCGCCCTGCTGGCCAGCACCTTGTCGCTGGATGGCCTGTTCCGGGCTGATTTTGATGATGGTTCGCTGGAACAGTTCCTTACCAGCGGGCACTCCCTCAGCCTGTTGGTCCTGGCAAAAATTATCGCCCACTGGCTGACCACAGGTTTGCCTATTGTGCTGTTCTCACCGCTGCTGGCTGTCTGGTTAAACCTGCCCCGCGAAGCCCTGCCGGTTCTGGTAAAATCATTACTTTTGGGGACGCCGGTCTTCAGTCTTATCGGCGCCATCGGTGCTGCCCTGACTGTGGGTTTACGGCAAGGAGGCCAATTGTTGGCCTTACTGATTTTCCCCTTGCTGATTCCGGTACTGATCCTCGCCACCGGTGCAGTGTCTGCGGCGACCGACAATATAGGCAGCAGTGCCTACCTGTTATGGATGGCCGCATATGCGGTCCTCATGCTGACATTGGCACCTTTTGCCTGTGCAGCATCTTTAAGGATAAGTTTGAGTTAATTACATTATGAATCCAGTAATGAAGTTTATACATAAAACCGGTTCTCCTGCCTATTTTTACTGGCTGAGCGGCCGCATGATCCCCTGGTTATGGGCCATATTTGCCGTCCTTACTATCTGGGGAATGTACCAGGCCTTTTTTGTTGCACCCACCGATTACCAGCAGGGCGAAAGTTACCGCATCATCTATATCCATGTGCCCGCCGCCTGGATGTCGATGATGATATATATATTGATGGCAATTTTTGGCGCCATCGGGCTGATTTGGCGAATCCGGATTGCTGAAATTTTTGCCGTCAGCAGCGCACCGATTGGTGCAGCTTTTGCCCTCATCGCATTAATCACCGGCTCAATCTGGGGTAAGCCCACCTGGGGTACCTACTGGGTGTGGGATGCACGCCTGACGTCACAACTGGTGCTGTTTTTTCTTTATCTCGGGGTGATGGGCCTGCATTCAGCCATCGATGAGCCGCGCAAAGCCGCCCGTGCAGCTGCACTGCTGGCTTTGGTCGGTGTGGTCAACCTGCCGATTATCCACTTTTCAGTTGATTGGTGGAACACCCTGCACCAGGGAACAACAGTGAAAATTGGCGGCGGCAGCAAAATGCCCAACAGCATGCTGATCCCTTTGCTGGTCATGGCCATAGCCACCAAATTTTATTACGGCGCAGCGCTGCTAACCCGGGCGCGCAATCGTTTACTTGACCAGGACCGCCGTCGCGGCTGGGTTGCCAAAAAAATCAAGGAGGATCAGCTGTGAATCCACATACACCTTATATACTGGTTGCCTACGGGACTTCTATATTCATTATGCTGCTGATTGCAGTCCTGCCGATCTTGCGCGGCCGCAAGCTGCGGCAGGAACTTCGCAACAGGGCCAGTGTCGAAAACCAGCGTCACCAATAAATAATTCCAGGAAATAAACCATGACCCCCACCCGCAAAAAACGCATGACCGTAGTCCTCCTGATCCTGCTCGGTGTCGGCATAGCCGCAGCTATCGCTATGACTGCTCTACAGGAAAACCTGCTCTACTTTGTATCACCTTCCGATGTGGCGGCCGATAAAATGCCGGCTGGTCGTCAATTCCGCCTCGGCGGGCTGGTTAAAGATGGCAGTGTAGTCCGCGCAAATGAGAGCCTTGAAATTCATTTCGTGGTAACCGATGGCCCGGAAGATGTAGCCGTAGTATTTAATGACATTCTTCCAGACCTGTTCCGTGAGGGCCAGGGCATTATCGCCATTGGTGCCCTCGATACCGCAGGTGTTTTCCAGGCAGATGAAGTGCTGGCAAAACATGACGAAGAATACATGCCTCCTGAAGTCGCTGACGCGCTGGAAAAAACCGGCCACACGGTGGCAGATCAAAACGCCGCTGCGGAGAACAAACCTTGAACGCAGAACTTGGCCAACTGGCTTTAATTCTTGGCCTGCTGCTGGCCTTCGCCCAATTTGTTTTTCCAATCATTGGCGCCTGGCGGGGTAATTCCACCTTCATGGCGATGGGCAGAAGCGCCGCTTACGGTCAGTTTGTATTTGTAAGTTTTGCATTTGTAATCCTGACCTACGCATTTATTGCGCAGGATTTTTCAGTTTCCTATGTGGCCTACAATTCAAACTCCCAACTGCCGATGCTCTATCGATTTTCTGCTGTCTGGGGTGCACACGAAGGCTCGCTGCTGCTATGGGTATTTATCCTTAACATCTGGACCGTAACTGTTACTGCAGTTTCCAGTCGCAAAGGCAGCGTCCTGCCGCCAGAATTCAGTGCCCGGGTAACCGCGGTGCTGGGGCTGATCAGCTTTGGCTTTATGTTGTTTGTTATTTTTACCTCAAACCCCTTTGATCGCTTCCTGCCTTCACCGCTTGAGGGTGCAGATTTAAACCCATTGCTGCAGGATCCGGGCCTGATCATCCATCCGCCTATGCTGTACATGGGTTATGTTGGTTTTGCCGTAGCCTTTGCTTTTGCCATCGCCGCCCTGCTGGGCGGACGCATTGATCGTGAATGGGTGCGCTGGACCCGTCCATGGACCCTGCTGGCCTGGTCATTCCTGACCTTTGGTATTGCCCTTGGCAGCTGGTGGGCTTATTACGAACTTGGCTGGGGTGGCTGGTGGTTCTGGGATCCGGTTGAAAACGCTTCCTTTATGCCCTGGCTTGCGGGTACTGCCCTGTTGCATGCACAGTCGGTAACTGAAAAACGCGGTGCCTTTATCGGCTGGACTTTACTCCTGTCAATCTCGGCTTTTTCACTCTCATTACTGGGTACATTCCTGGTTCGATCCGGGGTGATAACTTCAGTGCATGCATTTGCATCCGACCCGACCCGCGGCGTGTTTATCCTCGCATATCTTGGTGTGGTCATCGGCGGCTCACTGGCACTCTATGCATTCCGTGCGCCGAAGATGATTACCGGTGGTGGTTTTGCCTGGTTCTCGCGCGAATCCCTGATCCTGATTAACAACCTGCTGTTAACCGTAGCGGTTGGCATGGTTCTTTTAGGTACGCTTTATCCGATTATTGCTGATGCCTTTGGCATGGGTAAGATCTCGGTAGGCCCTCCCTATTTCGGCAGCCTGTTTATCATGCTGATGGCACCGTTGATGATGATCATACCGTTGGGTGCCTACAGCCGCTGGAAACAGGATCAGATAGGCAGGGTTGCCAGCCAACTGATATTGCCCCTGGTGATCAGTGCTGTAGTTGCAGCGCTGGCAGCGTGGATGCTCAGCACCGGTAATTTGCGTACCCTCACCGGTGTCTTTGCTGGTTGCTGGTTGATCACAGGCTCCCTCAGTTACGCTATCCAGCGTATACGGCGACAAAAGCGTAATAGCCTGCCACGCAGCGAATTCGCGATGATTTTGGCGCATATGGGTGTTGGTGTATTCGTTATCGGTGTTTCCATGGTTGAAACTACCAGCACCGAAAAACATATCCCCATGGGTCCGGGTGATACTTTCACCGTCGCCGCATACGAGTTCGAATTCAAAGGCACAGAACATGTCGAAGGCCCTAACTTCAGTGCTGAACGCGGTACGTTTATGGTCAGTAAAAACGGCAAACATGTCACTGCACTATTTCCTGAAAAACGCCGTTACCGTAAAGGCCAGGTAATGACTGAGGCGGCCCTGGATCCGGGCTTCACCCGGGATCTGTATGTATCCCTGGGCGACCCCCTGGATAACATCAACCAACGCTGGGCCGTGCGCATTTATGAAAAACCCTTTATCCGCTGGATCTGGCTGGGTACGCTGATGATGACTTTTGGCGGTTTGATTGCCATGAGCGACCGCCGTTACCGGATGACTGCCAGGGCGAAGGAAAAGACCCGCCTTATGGCTGAAAAAACCAGTGCAAGTGAGGTAACCGCATGAAACGCCTGCTGCCATTGATCATCTTTATCCTGCTGGCATTATTGCTGGGTTTTGGACTTAAAAATGCGGATCAGAAAAGCTTGATTCCTTCACCGCTGATAGATAAACCTGCCCCGGAATTTAATTTACCGCTGGTTGGCAAGCCGGATGAGTTCGTCAGTAAAGCCGACCTGCTGGGAACAAGCTACCTGTTGAATGTCTGGGCCAGCTGGTGTGTTGCCTGCCGACAGGAACATGCTTTTATCAATGAAATATCGCGCTCTGGACTGATCCCGGTTTATGGCCTGAACCTGAAAGATGAAACGGCCGATGCCACTGGCTGGCTGCGGCAATTTGGCAACCCCTACGCCATCAACATGGCTGACAGGGACGGCCGTGTGTCGATCGATTTCGGCGTGTACGGTGCTCCGGAAACCTTCATCATTGATGCCCAGGGGCGGGTCCGCTACAAGCATGTCGGCGTAGTTGACCAGCATATCCTGGAACAGGAAATCAAACCCATAGTCGCGACATTAAATGCCGAGCAAGCCAATGCAAAATAACCAGATGAAAGATGAACATTCAGTCACTCCCGGACTGCACCACAAACTGCGAATTACAGCGGTCATCATGGGGGCCTGGTTTTTAGTCTCCCTGGCCGTAGCAGCACCACCCCAGAGCTTCGACAATGAGGCACAGGAACTTCGCTTCAATGCGCTGGTAGAAGAAATCCGCTGCCTGGTCTGCCAGAACCAGAACCTCGCCGACTCAGACGCGGAACTCGCACAGGACCTACGGCGTGAAGTCCTGGATATGATGAAAGCCGGACAGACTGATGATCAGATCAAACAATTCCTGGTCGATCGATACGGTGATTTTGTCCTTTATCGTCCGCGCATGAATCGCTCAACCTACCTGTTATGGCTGGGGCCGGCAGGATTACTGCTGCTAGGTGCTATCGCTGTTGGCTTCAATATACGTAAGCGAAACCGGCAGCTCCTCCAGGACCAAAACAAACCGAAGAACACGGACTAAGCTGATAATGACAACAAATTTCCTAATTTTCGGACTGTTACTGGTGCTTGCTGCCCTGGCTTTCCTGTTGCGACCACTGTTGCAATCGCGTCGTTCTGCAGCAATCGCAGTCTTCCTTATTTTCGCTACGCCGGGGCTGACCTGGCTGATCTATAGCGTTGTAGGAACTCCCGCAGCACTCTACGCTGAAAACCTGCAGCCACCACAGACCCAGCAAAACCACCAGTCCGATGGCCAGCAAAGCATGGATGAAGCCATAGTTGCACTCAAGGCTGAACTGCAAACAAACCCGGATAACATTGAAGGTTGGCTGTTGCTGGGACGCACCCTGCTGACAGTTAACCAGCCCGCTGAAGCCGTTAATGCCTACCGCCGGGCACTGGCACTGGAACCGGGTGATGCCTATACAAAAATGGAACTTGCCGATGCTATCTTAAGGACAACCAATCCTGCCCAGCAGCAGGGTTTTCCCGCAGAAGTTAAAACCCTGCTGGAGGAAGCTTACGCTAGCAACCCGGAACTGCAGAAAGCCCAGTGGCTGCTCGGAATCGCCGCGGCCTCTGAAGGCAATCACCAGCGCGCACTGGATCTCTGGCAGGACCTGCTGGCAAAACTGGAACCCGGCAGTGCCATCGCCACAACTGTCACCGAACAGATCGACCAGGCGCGGGCTGCCCTGGGAGTTGAAGCGCCAACGGCTGCTGATCCGGTAGATACCGGCATAGCCTTGAATATTAATGTTCAACTGGCAGAGCCTGCCATTGCCGCAGCCAACCCACAGGCTCTAGTATTTGTATTCCTGAAAGTGCCAGGTCAGACCGGCATGCCACTGGCGGTCAAACGCCTTACCGCAGGTCAACTGCCATTGAATCTGCAGTTGACTGATGCTGATATCCTGCAACCGGGAAAATCCCTGTCTGAGTTTTCACAACTGCTGTTAAGCGCCAAGCTTTCAGCCACAGGCACAGCCAATGTAGATGCTAATGATTTGCAGGCTGAACCGATTACCATTAACACTGCGGATAACAAACCAATAAAATTATTACTAAAATAAACACCTGAACGGATGCCTGATTATGAGTAAACAAAGATCAATAACTACCGGTCTTATCACCGGCCTGCTACTCACTCTCAGCCAGGCATCGCTGGCAGTTGAATTCAAGACTACCCAACTGAGCGACACCCTGAGCGTACTTAAAGGCCAGGGTGGCAATATTGCCATATCCAGCGGTGCTGACGGTGTATTTATAATTGACGATCAGGTAGCCCCGGTTACAGATGGTTTACTCGATGCAATTCGCAAGGTCAGTGATCAGCCCATCCGTTATGTCATCAACACTCATTATCACGGTGATCACGTTGGTGGAAATGAAAAAATAGGTAAGACCGGCACGGTTATCGTTGCGCATAACAATGTTTATACCCGCATGAACAGTGAACAGTTCAGTAACTTTATGCAAAAATCCACACCCGCCTACCCTGCAGCAGCCATGCCCAATATTACATTTAATGATGAGGCAACACTGCACTTTAATGGCGAAACTGCCGTTGCCTATCACATTGCAAATGCCCACACTGACGGCGATGCCCTTGTACATTTCCCGCAAAGCAATGTTATTCATATGGGTGACATCTGGTTCAATGGTTGGTATCCCTATGTTGATCTTGATGCCGGCGGCAGTATCCAGGGTTTCCTCAAAGGGGTGAATAAAGCGCTTAGTTTGGCGAATAAGGACACCAAATTTATCGCCGGGCATGGCGAGCCACTCGGAACTCGAGCAGATATTAAAGCCTACGGAGAATTTCTAACTGAAGCGATTAAATCAGTGCAGGCTTTGATTGATGAAGGCAAAAACCTGAAACAAATAATCGCATTAACGCCCACTGCCAAGTGGGATGACTCTCTCGGAAAAGTCTGGATTAAACCCGATCAGTTTGTCACCATGATCTATAACTCCCTGCAGGGTATTCACGAATACAAGCAGTAATTTACTCTGTCGTCCCGGGCTTGACCCGGGATCTCATTGAGCACCATGCTATCTGTCCTGAGACCCCGGATCAGGTCCGGGGCGACAAGCTTTGCTTGTCGGTTTGTAACCGCCATAGTGAGTGTCCGCTTGCATAATACTTTTTCTCGAATGGTGTGCAGAAAGCACCTGCAAGTTCCTCACGCTTCATTAGCTCGAGCTGTGGCTGATTAGCAGTAATTATCTCAACTGCCAGTGCAAACTCCTGCAGGTAAATCCTCCAGTTACTGCGAAGCTCAATCGGCACCCCAAAACCCATTAAAGTCGGAAAAACCGGATGAGCATGCCAGCGCCGCAGCAGGTGGGCAGATTTAGGCCAGGGATTTGGATAAAATATAAAAATCTTTTCGGGTGTAAGTTTATTTATCTTCAGCAAGCGCCAGAAATCTGCTACTTCAGCACGCAACAACACACAATTCCCCATAACTACCGGCTGCTTCAGCAGTTCATTTTTTTGTGCGATACTCACAATTCCCCTGCCAAGACGCTCACCCGACTGGTCGATACCAACGACAAGGGAGTGTGGAAACTGTTTTGCCAACTGTACGGTGCTCTGCCCGGTTCCACAGCCTGTATCCAGAATAAACCCATTTAAAGCAGAATCCCCAAGCACCGCCCGGAAGCCTTCAAAAGCCTGCCTCGTATGTTCGCGAATGGGTTGTTTCCATTCACTACGGCAGTGTTTTTCAACGGTTTCTGCCAGGCTGGCATGGACGCCTGTCTGTGAACTGTAAACAACGGATGAGATCATTAGCAAATGATACACGATGATGTTAGGAGCTGGTTGCGGTATAACGCTATAATTAATCCATAGAAATAACAAAAGAGAATAATGTGTTCAGCAATACACCCCCCGCAAGCAAAATCTTCAAGTATGACCAGCCTTTTTCATTTCACCGGGGAGGCAGCCTGCCCTCATTACAGTTAGCCTATGAGCTTTTTGGCCAGGCCAATGCAGATAAAAGCAATATTGTCCTACTGTTTACCGGCCTTTCGCCCACCGCACATGCAACTGCCAACGCTGCAGACCCCAGCCCGGGCTGGTGGGAACAGATAATCGGTGTCGGTCGTGCCATTGATACCAATCACTGGAATATTATTTGCATCAATTCCCTGGGAAGTTGTAAAGGCTCGACCGGGCCGGCCAGCATCAACCCTGAAAGTGGAAAGCCCTGGCGACTGGATTTCCCGGAACTGGCGATTGAGGATATTGCCAGTTCAACCAACCTGCTACTTGAACACCTTGGCATTGATAAAGTGGCTGCAGTGATTGGTCCCTCCATGGGCGGTATGACGGCACTGGCATGGCTGAAACAGAACCCGTCACGCTGCCGGCATTTCCTGGGCATCTCTACAGCTGCGGCGGCAGAACCCTACGCTATTGCTATACGCGCCTTACAGCGGGAGATTATCTGCAAAGATCCCGACTGGCAGGATGGCAATTACAGCGAAGAGCGCTGGCCGCAGGAAGGCATGCGTCTGGCGCGCAAAATCGGCATGGTTTCCTATCGTTCATCTGAAGAATGGCGCACCCGCTTCGGCCGCGATGACCAGGTGCGTTACCCACAAACTAGCTGGGGTATGAATTATGCAGTCGAATCCTACCTGCAGGCAGCTGCAGACCGGTTTATCGGCCAGTTTGATCCGGCCTGTTACATTTATCTTTCACGCGCGATGGACTGGTTTGATGTTACCCGCGATCCTTCTACACTCTGCCACTCAGTGGAGGTGCCGGGCCATCAACGAATAGCCGAAAAGCTATGTGAAGTTAAATTAAAATCCGCCTGTATTATCGGCGTTAACAGCGACCTGCTTTTCCCCCTGCACCAGCAAAAAGAACTGGCCGAGGGCCTGGATTCATGCGCCACCGAAGTTGAATTCCACCACCCGGAATCGTTACAGGGGCATGACTCATTCCTGGTGGATTTCGAACGCTTCAATCCGATAATCAGGCAATACTTCCGCAAACTCGACTGAGAGGTTTCCGCGTGCTACCAAAGCCGTTATACTAAGCGCCCTAATCTGCTGCCGGGGTGGCGGAACTGGTAGACGCGCTGGATTCAAAATCCAGTTCTGGTAACAGAGTGGGGGTTCGATTCCCCCCCCCGGCACCAATATCCTCTTTTTTATCGTTTCAAGACACTCCAAATCAACTATTCAGACACCCTGAAACCCTTGCTACGCTTGTCTACAGCGTATTCTGGCGTATAACCGTGCTTAAAGGTGATGGAATAACCACGGGGAGTACTTTAGGGAACATATTCCTCCGTCAGTCAAAAGCACTCCTTTTGGCGGTTAGCCTCCACCAAACTGGAGAACAATACTACCGCTGATTTTGCCCTCTGGACCGAAAAATCCGCCCCTGACATTTGGTTATACTCTATCGAAAGCTCCCCTTAGGACCAAGATCTGAGGGCTTGGGATGCTTGGGGGCTCTAGCCGCCCTGTATTTCTTCAATGCTATCTTCAACCGCGCAGCCTCTGCAGCCTTTGCGGCCTCTGCAGCGACCCTGGCCTCCTTTTCTTTTTTCATCACCTCAATCCATTTCCACTTCCTGGGCTCAACACCCTCATCCCAGGGGGGTACGTTCGGTGGTGTGTATCCAAATTCTCTACGTAAATAGTCAGTAAACTTTCTCGGTGTTGGGCCTCGACCACCTGGTACGCCAGGGTAATCTACTCCTACATATTTAAATGCCTCTTCTAACTGAACCTGGCAATCATTAACAAATGGCAAATAGATGTCTCTGTTCCATCCAGGCCACTTTTCAATTTTGTCCATAAACTCTTTCTCTGACATCCCTTTTGGTAATTTTACAACCTTGTATTTGTTCTCATTCGGCTTTCCCGTTCCTTTCTTTCCCGTTGAATCCTGTGCTGCAGAACCACTGGATCCAGCTGTACCCACTCCACGTTCTGTTTCTGTCGAATAGACATATCCATGATTTGCTCCTGAACCTGGAAAGAATGCTTCAGACGAATACACCCTGATTTCCAGTCCCATCGGATCTGTTCCAGAAAGGGGACCGTTTGCAACGAACGTATACTGATTCCCCATGTTGTTCGGATCCCAAACTGGGTCCCGCTGCAGGAAGCGGCCGGTTAACGGGTCATAATAGCGATTTCGATAATAGAAAAGACCGGTTTCAGGATCATAACGCCGCCCCTGGAAGAGGTAAGGATTATCTATACTGGTATCTTGCGTGAACCCACCATAATCCTTATAGCGTGTGTTCTCCACTACCGTTCCCGCCAAATCAGTCATTGCCACGACATTATTGCGGGCATCCCTGTGGTAATAAAAGGTTCCGGCACCTGCAGGTGCGGAAACGGATGTACGCAGTTGTGTCGGCTGGTCGATGTCTACACCGTAAATATACGTAGAGATTGCACCATTGATTGAATAATCAGTGGCATCACCCCAATCTTCAATCACCTGCCATTCGTCATACAAATAATTAAATTCCCGAGTCAGAACACCAGGATTTCCCGGTTCATCCAGACTCTTTTTTACCCGGCGGTTATAGCTGTCGTATTCATAAGCTGCTTTGAGCACCGAGCCAGTCTTGATCTTCACCTGCACCAGTCGGTTGCGGTAGTCATACAAATACAGAAAACCGCCATCGTCAGTCAGGTTGCCGTTATTGTCATGCGCGCGTGGTCCACCACCAGCTCCGGTGTCATCATATTCATTCATCAGGTTGGGGACATAGTCCTCACCGAAAGAAGAGGTAGATCCACCTCCGAAATCCTGCAGAAAATCGACCTGCTCACGATTACCCACGCCATCGAGTTCATAGTCGATACGGGTGGAAAAACCCTCGATCGGATCGATTCCCATATCGGAAGTCACAACTCGGTAGGATGAGTCCAGGGTAAACAGATTAGCCGGATCGCCGATAACGTCGAGTAACGATTCCCCGATACGCTGATACGCACGGTTATAGCTGTAGGTCCTGTCCACCAGGGGTACTCCAGCATCGAGATGCCGCAGTGCTACAACCTCCTGGACCTGGTTGTAGCCAATATTAACCAGGCCCGTGTCATCGAGGAAACTCATCTCCAGCCCGTTCCCGAATGCGACCAGTAATGGCCTGCCGTCGCAAGGGCACTGCCAGGGGCAGTCACCAGGACCGATCCAACTGAATTCGGCAATGCTTCCAACCGACAACGAAGTCGCTGAATCAGCGACGCGGGTCGGGCGGTTGATTTCGTCATACTCATAATTGAGAGAAACCGTGGTGGGATAAGTTAGGCTCTTGCGGGTGCCATCACCAAACCATTCCGACGAACTCGGCTCGCCATTCTGTTGTTCCTCCAGCAACCGGGAAAGGGAATCGTAAATTCTATCGACTGAATGGGTTGTACCGGCGCCATTGTTGTCACTGCTGGCTGTCAGGCGCGACAAACCATCGTAGGCATATGTTTCCAGCGTAGTGCCAAGCGTTGCTCCACTGCGGGTGATATTCCGCTGCACCAGGCGGTTCAGCACGTCAAAGGCGTTAGTAATTTGATTTCCATTCGGATCGGTTACACTTACCCGGTTGTCGTCAAGGTCATAGCCATACGCATGAAACGTTGAATCCTGGTTGGTCTTTTTAATCATCCGGTTCAGAGCATCATAGGAATAGCTGGTCGTATTGCCATTGTCATCGGTCATTGAGGCAAGACGTGAATTGTCATCGAAGGCATATTGAACAGTCACCTGGCCGTCCGGATTTGATGGATTGCTGGTATCGAGTATTCCATCGCCCTGGCCACCCACGCGTAGGTCGACAACCTCCTTAACCAGCAGGTCACGCCCATCGTAGTGGCGTGTGTTGCTGTTACCCGGCCCGTTGATTGCGCCAGGGAACACACCCAATGGGTCTGAACCCAGCATGGGTCCGACGCCGTCAGTGGATGTGGTCAGGTTATCACGACTGTCATAAGCCAGCCGAGTTGTTCGCCCGATGTTGTCTGTTGTGCGCACCAGTCTATCGAGTTGGTCGTACACATAGCGAGTAATGAAGACCTCGTCGGGGACGATACCCTCAGGTGAGACCTCGGTGCTTACCTCCGAAATCAGGTTATCGTTCCTGTCATAAATCAAGTCCAATAGATTACCCAGTGGGTCGACTGTCTGCACCACACGGCTTGCGCCGTCATAAATCGCCTGATGGGTATCCTCGTCATCCTCAACGGTATAGGTTATACGCGAGAGAGCGTCATATTCGGTTTTTTTGGTTACCTTTCCGTCCATATTTTCGTCCAGCAGGTTTTCCGCGCGGAGTGGACTAAATCCATCCGCCAGAAACAGCACGTCATCTGTCTGGTAGCGGCGGTAGAGTTCATCATGCGAGAACAGTTGATCTCGAAGAATTACGTTGCCTGCCAGGGGCTGACCCGCCCTGTGACCCTGCAATTCCAGCCGTACAATATTGTCGGCAACATCGTAGTACGTAATCTGCTGATTACCCAGGGCATCGGTCGTGACGGTCTGCCGGTCAAACCCGTCGTAGGTATAAAAAGTGCTTTCGGGCAAAGCGTTATTGTCATTGTCCTGGGCATCCATCTTTCGACTCCGGTTGCCGTTCAGGTCGTAATCGTACACACTAATCGATTCATCGGAATCGAGAAATCCTCGGTATACGCGGAATAGAAGATTGCGTTCATCGTACTCAATTCGAACCGCATTATTGAGTGGCTCAACCACTCGGACCATCAACTCGTTACCATCATAGAAGCGCTGCATACTTACAGTGGTAACCGAATCGACCTCAACCTGGCTTTCGAGCAGGTTATCCAGAATGTCATAGGTGAAACTGCGTTCAACCCAGTCACCTACACCAACTGTGGTAGAGACAGCCGCCCTGTTTTCCTGTTCCAGCAGAACAACCCGCCCGTTAAAATCATAAAAGTAGCGATGTTGATAGGAAAAAGCCGCTTCCCCGGTAAGCAATTGACCACTGCTAACGGCAGCCGTGACATCCGCACCAAGGGTTTCAACCACACGTTCATTGAGTTGATTGACCTCCCAGATTGTCATAACGCCACGCGGATTTCCTTCAAATATGAGGTTTCCGACAGGATCATACCCAAACAATGTCTCCAGGCCGGCAGGAGGCGATGGGCTGGTACGGCGTGGAGGTGCTGGCGTACCATCGACGACGGAGGACATCAGGTAGCCTCGTGGCAGGGTGGATAATTGCCCGGGAATCGCGGCAGCGTCACCATCGGGATCGTTTTCCGGGTAATAGGTGTAGCCCATCAAGTTGCCTTCAGGATCAATCCGGGCGGTTTTTTGACCACGCTCATTCCACTGCAACTCAGTGAGTATTGATTGGGCCGTGCTGCCCAGGTCCAGGGCCTCGTGGGAATCCGCCAGTAAGGTGACGGTTGGTTGTGTTTTGCGCACCAGGTTACCCGCCAGTTGATCGGCGCGTCCATCCCCGTTGAGGTCACCAAGGTTACGGTTGGTACCGGTCAGATCGATACTGTACTTTGCAACATCGGGGATGGCTGCACCACCTTCCTGGTAGTCGTAGAAGTACTCTGTCGTGTAACGTGCTGCAGACGGCGCGCCGAGAGGTGGTACAAAACCGCTTGCATTACCGCGCGGATCGGTATTTGTCGCCAGCTGATTGAAGACCGGTTCGTACGTAAAGGTAGTTAACAGGTCCTCACCTCCACCCCGGTTGAGGTCCGCAATATGCCTTATTTCCAGCAGGTTGCGTTGTGCCGCCCTTGGTCCGGCACTGTCATATCCATACTGGATACTGTTTCCCTCCGGCATAAGGGCCAATATCCTCTGGCCGTCGTCATCATAAGAATAATTCGTCTCAAAAAATGCAGGCTCACCCACCCGCAATCCCCGAGTCAGATTCCTGAGCGTTTTGAGGTGCTGGTATTCGTTAACCAGGTAGATAATCTGGTTAGTGTTGCGTTCGGTTACCGTTACTTGCAAGCGATGCACATCGGGATTACCAGGCGGTTGGGCCTGGTTCAGAGCCTGGTAGGCGAAGAGAGCTGTTCCCCCGGCAGGAACACCCGAGGCATTGGTGCCACCATGGATCATGGTTAATACCCGGTCCAGATCGATTCCAGTGTCACCATATGTAAAGACCATTGCCGCCGGCCCGGTTGCTGCTACCTCCTCAGGATAGGTTACGGTCGACAGGTTGTGATTCAGCACTGTTGCCGGATTACCGGAGATATAACTATAAGACTCAGTCCGGCCGGTCGGGAAATTATTTGCCGTGGAGGTGCCAGTTACAATGGGGCTGCGAACTGTCAGCAGGTCTCCATTGCTGTCATAATCGTAGTGTACCTCGCGACCGGAAAAGTCCCGCAATATACTCAGCCGCTGGCGACCGCCAAACAGCTGATAGCTGAACTCGAAGACCCGTCCATAGGTATCCTTGACCTGCACCAGGTTTCCCGCGACGTCATACCTGAAGGACATACTGTTACCGAATCGATCCTGATATTCCATCAATCGACCAATGGCGCTGTAATATCGTCTGAAACCACCTGTTTCCCTCAGCAGGAAACGACCATCACCTTCCCGGCTCAAGGTACTGAAATAGCCGACCGGCGGGTTGTAGCTATTGTCAGGATTGCGCGTCCACGTATCTACCCTGCCTTTGCCATTGGCACGGTCTACATCACCATTCGCCTTAATCGACAGGTACTCGTTATAAGTGAAGTCCCAGCCATAACCCAGAGGACCGTCATAATCGAGCTGACTGCGATAACGTCGCTGTAATTCAAAATGGATATGTCCGCGTCCCGGAATCGTGAGATCGTTGCGATCCAGTCGCACTTCGCCACTGTTGATTACGATCGGTCCACCGGCAGGGTAAATTGCAGCTGCAGCTGCATCAAAGTCACCATGTACCGGTTCCTGAGCCTGAGCCATAACGAATGGAAACTCGCAGGAAACAGGCCCAATGCTGATCTGGAATGTGCCACCTTTGTTCACCGTGAAACCGCTCCCAAGGGTAACGTTCGATGCCTGGTAGGTGACAGTTGCGGCAGATTGGGTGATGACGCTACCGTTTGTCGTAATGGACTGCTCAGAATTGACCAGGGTATTACCAGGCGTGTACACGGTGCCATCCGCTACGATCACGGCGGCTGTTGAGCATCCGGGTAACTGGGCTCTGGTTTTAGGGGGTTCGATAGACGTTCGGGCAGCTACCTCGGACAAACATACTTGACCGATAAGAAGAATACCCAGAATAACAACTGCAACAATTCCTCCATGCAGATGTTTCCCGTTTATCAATGAACCCGGGGCGAAGATGACTCCCTACCTTGTATAATTGCCAGTATATACATAGTGATCGTTTAATCAGTATAGTAGTAAAATTGCGTCTTCGCTTGAGATGCCTGGTTTGTGGTGGCGTAGTCATACAGAATAAACAGGCAATACTGTGACCTTGAAACGGGGCCTATAATTACTGCTACACAGATTTTACTGTCCGTACACCAATTTCCTAAATAGTCCCAGTCCCAGTCCCAGTCCCAGTCCCAGCCCCGGCGCCAAGCCTTTCTCGCAAACCGTTATACCTATTAGCTTTCCCTGTGGTTCCATTACCCGCCGGCAACCACTAGCCCAAACTTTCACCATCCAGGCCGTTGAATTGCACTCGAATTTATACCAGCATTTACACTGAATATTGACCCGGCATGAGACTAGCACTCTGTTGATTAAAAACGATATTATCGTCTATATGCTAGTGTAGGTTTGAATACACCGGTCACAGCTCGGCTGCACCACTTAACTAAAACCTTAGACAGCCACCTGAATAAATGGGGTATGTCATGAGACTTACAGTATTGTTAATAACGTTAATCAGTGCGGGGACACTGCTCTGCTCTTGTGCTGTTAATGAGAAATCAGAACACTTTGTAATCCGTGTGGTTGACGAAAATACGGGCCGTGGCGTACCGCTGGTTGAGTTGAAACTCCCAAACGAGGTGAAGTATTGGACCGACAGTGCTGGCGTGGCCGCACTCAAAGAGCCAGCTTATGGCGGGCACGAAGTATTCATCACTGTTCGCAGCCATGGCTATGAGTATGTGGAGGATACTCCCATGGGGCGCGGCACCAATGTAGAAATTGAGCCCGGTAATGTCCGGGAACTTCATGTTCGTCGTACGATGGTTGCTGAGCGGCTCTATCGCCTTACAGGTGAAGGCATCTATCGCGACAGCGTGATGGCCGGTCTCCCGGTAGCGATGAACGAACCACTGCTGAATGCCCAGGTGCTCGGACAGGACACCGTTTCCGCTGCGATTTACCGTGGCAAGATTTTCTGGATCTGGGGCGACACAATCGGACCTGCATACTGGAACTTCAGTGTATCGGCGGCCACCAGTGACCTGCGCGATGACCCCGCAGTGGCAGTTAATTATAATTACTTCACTGACAAGGAGGGGCGCTCAAAGCCGATGTTACCGCTTTCTGGTAAGGGATTGGTATGGATTGAAGGCCTCGTTGTAATCAAGGATCCAGCCGGTGAGGAGCGCCTTATCGCAACTTATACACGCCAGGATGGCCTAAAGATTCCTGATGAATGTGGCCTGGCACTGTTTGATGACGAACTTGAAATATTCAAGGTGTGGGTGCAGCTTCCCTGTGTGAGGAATCATTATTCCTCGCACCCTTTCTTGCATAATGATTACTGGTATTTCTATCCCTGGTTGCGTGTGCCAAACGACTGGAGTGCTATTCAGGATTCAACCCAATGGGAGCAACGTGACGTCCAGTTGTCATTAAACGGTTACAGTCGGTCGGCGTGTGTGGTTTGGAACGAATACCGTCAGCGCTGGATCCTCCTTTCAGAAGCTTTTGGTGATGTGTATTACGCCGAAGCAACAGAACCGGAAGGACCCTACGGTAGTGCGGTAAAAATCATCCATCATGACAATTACAATTTCTACAATGTCGCGACGCATGCGTTCTTCAACCAGGAGGAAGGGCGGGTCATTTTTCTAGAGGGGACCTACACAGATTCCTTCAGCGATGCTAAGGAGAAAACTCCACGCTACAACTACAATCAGGTGATGTATCGTTTGCAGCTTGATGATCCACAGTTGCGGGAGGCGCAAAAATGACTGGCGCTGTACACTAGCGTATGGATTCCCCTTGCAAGTAAGATGCATTTTTCGTTAAAGTGACAGTTATGGATATGAATAGAAAATCAAGTTATACAAAACAGGATATGCTCGACTGCGGTGAAGGCCTGCTGTTTGGTCCCGATATTGCTAAATCACCGCGTGGCAATATGCTAATGGTCGACCGGGTGACTGAAATCTCAGCTGACGGTGGCCAGCTCGGCAAAGGTAAAATTGTTGCCGAGTTTGATATCCATCCCGACCTCTGGTTTTTTGATGTGCATTTCAAAGACGATCCGGTGATGCCGGGCTGCCTGGGTCTCGATGCCCTCTGGCAACTGGTCGGATTTTTCCTCGGCTGGAAAGGCAACCAGGGCAAAGGTCGCGCATTGGGTGCCGGTGAAGTCAAATTTTTTGGCCAGATCCTGCCAACGGCAAAGACCGTACGTTATGAGATTGAACTCAGTCGCCTGATCGAGCGACGCCTGATCATGGCCATTGCTGATGGCAAGGTGTTTGTAGATGATCGCGAAATTTATACAGCCAAAGACCTGAAAGTCGGAATGTTTGCATCTACCGACAACTTCTAGCTACCTGTTGGGCCTGTAGGTATATAATTGGTATTCACTTCCGAGAATACCATTATGAAAAAATCAGGCCTGATTTGCCTTACAGTTTTGTTACTAAGCATCACCTCCCAGGCTTATCCCTGGGGACGGGATGGGCATGCAATTATCGGTCGAATTGCAATTGACCAGGTTAGCCCGGAAACCCGTGACTGGCTGGCACAAATCATTGGTGATACCAGTAATAAAACCCTGCGTTTTGCCTGTAACTGGCCGGATATTGTACGGGAACAGGATCAATACAGCCCTACCCGCCCTTTCCACTATGTAAACCTGCCACGCGGTGCATCTGAGTACCGTTCTGAGAGGGATTGTGCTGACGGTCGATGCGTGACTGAAAAAATCAAATACTTTGCTGCACGGCTCGACCAGGAGGCCCTGGTGAAGAGTGAACGCAGTAAAGCTTTTAACTGGCTGTGCCATCTGGTTGGAGACCTCCACCAGCCCCTGCATGCCGGCTACGCTGATGATCGCGGCGGCAATGATGTAAGTGTTATTTTCCACGGCACTTCAATGCGCCTGCATCAATTGTGGGATACCGGAATCATTCGTCGCCGGCACAGTAACTGGCAGGAATTTACCCGTGAACTGCAAGCCCGGCAGAGCCCTGACCCGCTTAATGGCCAGCAGTGGCAGCTGTCGGAAGTTGATGAGTGGACAAATGAATCCCATCAACTGGTCGTTGGGGATAAGGTCTACCCTGCTACAGGCAATGGCAGTATCAGCAAAGAATTTGAAGACCAGGCAGACCTGCTGATCCAGCAACGTTTAATCACCGCAGGATCAAGGTTGGCAAGAATCCTGACAGCAATTAGTACGGGACAGGTAGCGTTACCAGCCCGTACTCAAGATTAATTAGTCTTCCTGTCAGTTTTATAAACTGCGAGCGACGCGGAAACCAACCCGGGAGAAACGGGATGTAGTGCCCGCTGATATACGTGAACTTGAACGCGCCTGTTCCGGTGCAGAGCTCCAGGAAGCACCACGAATAACCCGGCGGTTACAGCCCGGGTTAATCCATGCGCTACCATCAGCAGGTGCCTGTACATAAGTTGAGTGCCAGCAATCTTCCACCCATTCGCTAACATTGCCACCCATATCATAAAGACCAAATGCATTGGCACTAAAAGTGGAAACGGGTGCCGGCCCCCAGTAACCATCCTTATATCGCCTGAAACCAGCTGTCCAGCGACGGCCTGATTCTGACTTGTCCCGGTCTCCGGTTACATTGGTTACAATTTCTTCTGGAACGCCATCGCCCCACCAATAATCAGTCAGGCTGCCTGCACGCAAAGCGTACTCAAATTCAGCTTCTGATGGCAGGCTGTAATTCCTGCCGGTGTTTTCAGCCAGCCATGCAGCATAGGCTGCCGCATCATCCCATGAAACATGGATTACGGGTAAATTAGAATCCGCAAATTCACCATAAAAATCATGCCGCCAGTTAACTTTCTCTTTTTCTACAATCGCGCCATTACCTTCATCATAAATCCGTGATTTACCCAGGCGCTCAGCGTCAGTGAAATATTTACTATCGTTAATAAAGAGCATAAATTCACCCACCGTAATCTCATGCTGTGCCAGTGCAAAGCCGCGTGAAATATCAACCCGATGTACCGGCCTTTCATTCTTGGACGAATCTTTTACCGAAGCATCAGAACCCATCAGGAACTCGCCGGCAGGGATCACTATCATAATTGGAGTCTGTCCAGGCAACGCCCCGGTAAAGGAATCCTGAATCTGCTGGCCCGGAGTAAAACTGCCGTACCTGCGCGCATCCCCCAGGCTCTGGCGTAACCGGGTGACTTCCGCCGGGTAAGCACCAAGCGCTACCAGCTGGGTAATTTCTGAGTCTGCAGCCTCAAAGCGGCCTGAATCAATATTGGCAATTGCGCTGGCCTGCAGTGTGGAAATGCCATCAGCCTGGAGCGTAGCGACCTCAGCCCACGCCTGGGAGAGTTGTGCGCCACTCAGGGGGATTACTTCTGCCTGGGTCAACAGTGCCAACGATTGTTCATAACTTCCCGTAGCCGCATCAGTTTTTGCGGTTTCAATCACCGCCAGTAATAAGGTATTCATTCCTGCAGTTGCAACCTGGTCTTCGGCATCCTCGGCCAACATCGCATCATAACGTTCAAAAGCATTGCTGCCCACAGGCTCAAAATACCTGCCCGCTTCAATGTCGGCCGCTGCATCAGCTATACCCTGGTTCATGTCTGCTTTTATCTGAATGGCTGCTACCAGGGCCGGTAGTCCCGGCTGTTTAGCGTCAACTGTACGTACCGCAGCTTCCAGGCGGCGAGCCAGGGTTAAGTTACTTGCGGCCACAGCTGTATTTGCCTGTAAGATTACATCTGCCAGGATCACATTCCGCTCTACTACCGCCTCCAGGTCTTCAGGATCCAGTGCCAGGCGCACGAGGATATCCTGCAACTGGGCATCCTGTTCCGCATTAGGCAAAGTAACATCAGGTGGCGCTACCGCAGGTGCCATGACGATCGGGGCGCTCATATCAAGACTGAATTCATCGCTGGTATTAATGCCCAGGCGTTTGACAGAACGACGGTTGTTGACTGCTGCTGCGGGGACTGCAGCAGCAACTATCTCTTCAGTAACTGCCTCGATTGAATCAACAACTGGATCAACAACTGGATCAACAACTGGATCAACAACTGG